>CAYVKR010000109.1:0-9956 GCA_964452025.1 uncultured Anaerolineales bacterium
TCTGTGATCTCTGCGGTAAACAGGATTTTTCACCAATGTCATCCTTTCTGTATAGGGTAGCAAACCATGTGCAGCGATTCCTGACCCCTAGGCGTCTTTCGTGTGCCCGCCTCACCGGAGCCGTGCTTTGGTTGGGCTGGCTCTTCAGTCTGATCCTTGGTCCTCACTACGTCGACCTCGCCGGGCAGCCCCTCGGCGCCGACTATCTTCAATTCTACGCAGCGGGCAAGACGTTGGCTCAGGGGGAGAGCGCCTACCTCTACGATGTGGAGTTTCAGCGCCAGCTGGAACAGTCCATCATCGGACCGGGGTTGCAAACGTATCATGCCTTTATCACGCCGCCGTTTTTCGCCTGGCTCTTTGTGCCGCTGGCGGCGCTGCCCTACGGCGTCAGCTTTGCGATCTGGAGTCTGCTGAGCCTGGGCCTGCTCGGAGCCAGTATCTATCTTCTCCATCGTCAACACGCCGGTCGATCTTTTCTCTGGGCGTTGACCTGGTTTCCCGTCTTCGCCTCTATCAGCTTTGGACAGAACGCGCTACTCAGCCTCTTTCTTCTGACGGCTGTCTATGCACTCTGGCGGCGCGAGCGGCGATTTGTGGCGGGTCTGATCCTGGGTCTACTGCTCTACAAGCCCCAGCTGACGCTGGGCGTAGCTCTCCTTTGGCTGCTACGGTGGCGCGAGGAGGGGGCGGCGCTGGTTGGCTTCGCGCTCAGCGGTCTGGCACTGGCGGCGCTCTCCTTTGGCCTGCTTCCAGAGGCGAGCCGGGCATACGTCATCTTCGCTCGTGACGTCTTGCCGGCGTTGCCCACCTGGCAGGAGTTTCCCCTCTGGCATCTGCATACCGTGCGCGGTTTCTGGCGGATGCTGCTTCCTGCCAACGCTGTGGCGGACGGGTTGACGCTGTTCTCCGCCGTCGTAGGCCTGCGTGCCTTCTGGAGACTGATGGTACAAGTGCATCTAACTAAGCCGCTGGCGTTTGCTGCTGCTATCTGCCTGACCTGCTGGATCACTCCGCACGCCATGATCTACGACTGGGCAGTGTTATGGATAGCGGCGACGCTTTTCTGGGAAGCGTTTTCGGCACGGCGAGCGGAGTTACGAACACTCTACGCACTCATCTGGCTGGTGACGCTGCTAAGTGGCCCGTTGACGTCGTGGCAGTTGCGTGCGCTACCGCTTGCGTTTCAGATCAGCATACCCATCTTGGCTTTTAGTCTCTACGAATGTTATCTATTACTGATCAATGAGGAACATGATTGCCCTGAAATTTGTCACTTGTGTATCTGGGGAAACATGGGTATAATGCTAATTGGCTAGATAGTTACGTCACGGATGCGATTACGGTGCGCAGCGGCGTGAGCGTAAGTGTCCACTTTGAAAAGATCTAATAGCATTCTGACGTATCGAACATCCTCTTGCCTGTCCTGATAAGGGCGTTACAACATCTGGATAAACGAAAGTCTGTACAGACGAGGGCCTTCACGCGCACAGGCTCTTGAGGGTATGTGTAACGTTGGCTTAAGAGTCGGGACGCGATTACTTAACAAGCCCTTGGCTGCCCTGAAAAAAAGGGTCATCCAAAGAAAATATGGGGTTTTCTTTCTCTACTAAAAACCTTGACTCCACTGAAAAAGGGTCGATCTAACCACAGAGCACGCAAAGGGCGCAGAGATTTTTAGTTTGTGTGATTTTATATCTTACATTTGACCAAGTGTGAAGATAGTTAAACATAATACTCATTTTCTCTCAGCGTTCTCTGTGCTCTCTGTGGTAAATGGGCTTTTTTCAGTAGAGTCAAGACCTTTACCTTGAAAGAATTTAGTTTTTCACGTAAAATAGACTTCAGCGCGTGACGGATTGTCAGGTTTTATTCTATTTGGTGGTGAGTCACGTGACGAAGGCGACGGTTCTTATGAGAAAGGAGGTGGTGTGTATCGGGTGCAGTGTCGTCACAACGTAGCAGTGTGAAAAGTTGAGCCCCATTAACGTATACAGGAGGAGAAAATATGTATAGCAAGAAATGGTTTGTCCTTGCTGCCCTGTTAGCGGTAGTAAGTGTGTTAGTCGCGGCCTGCGAACCAGAGGTCGTCGAGGTGGAGCGCACCGTTGAGGTGGAGCGCACCGTTGAGGTCGAGGTGGAGCGCACCGTTGAGGTCGAGGTGGAGCGTACTGTTGAGGTTGAGGTCGAGTCTCAAGTAGACCTCAGCGAGCGCCAGGGCTCTCTGATCGACACCATCGTGGTGGTCGAGGAGCCTTCCGCTGATCAGGCTGTGACCCGCCTGGAAGTGGGCGAGATCGATATGTATGCTCATGGTGTTGGCAACCCTGAGGTAGCTCAGGCAGTCGCTGCTTCTCAGGATCTAGATTCTTACGCCAACTACGGTTCATACAACGAGCTGACCTTCAACCCCGCCGGCCCCGTCTTCGAAGGCACCGGCAAGTTGAACCCCTTCGCCGTGCCCCGCGTGCGTGAGGCCATGAACTGGCTTGTTGACCGTACCTACATTGTCGAGGAGATTGCGGGCGGGCTGGGCACGCCGCGTTGGCTGCCCTTCAACAACGCCTCCAACGACTACGCCTTGATGGCTGACGTGGCTCGAGCTCTCGAGCTGGAATACGCCTACGACAAAGAGCGGGCCGAGGCCGTCATCGCAGAAGAGATGGAAGCCCTGGGCGCGACCTTGGAGGGTGGCGTTTGGCAGTATGAGGGTGAACCCGTCGAGATCATTATTCTCATCCGCACCGAGGATGAGCGCCAGGACATCGGCGACTACGTTGGCAACCAGCTGGAGGACATCGGCTTCACCGTCACCCGCGATTATCGCACGGCGGCCGAAGCCTCGCCCATCTGGATTCAGGGCAACCCTGAAGATGGTCAGTTCCACATCTACACCGGCGGCTGGATCACCACTGTGGTGCCCCGCGCGCTGGCGGACAATTTCGCCTTCTTCTACACCGATATGGGCCTGGGCTTCCCCCTGTGGCAGGCTTATGAGAACGATCCGGAGTTCTACGAAATCTCCGAGCGTCTGTTGAACAGCGATTTCCGCAACCTTGAAGAGCGCCGCGAGATGATGGCTGAGGCCCTCGAATTGTCGATGGAAGACTCTGTCCGCATCTGGCTGAACGACTCCGCTTCCATTACCCCCAAGCGCCAGGAAGTTTCTGTGGCTGCCGATCTCTACGGCGGCGTCAGCGGTGCCTGGCTCTGGCCTGTCACCATTCAGCGCGAGGGCGAGGTTGGCGGTTCCATGAACCTGGCCATGCCCAGCATTCTCTCCGAGCCCTGGAACCCGCTGGACGGCAGCAACTGGATCTACGACATGATGTTGATCCGCGCCACGGGCGAGATGGGCTACGTCCCCGATCCCTACACCGGACTCTGGTGGCCCCGCCGCTTTGAGCGGGCCGAGGTCGTCGTCGAGGAAGGTCTGCCCGTCTTCAAGACGTTGGATTGGGTGGATCTGGAGTTCGCCGAAGAGATCGCGGTGCCGGACGACGCCTGGGTGGACTGGGACGCCGAGGAGCAGCGTTTCCTCACCGCCGCCGAGGTCTACACCGAGACCGAGACGGCACTTCGCAAGAGCACAGTCTACTACCCCGACGACCTCTACGACACCGTCACCTGGCACGATGGCAGCTCCTTCTCCGTCGCCGACGTGATCATGGCCATGATCGTCACCTTCGACCGCGCGAAAGAGGCCAGCCCCGTCTACGACGAGGCGGTTGTGCCCGACTTCAACTCCTTCATGTCCAGCTTCCGCGGTATGCGCATCGTCTCTGAGGATCCGCTGGTCATTGAGCACTACAGCAACTACTACGCGCTGGACGCCGAGCAGAGCGTCACCAGCTGGTTCCCCTACTTTGATCAGGGGCAGGCCTCCTGGCACATGCTGGCGCTGGGTCTGATGGCCGAGGAAAATCTGGAAGCTGCCTTCACCTCTGCCAAAGCCGACGCTAACGAGGTTGAGTGGCTCAGCTACATCGCCGGCCCCACCGTTGACATTCTGAAGGCGCAGTTGGACGAGGCGCTGGAAGAGGGCACCATCCCCTACGAGCCGACGCTGGGTCAGTACATAACGGCTGAAGAGGCGCAGGCGCGCTTCGAGAACTACAACCTGTGGTTCGAACGCCGGAATCACTTCTGGATTGGCACCGGTCCCTTCTATCTACAGGGCGCTTTCCCCACCGAGGGCAACGTCGTGCTGCAGCGTTATCGGGACTACCCGGACGCGGCCGACCGCTGGCTGCGCTTTGCTGAACCTCCCATCGCCACAGTTGAGCTGGACGGCCCCGGCCGCGTGACCATCGGGGAAGAGGCTGCCTACGAGGTCTTCGTGACCTTCGAGGGTGATCCTTATCCCATCGAGGACATCGACAACGTCAAGTACCTGGTCTTCGACGCCGAGGGCAACGTGGCCCACGTCGGTCAGGCTGAGGCGGCAGAAGATGGTCTGTGGGAGTTTGCGCTTGACGCTGACGTGACGGGCGCCCTGGAAGCCGGCTCCAACCGGCTGGAAGTGGTGGTCGTCTCCGAGCGCGTCGCCGTACCCAGCTTCGACTCCCTCACCTTCGTGACCGCGCCTTAACGTTAGTTTTTGTGTACCTTTGCCGGGGGTGGGCGCTGGTCCACCCCCGGTTTATGACCTCTGTTGCGCGTTATGTTAGAAAGCGAGAAACGCAATTATGTCTGAAAACCCTTTATCCATACAAACGGATGTTGATGCCTCAGTTGAATCGACCGCACCTCTTTCTTCTCCTGACGCTTCCTCTTCTCGCTCTACCCGCAACCCCCTTCTACGGCTGGCCCGCTACGTAGCCACAAAGCTGGCCGGGCTCTTTGTCGCCGTGGTGATCGGCGTCTATCTGACCATCCTTATCGCCAACATGGGTGGCTATGTGGATCAGATGATCATCGGACAGGCCCGCGAGCGGATCTCCATCCAGGTCAATATGGACCCGGAGCTCCGGAAGCTGCCAACGGAGGAACGTCTCAAGATGATCGACGAGCTTGTAGCCGTCGAGGAGCGCCGCCTGGGCCTGGACCAGCCCTTTGTCATCCGCAGTTTCCGATTTCTGTGGAGCGCGCTGCGACTCGATCTAGGGCGGGCGCAGTTTATGTCCAGCGACGCCGGTTCACGGATGGTGCGCAATATCATCCTGGAGCGCTTGCCGCCGACGTTGCTCTTTATGGTGACGTCAAACCTCCTGTTGTTTTTCGTCAGCCTCTTTTTTGCACTCACCCTCTCGCGCAACTACGGGAGTATTGTAGACAAGGTCGTCATCGGTCTCTCGCCTATCTCCGCAGCGCCGGCTTGGTTTTACGGCCTTTTCCTGATCTTGATTTTCGCTGCCATCCTGGGGTGGCTGCCCTTCGGCGGTATGGTGAAAGCGCCGCCGCCTGAGGATCTGGTCGAGCGCACGCTGAGCATCGGGCGGCACCTGATTCTGCCGGTGATCGCTTGGCTGATCAGTGGTTTCTTTGGCAGCGTTTACGGTTGGCGCACTTTCTTTCTGATCTTCTCCATGGAGGATTACGTGGAGCTGGCGCGGGCCAAGGGGCTTTCCGCCCGCGAGGTTGAACGCCGCTATATCCTGCGCCCGACGCTACCGTATATCGTCACCAGCTTTGCGCTGATGTTGATCACCCTTTGGCAGGGCGCTATTATCGCGGAGACCATCTTCAACTGGCCTGGACTGGGTCGGTTGCTCTATCAGGCCATCGGCCTTTTCGATTCGCCCGTGATCGTCGGTTCTACGGTGATCTACGCTTACCTGCTGGCGCTCACGGTCTTTTTGCTGGATTTCATCTATGCCCTGGTCGATCCCCGGGTGCGGGTGGGTAGTGAAGGAGCACACAAATGAAATGGTTGAGACAGACCCTGGCAGACATTCGTCAGTACCCCTCGGCGATTGTCGGGCTGTTGCTTATTGCAGTTTTGATCGGTGTAGCCCTATACACAGTGATTACCATTCCCTATGATGAGGCCATCCACCTCTGGCGGGGCGGAGAGGATGTCTGGGGCGAGACCCCGCGTACAGTTCCCCCGATGTGGAGCAACCTCTTTCGCAGCCAGAAGATGCCAGAGACCATCGTGCTTAACGTCGATGACGAGGGGATGACTAAGACCACCACATCAATCGCTGAGAATATGGATGACGTGGTGATGGAGTTCTCTTTTGACTATCACTACGATGCTTTCCCTCAATCCATGAGAATTCTCTTTGAATCTGAGCATGAGTCGAAGTCCCCTCACGTTACCATGACCTGGATCACGCCCGACGGCCGGAAAATTCAGGTAGGTGAGCTTGCGGCTCGCAACACGGAAACGTATCGCATTGATCAGGATGACCGTCTAAAGCGGCGTCTGGGCGGTTTGGAGCCTAGTATCGGTCTTTTTACCAATCTGGAGCAAGAAGAGGGTATTCGCGTTCCTATCAAGGGGACCTATACGTTGTTGGTCGAGGCGGTTACCTTTGAGGAGGACGCCGACATAGACGCCAAGTTCGTGCTTTTCGGAAAGGTGCATGGTATCGCCGGCACCGATCATCGACGGCGCGATCTAGGCGTAGCTCTGCTGTGGGGAACGCCTATTGCGCTGTCGTTCGGTTTGCTGGCGGCGTTGGGCACCACCGTCACCACCATGATTATTGCTGCCATCGGTGTTTGGTACGGGGGTGTTGTGGACAGTCTGATCCAGCGCATCACCGAGATCAACATGCTGTTACCCTTTCTGCCCATTCTCATCATGGTCGGTATGTTCATTGGTCGCAGTATCTGGTTGTTGTTAGGTTGGGTCATCCTCTTGAGCATTTTCGGGGCAGCAATCAAGAACTACCGGGCGACCTTCCTGCAGATCAAGGAGTCAGATTATATCGAAGCTGCCCAGGCCTACGGCGCTAGCAATTGGCGCATCATCATCTTCTATCTGGTCCCGCGCATTATCCCTGTGCTAATTCCCCAGCTGGTGAGTTCAATTCCGACTTACGTCTTCTTGGAGGCCTCGCTGGCTCTGCTGGGCCTCGGCGATCCTACGTTGCCAACCTGGGGCAAGATTATCGAAGACGCGCGTTCCAACGGAGCGTTATATAATGGACAGTATTATTGGATTTTACAGCCGGCCTTACTGCTGATGATCACGGGGCTTGCGTTTGCCATGGTGGGCTTTGCGTTGGATCGCGTCTTCAATCCCCGTCTGAGAGAGGTATAAAATCATGGCTGAAAAAGAACTATTACTCGACGTGAAAGACTTGACCTTGCAATTCAGCACGACCAAAGGTGTGGTGAGCGCAGTAGATGGCGTCGACTTCCAGCTGAATGAAGACGAAGCTGTGGTTGTCGTTGGCGAGTCAGGATGCGGCAAGACCTCATTGGCGCGGGCGATCCTGCGTCTGTTACCCCGAAATGTGCATGCCTACGACGGCGAAGTTTGCCTGCACGGCGAAAACATCATGGAACTGACAGATAAGGAATACCGCCAGCAGGTGCGTTGGGTGCGCATGTCCATGGTACCCCAGGCAGCGATGAACGCCCTGAATCCGGTGTTAAAGGTGGGCGACCAGGTGGCAGAACCTTCTATTATCCACCACGGCATGAGCAAAGAAAAGGCCCTGGAACAGGCCAGCAAGATGTTCCGACACGTCGGTGTGCCGTTGGACTTCTTGCATCGTTACGCTTTCGAGTTGAGCGGCGGGATGCGGCAGCGCGTGGCGATTGCTATGGCGCTGGTGACTTCCCCCGATCTTATCGTGCTTGACGAGCCGACCTCGGCGCTGGACGTGTTGACGCAGGCGAATATCTTCAACGTGCTCAAGCAGATCAAGAGCAATCTGGGTATCAGCTTTATTCTCATCACCCATGACATTGCCACCTCCAGTGAGCTGGCGAACAGCGTGGCGGTGATGTACGCCGGGCAGATCGTGGAGCGCAGCGACGCACATCGTTTCTTTGACCGCCCACTCCATCCCTACTCGCAAAAGCTGATGGACAGTGTGCCGCGTCTGCGCGGTGATCAAGAGCCTGATTTTATCACGGGGCAGCCGCCTAGCTTGCTGGATCCGCCTACCGGCTGCCGCTTTGCCGACCGCTGTCCTCAGCGCTTCGAGCGATGTGATGAAGAGCCGCCGACTGTGAAGCAGGACGGACGTGAAGTCAAGTGCTGGTTATATGTCTGAGCCAGAGGAGGGTGAATGTCCGTTCAAATGAGTACCCAAGGTCAAGATGAGGTAGGGGCAATGGGAAGTGAAAGCATGGCATCCAAAAATGGGGCGTTATTGTCAATCAAGGATCTGCGGGTCTGGTTCGAGCTGCGGAAGTTCGGAATCGGGCACGCCGGATATGTGCGGGCTGTCGATGGCATCACCTTCGATCTGCACGCCAATGAGACCATCGCTATCGTAGGTGAGAGTGGCTGTGGGAAGACCACGCTGATGAAGACCATCATAGGCTTGAACACGCCCACCGAAGGCAGTGTGACCTTCGACGGACTCCGCCTCACCGAGCAGAAAGGAACAGCGTTGCGCGACTATCGAGCCAAGATCGGCTTCGTGCAGCAGGATCCCTATGGAGCGCTGGCGCCGTTTATGACGGTCGAGCGTATCCTTGAGGAGCCGCTGATCATCAACGGCATCAAGTCCAAGGAAGAGCGTCGGAAGCGTATTCGAAGGACGTTGGAAGAGGTCAAGATGGCGCCGGCAGAGGAGTTCCTGCCTAAATTCCCGCACATGTTGAGCGGCGGTCAGCAGCAGCGGATCGTGATCAGCCGGGCGATGCTCTTGGAACCGAAGTTGATCGTCGCTGATGAGCCGGTCTCCATGTTAGACGCATCGGTCCGCGTGGAGATTCTCAAGCTGCTGCGCCGATTACAGGACACGCACGATCTGGCCGTGATCTACATCACCCACGATCTCTCCACGGTGCGCTACTTCTCCGAGCGGATCTTTGTGATGTACGCGGGCCAGGCTGTTGAGAAGTCTCAGATCAACGATCTGATTAACAGTCCCTATCATCCTTACACACATGCGCTGCTTGCAGCGACGTCCGATCCTGACGCCGATAACGCCACCAAACTTCGCGATGTGCCGCCGGGCGAACCGCCCAGCTTGGTCAATCCGCCGAGCGGTTGTCGGTTCCACCCCCGCTGTCCCCATTTTATGGAGGGCAAGTGTGATGTGGAAACGCCCCCCTATTTTGAGCCCGACCCCAAGCATCAAGTTGCCTGTTGGCTGTACGAGTAGAAAATGTACGTCCGGCCCCCTAAGCTTATCGGTCTCGGCCTGCTGCTAGTCATCGCGGGTGTTGTAGGCCCTGTCTTGATGGTTTTGAGGATCGTTGAAGCGACGTTCTGGTTGAGCTTCTTCTCCTATGGTTCCTCCTTTGTCGGGCTGCTGTTTGGCCTGGTCGGCGGCGCTTTTTACGCCAGGGAGAGGCTTCGACGGGACGATTTCGATTTCTGAACGTCTGGCGACAGCGTGTGGGTTTATCCTAGATGGTAGATAACTTCCGGCCCTGTGTTGATCATATTTGTTCGACGCAGGGCCGGTTTGATGTGAGTTGAGGGAGAACACCCTCGTGGAGGTTGGTATGCTTCTGCCGTTAAAAGACGTCGCGGCGCATGCCGACCGGTTCATTTAAGAGGTCGAACGTGCCGTCGTGGGCAAGCGCGTGCTGCTGCGGAAGATTATGGCAGCCGTGCTGACCGGCGGGCACGTGCTCCTGGAGGACTTTCCGGGCCTGGCGAAGACGCTCATCGCCAACAGTTTCGCCACGGCGCGGGGCCTGGCATTCCGATGCATTCAGTTCACGCCGGATCTGCTGCCCGGCGACATCACCGGCGGCTACATCTACGACCGGTTGTTTTAAGAAGCCTGTGTATTAGCGCTTCAGGTCAATCGCCTCAATGTTCCACAGCTCGGAGTTCTCCGTAGGATCGAGCAGGAAGCCGCGCACCAGTG
>CAYVKR010000110.1:0-9785 GCA_964452025.1 uncultured Anaerolineales bacterium
TGCTTGAGTATTCGCCATTCGCCATTCATCATTCGCTATTTTCGAAGGAGTCAATAGCGATGTATTTGTCTGGATTAGAGGTGTAAGTGTCTCATGCCATCTACGATACAGATCCTTAAATTACGGTATTAGAACGTAGCCAGGTGCGACGCACCTTCGAATGCTTGAAAATAGCCATGTCGTGCACGCTGTCATGGGTGTTTAGCCAACATGATCGGGTAATCGCAGGCGCGTTGCACCTTATACCGTAACTCCTATACAGATCATATCATAAAAAAGGAAGTTGCCTATTTACGCGCCCAGGGCAATCGTATCTAGGAATGGTGATTAAATAAGTTGGCTCTTTTGGACTTCGCATGATCAGACTGAAAGTTTAACCACAGATTTCACAGATTCACACAGAAAATGAAAAATCAGTGAAAATCCGTGCCATCCGTGGTAAAAATTTAGATCGTTTTTGGGCCACCCGGCGAAATTCCAGAGACCCAATAAGTTGTGCGTTTCGTAACCAAGTCTTTCGGGTATGAGAGACCCTACTTGTTCTCCGTCATTCCGAGGGAGCGAAGCGAGTCGAGGAATCTCCCCCTCTCGCCTCCACTGTTCCCGATGCTTGCACATGAACGTGGTTTTGCGGGCCGGTCGGGGAGATTCCCCGACCCTCCGGCCATGCTCGGGGCAGGCTTCCGGGCAAAAACGGCCCTCCGCTCGAAATGACGCGGAAAAGAGTGTCATTTTGGTCCACCTGGCCAAATGCAAAGGTTATTTTCACCTGAGTCCCTAATTGTGTCTGAGCATCCCCGGAACCGCTTCGTTTGCCCTTTGAAGCGAGTCTGCTGGAGAAAACGTCCTACGTGCTTTAGAACCTGCGTAGGCGAAAGCAAGGCAAACGAGGCTGGGGTTGATGCGGGAGGGAAACATGATGGGACGCCGCCTATGGCGTTTGAGCCACCCTGGAACTGCTTCGTTTGCCCCCTCTGGAGCTCAGGTTGCTCCTGCGCTATGTTGTGCTAAAATACCTGATATGAAACCACGAATTGTCTTTATGGGAACACCTGAGTTTGCTCTTCCTGCGTTGGAGGCACTTTGTCAGACCTATCCCGTCGTTGGGGTGGTGACGCAGCCGGACCGCCGGGCAGGGCGGGGGCGCCATCTGACGCCGCCGCCTGTCAAGGAACTGGCGCTGGCGGAAGGCATTCCTGTCTTCCAACCGGAGAGTCTGAAGAAGATGGAAGCGGTTGAACATCTGCGAGCCTGGTCGCCCGATGTGATGGTGGTGGCGGCTTTTGGAAAGATATTGCCCGACGCCGTCTTGTCGATGGCACCCTACGGCGTGCTCAATATCCATCCTTCGCTGCTGCCGCGCTGGCGAGGTGCTTCACCCGTACAGGCTGCGTTGCTGGCCGGAGATGAGGTCACCGGCGTGACGGTCATGAAGCTGGACGCAGGCCTGGACACCGGCCCGATTCTGGCCCAGCGCGAGGTGCGTATCAAACCGCAGGAAAACGCCGGAGAGTTGGAAACACGGCTCGCGCAGTTGGGCGCCGAACTGCTCATCGAGATCCTGCCGGATTATCTGAGCGGGGATTTGGAGCCGCGCCCACAGCCGGAAGAAGGCGTGACTATCTCAAAGCGTCTGCGGAAAAAAGCGGCGGCCATCGATTGGACAGAGTCGGCGCGGACGTTGAGCCATCACGTGCGCGCGTTTGCGCCTGATCCAGGCGCTTTTACCTTCTGGCAGGGGCGCCGGTTGAAGATCCTTGCCGCACAGCCCCTGGAAGAGGTCGATAGGCGGTCGGATAGGGAGCCTGGTCAGGTTTTTGCGTGGAAAGGGATGCCGGCTGTGATGACGGGTGAAGGCGCGTTAGTGCTTTCGCGTTTGCAAATGGCCGGCAAACGTCCGATGAACGGCGATGCGTTCCTTCGTGGTCGGAAGGATATTATTGGTGACAAATTGAGTCGTCAGAAGCCGGGTGAAGCCTAGAGGCGCACCCGGTTCTCTTGCTTCTGCGTGAGTAAGAGCAGTTATCAAGCCGTCTATAAGTAGAGTTAAGCTCATCTGTTGTTTTACTTTTTGATGATCTTTTTAAGGAGGTCGTATGTCCGGACATAGCCATTGGTCAACCATTCGTCGTAAGAAGGAGAAGGAGGACGCCAAACGAGGTAAGATATTTACCAAGTTGGCGCGGGAGATTGTCATTGCCGTGCGCGAAGGCGGCGGCGGCGATCCTGAGGTGAACTTCCAGCTGCGCATGGCGATCGACAAAGCGCGCGAGATGAACATGCCCAACGATAACATCGAGCGTGCTATCAAGCGCGGTACCGGTGAAGACAAATCGGGCGCTGAGATCATCGAGACGTGGTACGAGGGCTACGGCCCCCACGGCGTCGCGTTGATGATCGACGTGGTGACCGATAACCGCAATCGCACCGTCGCGGCGCTGCGCCACGCGCTGACGCGGCTGGGTGGGAACATGGGCGATCCCGGTTCCGTGGCCTGGCAATTTGATCGCAAGGGCGTGGTCAACGTCAAGACCGAGGTCGATTTCGACGCACTCTTCGAGGCGGCATTAGAATCTGGCGCTGAAGATCTCATCGAGGGCGAGGGAGAGGACGATCATCAGGTGTACACGGCGTATGAAGAATTGCACCAGGTCGGTGAGAGCTTGAAAGAGGCTGGCATCCCTGTTCGCAACATGGAAATCGTGATGGTGCCGCAGAACGAACTGACGCTGGGCAAACGCGAATCGGTGCAAATTCTGAAGCTGATTGACAACCTCGAGGATCTGGACGACGTCCGGCGCGTCTTCTCAAACCTGGATGTCACGGAGGAAGCCGTCGAGGCTTTCGCTGCGCAGGCAGCTTGACGGTCCTTCCAAGATAGTTTCAGGGGCACTGAGAGCCGGTTGTCTAGCTAACCGTGCCCCTTTTGAGAGGCAGTACACATTCGACTCTGCAACGGTGCGTATGAGTAAGCCCGTCGTGGTACGTGTTTTGGGCATTGACCCTGGCCTGGCCATCACCGGCTATGCCGTGGTTGAAGAGCGCGGGTCCGATTTACAGCTCATTGCGAGCGGAGTGGTGCGAACGCCGGCGAATACTCCTGATCCAGAGCGCCTCCACATGCTGCATCAGGAGTTGGATACCGTGCTTTCCGAGCATCAGCCGGAGGCTGCCGGGGTCGAAGAACTCTTCTTCAGTCGCAACATCAAAACGGCGATGTCGGTGGGACAGGCGCGTGGTGTGATCCTGCTGACGCTTGCCAGGGCCGGCCTGCCCATCGCCGAATACACACCGATGCAGGTCAAAGAAGCCATCACCGGCTACGGCAACGCCGATAAGCGCCAGGTGCAGGAGATGGTGCGCATGTTACTCAATCTCTCCGAAGTGCCTCGCCCCGATGACGCTGCCGATGCGGTTGCCGTGGCGATCTGTTATTTGCATCGCGCACGCCTTGACACGTTGTTGTCGTGACCAAGATAGTCCGAGTTGAGGGTCTTTAGACGATGATCGCACGGCTGGAAGGCACGGTACTTAGCACGGAAGAAGATGTGATTGTCTTGAACGTGGGCGGCGTGGGCTTCGCCGTCGGCGTGCCTCACGCCGACGAGTACCGGGTGGGCGAGGAGATCGTGCTCCACACCCATCTCCACGTCCGCGAGAACGAGTTGGCCCTCTATGGCTTCGACGCCCGTGAGTCAAGGGCGCTTTTCGAGATGTTGCTGGGCGTCAACCGCGTCGGGCCGAAGGTGGCCTTGAGCATCATGGAAACCCTCTCTCCTGAGATGCTGCGTCAGGCCATCGCCGAACGTCGGCCGGAGATATTGGCGCGGGCGTCTGGGGTGGGGCGCAAGACCGGCGAAGCCATTATCCTGCATCTGAAGGACAAGATCGACGCGCTGGCGGGGCCGGCGCCCAGCATGGCAGAAGACGATGCTGATGTCATCGCGGCGCTCACGGCGCTCGGCTTCAGCGTGGTCGAATCCCAGCGAGCGTTGCAGCAGTTGCCTCACGGTGAGGATCTCTCCATCGAGGAGAAAATCCGGAAGAGTCTGGCTTTGCTAGGCACCTGAGCCATTTTGACGGGACCCCATGCGTCGAACCAAGTGCTTTTCCCATCCGCGTTGGCGTATGGCCGTACTCTTCCTGCTGCTGATCTGGGGAGGCGCTGCGTGCACCGTCGATTCCGCGCCTTCCGTCCTCAAAATCGGGCTGGTGGCGCCCTTTGAAGGTCGGTACCGCTACATCGGCTATGATGCCATCTATGCTGCGCGCCTGGCCGTGCGCGAGATCAACGCGGCGGGCGGTATCTCAGGCCATAAGCTGGTCCTGGTCGCCTGCGATGACCGTAACGATCCGACCCTGGCCCGCGTCGCAGCGCGCAATCTCAGCGTCGACCCCGACGTCGTCGCTGTGATGGGGCACTATCGCCAGACGACCACGGTGGCTGCCCAGCCGCGCTACGTCGAAGCGGGTGTGCCGCTGCTTGCGCTGGGCGCATGGCTCACCAATACACACGGGTCCACAAACCAGCTGGCGCCGTCCTCGGCGCGACTGGCGGATGCCATGGTCGCCGCGCTGTCACCGGATGAGACGGACGCTTGCGGCGTCGTCTGGGGCGAGGATGCACTGGCCCTTTCGTTATCCCGCAGGCTGGAAGCGCGTCTCTGTACTTCCAGGGATCTAGACCCGACCTTCGCGTTGAGCAGTGAACCGCCGCACGTCGCCGGTGAGCATCTTGAGGAACAGCGGGCTGCCGGATGGGGTGGCGTTCTGGTGGGTGGCCTCGACCTTGGGTCCTCGGAGTTCGTCGAGACGGCAGGCGAGGACCTTGCCGAGGGACAACGTTTTCTGACCCCCTATCCTTTTCCCCAGGATCTGCCGGAGACTGAAGCGTGGCGGCAAGGATACACGCGCATGGGGCCACACGTCTCCGATCCCCAGATCTACGCTCTGCCCACGTACGAGGCTATCCACCTTCTCGCTGAGGCTCTGAGGGCGGATGTCGCTGCGCGTGGGACCCCTTCGCGTGCCGGCGTAGCTGCCGCGTTGCGGAAAGTCTCACGCCAGGGCAATCTGGATACGATTAGCCTGGATGCGCAGGGGGTCTGGCACGATGCGCCGCTTTACCGCTACGTCTGGCGTGAGGGCGTGCCGCGCCTGGAACAGGTGCTTTTACCCTGACGCGCTTCGTTTGCCCTTCTATCTCGTCGCTTGTGTTTATCCGCCTGATGGTATAATCTGAACACGAAGAGGCGGCGAGTGGTGATCTTCAGAGGCTGATCGGTGGGGCGACCAGACACGAACATCCATCTTTTCATATCTTCCCCACGAAGGGTGGGAGGCGTACACAATGATTGAGGTAAAAGTCGCTACGATTCAAGTGAGTCTGGTTTCGCCGCATCGCATTGTGGTGCTGCAGGAGAGAGGCGTGGAGCGCTACCTGCCTATCTGGATCGGTGCCTGCGAGGCCGAGGCCATTTCTATGGACCTGCAGGGTATTGATCCGCCGCGTCCCATGACGCACGACCTTTTGGTCAATCTCATGGATCGATTGGGGGGGCGCCTGGATTATATCCTCGTGCATACGTTGGCCAATGACACGTTCTATGGCAGCCTTTTCATCGAAGTTGGCGACGAGCTGATCGAAGTCGACTCCCGTCCCAGCGACGCCATAGCGATTGCAGTGCGGGCGGAGGCGCCTATCTACGTGGATGAGAGTGTGATGGACAAAGCCGGGATGGAGCCACAAGAAAACCTGCTGGACGAGGCGCCGGGTGGTGCGGAGGAAGACCTGGACGTCTTCCGCGATTTTCTCAACAATATCGATCTTGACGATCTGCCAACAGATTGACCGTCTAGCACATGATCTTGGAGTGAAATCCCTTGCCTGAGCGAACCGTTCCCCAGAATGTCGAGGCCGAGGAAGCTGTTCTAGGCGCGCTCTTGATTGACCCGGAAGCCATCTTCCGGGTACTCTCTTTTCTGCGCGCCGAGCACTTCTATCTGCGGAAACATCGCTATATCTACGAAGCCATCGTCGCGCTCCACGAGCAACGGGAGCCTCTGGATTTCCTGACGCTGACCACCGAGTTGGAGCAGCGAGAGTACCTGGAGTCGGTGGGTGGCGCGGCCTACATCTCCCAGCTGATCAACGCGGTTCCCTCGGCGATCAACATTGAGAGCTACGCGCACATGGTCGAGGAGACCAGCGTGCGCCGCAACCTGCTCGATGCCGCCAGCGACATCGCCCAGTACGCCTACGATGAGGAGCAACCCATCACCGACGTGGTGGATCGCTCCGAGCGGGCGCTCTTCGCCATCTCCCAGCGGCGGGCCAGCCGCGACCTGCGACCGGTGCAGGAGGTCGCCGATTCGTACTACAGCTGGGTTGAGAATCTCTACGAGCATCGTGGCGAGGTCATGGGGGTGCCCAGCGGCTTCCGCGACCTGGACAAGTTGCTGGGCGGCTTTCAACGTTCCGACCTGCTGATCCTGGCGGCGCGACCGGGCGTGGGCAAGACCTCGCTCATGCTGACGCTGGCGCTTAAGGCAGCCGAGCGGGGTCGTACCATCGCCGTTTTCAGCCTGGAGATGTCGGCGGAACAGCTGGTGCAGCGTATGGTCTCCGGGATCAGCCGCATCGATGCGCAGCGCTTGCGCTTGGGCAACCTGCTCGACGACGACTGGCCCAAGTTCACCGAGGCCATCGCGCATCTCTCGGAATTGCCTATCTACATCGACGATACACCTGCCCTCACGCCGATTCAACTGCGGACGAAATGTCGCCGCCTGCACTCTGAGCACGGCCTGGAGATGGTCTTCGTCGACTATCTGCAGCTGATGACCAGCGGCTCGCGCATCGAGAATCGCGTGCAGGAGGTCTCCTACCTTTCGCGCTCGTTGAAAGCGATGGCGCGTGAGCTGGACGTGCCGGTCATGACAGCGTCGCAGCTCTCCCGCGCCGTGGAGAAGCGGCAAGATAAGCATCCGGTACTCTCCGATCTGCGCGAGAGCGGCAGTATCGAGCAGGACGCCGACGTGGTGATGTTTATCTACCGCGACGAGCTCTACAATGAGGAGACAGAGCTACAGAACATCGCCGAGTTGATGATCGCCAAACACCGCAGCGGCCCTACGGGCAACGTTCACCTCTATTTCAACAAGCGATTGACGCAGTTCCTGGACGCGACCACAGCCCGTGCAACGCCGC
The DNA here is from genome assembly GCA_964452025.1 of uncultured Anaerolineales bacterium. Lineage (GTDB taxonomy): Bacteria > Chloroflexota > Anaerolineae > B4-G1 > SLSP01 > G713. Next base: position 7,211 of record CAYVKR010000110.1, read on the forward strand.
CCGCCGGGGTAGGGGAGGCCGCCTATGGCTGATGGAGACCGCGACTTGCTCTGGCACTTCTCCGGTTTCCCGGAGGGCCGGCTCTCCCTGGTGCGGCTGCCGGAGGTCGTTTTCACTGATCTGATCCCGCACATCGATGACCTGCTGGAGCTCCAGGTGACCCTGCTCGTGCTCTGGCGGCTGGCGCGAAGACGCGCGCAGGTCGCGCCGTGGATCACGCTGGCGGAGCTCCGCGCCGACGCAGCGGTGCAGCATGCCCTGGGTGACGCCGGAGACGATGCGCTGGCCTGCGCCCTGGCCCGCGCCGTGGCGCGCGGCACGCTGCTGGACGTGGCGTGGGAGCGGGCCGACGGCGCGGTCGAACGGCGCTACCTGGCGAACAGTCCGCGCGGGCGCAGCGCTGCCGCCGCTATGCGACGTGGCGTCGAGCCGGCGCAGACGGAGATTGAGGCGCGCCCCAACATCTACGCCCTCTACGAGCAGAATATCGGCCCGCTGACGGCGCTGCTAAGCGAGGAGCTCAAGGAGGCCGAGGAGACCTATCCGGCGGCGTGGATCGAAGACGCCTTCCGTGAGGCGGTGCGGCTCAACAAACGGAGTTGGAAGTACATTCGTGCGATTTTGGAGCGTTGGCAAACCGAGGGACGAGATGAAATCAGTCGACGAGATAGCGAAGAGGATCGCCGGCGATATATCGAAGGAAAATACGCCGACTTCATCCAGCACTGAGACGCCGTCGGCATCGGAGAGCGGCCTGCTGGGCGATCCCAGCTGCCCTAAATGCCACGGCTTGGGCTACGTGCGCCGGGACGTGGACGTCACCCACCCCGATTTCGGCAAGCTCTTCCCCTGCAGCTGTCGCGCGGACGAACTGCGCGCCCAGCGCGCCGAAGCGCTGCGGCGGATGAGCAACCTTGAAGCGTTGGATCGCTTCACCTTCGACTCCTTTCGCCCAGAGGGCATGGGCCTTTCGCCTGACCGCCAGAAGAATCTTCGCCGGGCGTACGACGTTGCCCGCGCCTACGCCCGCAACCCCGAAGGTTGGCTCTTCTTCCGGGGCGGCTACGGTTGCGGAAAAACGCATCTCGCGGCTGCCATCGCCAACGTCTGCCTGGAGCAGGGAATCAACGTGCTTTTTGTCACCGTGCCGGATCTACTGGATCACCTGCGCGCTGCCTTCGCGCCGCTCTCCGAGCAGACCTACGACGAGCGTTTTGAGCAGGTGCGCACGGCGCCCGTCTTGATTTTAGACGACCTGGGCACAGAATACGGGACGCCGTGGGCGCTGGAAAAACTCTTCCAGCTCCTCAACTACCGCTATATGTCGCGCTTACCCACCGTCATCACCACCAACCAAGATTTCGAAGAATTGGACCCGCGTTTGCGGTCCCGGCTGGCCGACAGCGATCTCGTCCAGATTGCGACTATTCTTGCGCCGGACTATCGCCAGGCCGGCGTTCAAAAGACCCCTTCCGATCTCAATACCCTGCCGCTCTACGCCGATATGACCTTTGACAGCTTCGATCTACGGCAGCGCGAACTCCCTCGAGACGAAGCGCAGAACCTCCGGCACGCGGTTGAACTGGCCCGGGGCTATGCGGCGAATCCCGAAGGCTGGTTGGCTTTTACCGGCGGCTATGGTTGTGGCAAGACCCATCTGGCAGCCGCCATTGCCAACGAGCGGGTGCGCATGGGGCATCCCGCCCTCTTCGTCGTCGTGCCGGATCTGCTGGATCACCTGCGGGCGACCTTCAACCCCCAGAGCACCGTCACCTACGATAAGCGCTTTGATGAGGTACGCCGCGCTCCCTTCCTGGTACTGGATGATCTCGGCACGGAGAGCGCGACGCCCTGGGCGCAGGAGAAGCTCTATCAGATCTTCAACCACCGGTACGTCGCTAAGCTGTCCACCGTGATTACCACAGCCAAGGCGCTGGATGATCTGGATGCCAAGCTGCGGACGCGGCTCCTCGACACCAGCCGGTGCACTGTCTCTGGAATCATCGCCCCGGCTTACATGGGAGGTGGACGCAGAAGCGGAGCGCGTTCAAATCGCCGCTAGATTCCTTTTTAGAACTTCTGTGCTATAATGAAGACGTTGTTAGTTTCACCAACGAAGGCACCTTGAACGAATAGCCTCTCGACATTTTTTTCGTTTTGCTACTTTGATGTTTTGTTGAAATCCGTTGCAGGAGGCAACCTATGGCAAAGAATGGCAAGGAAAAGGCACTGAAACAGGCGGTCGCCCAGATCAAACGGCGTTACGGGGAGGGCGCGCTCATGCGGTTGGGCGAAGCCTCGCATCTCCAGGTCGAAGTGATCCCCACCGGGTCGTTGGCGTTGGACGTGGCCCTGGGCGTGGGCGGACTCCCGCGCGGGCGCATCACCGAGATCTACGGTCCGGAAGGCTCCGGCAAGACCACCATCGCGCAGCACGTCGTCGCGGCATGCCAGCAGGGTGGCGGCGTGGCAGCCTTCATCGATATGGAGCACGCCCTCGATCCGACCTACGCCGGACGTTGTGGCGTCGATGTGGAGAACCTCTACATCTCCCAGCCGGATACCGGCGAGCAGG
>CAYVKR010000111.1:0-9784 GCA_964452025.1 uncultured Anaerolineales bacterium
TTGATGCGGGAGGGAAACATGATGGGAAGCCGCCTATGGCGTTTGAGCCACCCGACAACTGCTTCGTTTGCCCCACATTAGGAGGGGGCGAGAGGAAATCTCGCCCCTTCTGATCCCACAACAGGGTATTGTGGGAGGGAATCGGCGTTCTACTCCATCCCGCGCACGTGCTTGCCGAGCTCTGATAGGCGAGACGCCATCACGTATTCTGGGACTTGGAAGGTCTCACTCAGCTTATGCAGATCGTTCCACGGCCAGCGCGTGGCGCGCTGAAGCCAGGCCCTGGGAACCAGAAGCGTCGCCGCAAAATACTGGCTGGCCTCTGCCGTGTATGGCATTCCGGTTCCTTGCGCTGCTTCTTGACGGCAGAGCTCGCGGTAGATTAAGCGTGCGATGGCCATCCGATACTCATACCGGTGATCACCTTTGCCAAAGACCAGGGAGAGATCCGCGATATCGACGGCTTCCAGCACTTCCGGGGGTTCACTCAGCACGCGCTCAATAGGTAGGGGCGGCTTCCGGATACGGTAGCTAGACAGGACTCTTTCGGCCTCACGCTCTAGGCGCTTTTTTTGGTTTTCAGTAAGGGAAGTGGGCAAGATTCTATTCCTCTGTCACGTTGCGAAATTCTTCAAAAGGGATGGCTGTCAACGTCTGGGTTGAGCCCATGCCCAGTGAGTGCAGCACGAGCGCGATTTTTGCCGCGATGGTCGCATCCTGGGCCTCGAAGATGTGCAGGAAGTCGTATTCGCCCAGCAGCACATAGCTGGCAATGCGGGTCACGTCAGGATGGATCTGGGTCAGCTGGCGGTCCAGTGCCTTATCCAATTCGGCCAGCGATTTCACCTCGCCGGGGTGGTGAAGTGAGAGTTTTGAGAGCATCACAAAGGTCGCCATGGTTATCCTCTTTTTACTGTCTCGTTCACCGTTGACGTCTGGGATTGTTCACGAACGTCCAAACTGCGCGGCCAACTGCGCCACGGAGATCTGCAGAATCGTCGGGCGACCGTGGGGGCACGTCCTGGGATTGCGCGTCTTCTCCAGCGCCCGGATCAACTGCTGCATCTCCTCTGTCGAGAGTGTCTGCCCGCCCTTGACCGCCGCCCGCTTGCAGATGGTGCGGATGGTCGCCTCTTCCATCTCCTTCCGCACCGGCGACCCGTTGTTCGCTGCCGCCGCGACGTCGGCCAATAGGGCCTGCGCGGAGACCTGGCCCAGCGGAGCGGGGAGCGCGCGCACCAGAAACGTGTTGGGCCCGAAGGGCTCGATCTCAATGCCGAGATTGGTCAGAGCAGGAAGTTTGTCCTCCAGTCGATCTGCCTCGTCGCTGGGCAGCTGCACTGTCTCCGGTTCCAGCAGTGGCTGCGCGGGCACGTCGCCCTCCGCCCAGCGGCTGAGCATCTGCTCGTAGAGCACGCGCTCGTGCGCCGCGTGCTGATCGATGAGATAGAGTCCGTCGGGGCCTTCCGCCACGATGAACATCTGCGCCACCTGTCCCACGACCCGCAGCGGCGGCAAGGTCTGCTGGCGTGGTCCCGGTGACCGTGACGTTTCGTCTTCATCTGTCGCTTCGACGGGGGGCGCGGTGGTTGTGGTGGCGCTGTCTTCCCCCGTCGCCGCCGACGCTGACTCGCCCTCCGCGCGCAGGCTGAACTGCTGCGCGGGTTGCAGGCCGGCCAGCCGCGCGCGAGTCGAAGGTTCTTCGTCGGCGGCCTGGCGCTTCTGCGGCGACCAGGATGTGGCCGCCGGCGCCTGCTCAATGACGGTGGCGCGCACGGCGCGCTGCACGGCGCGGAAGACCTCGTCGCCGTCGCGGAAACGCACCTCCGTCTTGGCCGGGTGCACGTTGACGTCCACGTCCTCCGCCGGCATCTCCACCATCACGAAGGCCACCGGGTAACGCTTCGTCGGCAGCAGCGTGTGGTAGGCCTGAATGATGGCGTAGCTGATGCGCAGGTCTTCCACCCAGCGCCCGTTGATCATCAGCGTGATGTAGCCCCGGTTGGCCCGATGGACCGTGGTCGGTCCGACGAAGCCGCGCACGCGGATCGGCTGGCCCTCGGTTAGATCCGGTGGGATCTCCAGCAGGCTGCTGCCCAGCTCCAGCCCGTAGACGCTGATCAGCACCTCGCGCGGATCACCGTTGCCCGGCGTCTGCAGCGTCTCCCGCCCGTCGTGCTGCGCGCGGAAGGCCACGGCTGGATAGGCGATGGCGTAGCGCGTGAGGAAGCCGTTGATGTGGCGCCGCTCGGTGCGCTCGGTGCGCAGAAACTTACGGCGGGCGGGCACATTGTAGAAGAGATCCTCGATGAGCAGTTCCGTGCCAGGCGGACGTCCGCTGGGCGCGCGGTGCACCACGTCGCCGCCCTCCAGGCGCAGGCGGGTGCCGGTGGCCTCGGCGACACTGCGCGTGATGCAGGTGAGGCGGCTGACGGCGGCGATGCTTGCCAGCGCCTCGCCACGGAAGCCCAGCGTGGCGATGTGCTCCAGATCGCTGGCTGTGGTCAGCTTGCTCGTGGCGTGACGTTGAAACGCCACCTCCACCTCGTCGCCAGGGATGCCCATGCCGTTGTCGCGCACGCGGATGGCCTTCTTGCCGCCCTCCGTCACGTCCACGGAGACGCGGTCGGCCTCGGCGTCCAGGCTGTTTTCCACCAGCTCCTTGACCACCGATGCAGGACGTTCCACGACCTCACCGGCCGCGATGCGCGCAGCGACGTTCTCGGGCAACCGTCTAATCGTCATCATCTGTCCTCATAAGAAGATTGTAAGCCAACCACGCCAAAGATCAAGGCAAACGTTGACAAACGGCCTCTTCCGGCTACCATAAAACGTTGGAACGTAAAAACGTTACAACGTTTAACTTGTAACCTGTGACTTTCAATTCATCCCAAGAGGAGGCGCAACGCGTGAAAGGTTCTCCTACAACGCTAACCGACTGGCTGCGGGGCAGGACGGCGTTTATTACCACACCGGTGGCCAGGCAGTTGGCCGATTGGGGCGTGCATCCCAACACAGTGACTGTGCTGGGTGGTCTCTTCGTGGCCGGTGCGGCGACGGTGCTGGCGTTGGGCCACGTCGCCTGGGGCGGTCTGCTGGTGCTCGTCACCACCTCGCTGGATGCGCTGGATGGGCGGCTGGCGGCGGTTGCCGGGCAACAGAACCGCTTTGGCGCTTTCCTCGATTCGACGGTGGATCGCATCGCCGACGGCACGCTGCTCTTCGGACTGCTTCTCCATCTCCTCTCGTTAGATGCCGATCTGGAGAGTGCGCTCGCCTTCCTCGCGCTGCTGGGCTGCGTTCTGGTCAGCTACACCCGCGCCCGCGCCGAGGGCGTCGGCTACGTCTGCAAGGTCGGCTTGCTGACGCGCGTGCCCCGCATCGTGCTGCTGGGCCTGGGTCTGATGCTGGGGTTGATCCGCCCGACGCTGATCCTGCTGACGGCGCTCTCCTGGATCACCGTGGGGCAGCGCGTTCTCCACGTCTGGCAGCAATCGCAGCGGGAGCCGTGATCCCGTTGTGTGGTCCGTTACTCCCTGTATCCTAAATCCACCGCCTTGACGAAAGCGGCTTCTGCCTCGTCGTGACGTCCCAGCGCCTGGAGCGCGCGCCCGCGCAGGTGGTGGGCCTGAGCCAGCGCCGGATGGAGTGTGGCGGCGCGGTTGAGCGCCTCCAGCGCCGCTTGTGGTTTCTCGCTCTGCAGATGGCTCCAGCCCAGCAGCAGCTGTGCCTCCGCGTCCTCCGGCGCCAGCGCGACCGCGCTCTCGGCGATCTGCAGCGGATATGTCTCCTGTACGAGGTTGCGCGTCAGATAGAAGCGCGCCGCCGCCTTGTGGATCTCCGGGTCGCTGGGCGCGCGCTCCAATGCCGCCTCGATCCACGGCTTGATCTCGTCGTAGCGACTCTCGCCCGCTAGCGCCGCCGCCATGGCCAGACAGGGCGCCGGATTCACCGGATCGAGCTCGTGGGCCGTGCGCAGCGCTTTGCGCGCCGCCGGGTAGTCGCCCCTCCGCAGGTGGTGCTGGCCTCGGAGCGTCCACGCCAGCGGCGATCCAGGGCTGAGCGCCGTGGCTTGTGCCAGGTGCGCGCCCGCCTCCGTCGAGAACCCCAGCGCGTCCAGCGTCGATCCCAGCAGCGCGTGCGCGTCCCCGGACTCTGGCGCAGCGGTGACGGCGCGGCTCAGCACGCAGGCGGCCAACGTCCGCTCGCCCTGACGGAGCAGCGCCTGCCCCAGTGGGAGATCACAGACGGCGGGATCGGCGCACGTTGCCAACCTCTCGCAGAGCGCGGCGTCGCTCTCGCAGAGCGCGGTGACAGCCTCGGCGGGCGTCTCTGCCAGCGCCAACGCGCCCCAGGCGCGCCCGGCTGCAGCGTCCTCCGGCGCGACCTGCCGCCACGTTTGCGCCGTCGACTGGGCCTCCGCGCACGCCGGCCGGTGGAGCTGAGCCTCGGTGAGATGGGCCAGCGCCAGGGCGCTTTCCGGGTGGTCTGCAAGATACGCTTGGGCTGCTTCCGTGAGCGTCTCCCACCGGCCGGCGTCCGCCAGCAAGGCCATCTGCAGCCGCTGCATCTCGTCCGGCAGGGGACGCAGTTGGGTCGCCTCCTCCAGCGCGGTAAGTCCGCGCGTCGGGTATCCCCACTGCCCATGGAGCGCGGCGAGCCGATAGGACGGCAATGGCGTTTTCGGAAAGGCCGCGGCGGCCCGACGGTAGGCGTCGGCTGCCGCACTGCGCTCTCCGGCAGCGTGGTGGCCTTCGGCGGCGCGGAGGTCGGCCAGGCCGCCGTGCTCCGGCTGCGGTGCGGCTATCGCCAGCAGAGTTATCGCTACCAGGAGGCCTCGGATCAGACGGAGGAGGGTGGGGCGCGTCATTTGGAGGCTAAAGGCACGTAAAAACATAAGTTCCCGTCGCTGTCGAACCGATGCGCCAGATAACCAAGGAAATGGATGTTTGAGGCTTGTGGCAAGGGCCTTCAAACGCGAATTCTCTGGATGACATTGTAGAGCTATATCAGGAGTCGGGAAGTCATTCTTTAGCAAGTCCCTATCTACCTATCACTTTGATTGCTAAAACCATCCTCTTCTCCGTCATTCCGCGCGGAGTGCCGATTTTTGGCACGGAAACCTGCCCTGAGCATAGTCGAAGGGCCGAGGAATCTTCCCTGCTCGATGGCAACCCCAAGTCGCAGAGGGGAGATTCCTCGATTCGCTCCCGGCAAACTACGCCGCTCGCTCACTCGGAATGACGTGACTAGGGGGTGAGTTGGCTTCATAAACAGTCCTCATGAAAGTGGTAGGTAACCAGAACAAGCCCTAAGACCGCACGGTCAACGGCAGATAGCGCCGATGGAGTTCAAAAAGGCCCAGGGTCCGGGTGACGGTGACGGTCTCGAAGGGCGTCGTGAGGTCGATGAGAATCTCGGTGGGGCTGTGCGTCGGATGCGTCGCCTTGAAGAGATACGACCCCGGGAGCAGCGCCCGCGTGAACGCCCACCGGCTGCCCATCGTCTGCGTGATCGGCTGACCGGATGCGTTTTCCAGCGAGAGCGTCGCGCCATCCAACAGCGGCTCGGCGTCATCCTGGGTGCCGTTGCGGTTCAGGTCGGAAAAGGTGGTGATGGAGAGCGCCAACGTCGTGGAAAGATCCAGCGTCGTCGAGACCTCGCCGCTGGCAGGCCAGGGTTCCCAGTTACCCACACGATCCCGCGCGCGAGCGCGAACGTACCAGGTGCCGTTGCCGGGTAGCATGAGCAGCGTCTGTGTCACGTCCTGGGTCTCGCTCCAGCCGGCAGCTAGCGTCCAGGGGCCGGTGGGCGCGTCGCTGTAGGCAATTTCCTCGTACCAGTAGCCGGCGCCGGTATCGGTAACCGCCCACGTGATGGTCAACGGATGCTGCGGTGCGACGGAGGGCAGCGGAGCCAGCGCCGACGCAGGCGAGACGCTGTCCGTCTGGAGCAGCAGCAGCGGCGGCCCGCCGATGATCAGCTCGCCGTTGGGATGGCGATCTGCCGTGGCCGGCCCCAGCGTGAGCGAAAAGCCACCGGCGGTGGCGGTAAGCGTCCGCGTGACGCCCAGCCGGTCGACGAGGGTGGCGGTGGGCAGCACGGCGGGATGGCGGTAGGATGTGGTCTGCGCGGTGCGGTTCCAGAGCACGTCGACGCGCCCGTGGGGCGTGCCCCAGAAAGTGACGCGACGGACGGCGTTGCTGTCAACGGGACCGGTGACCTGGTTCTCGTCCCGCAGATAGCGCGCGGCGACCTGATAGGCTGTGTAGGATGGGCGCACTGTGTAGTCTCCCTCCAGCAGGCCGAAGTGCTCCAGCGGTTGCCCCACGTCGTCGTCGCGCAGCCGGAAGAAGAGGACGCGCTCCACGCCGGCGGCGCGGGCGTCGGCATAGGCCTCAATGACGTAGGCGGCGGCCTCGTCCGCTTCCGCCGAGTAGTAGGGGGGACAGTCCGTCGCGTCCGGCGGGCATTCGTCCTCCCCCACCGTCCAGACTTTGATGCCGGTCTCCGTCAGCCAGAGTGGGTGCGGCCCAACGCGCGCGGCGACCTCCGCGCCGACCTGCGCGGCGATGTCGTGCGCCTGCTCGACGTTGGCGTAGAGGTGCAGCGACATGACGTCGAAGTAGTGGGTGTGCCCGGCGGCCTCCGGATCGGCGGCCAGGACGTCCAGCACCTCCATGTAGAAGGCGGGATTCTCCCAATAGGCCAGTCCGCCGAAGAGCACCGTCGCCTCAGGATCGGCGGCTTTGACGGCGCGATAGGCGACCTGGAGCAGGCGCGCGTACTGGGCGGGCGTGCCTTTCCAGTACCAGGCCGCGTCTGGCTCATTCCAGATCTCCCAGACGTCCACCTCGTCCTTGAAATGGTCGACGACGGCCTGCACGTGGTTTGACCAGTGGTTGTTGGAATCGTCCCAGGCCAGATCCAGGTTTTGTGGGGGGCAGGCGTGCCACCACTCTGACCACAGGGGGGAGACGCGCCCTGCAGGCAGCGCCGCGACGGTCGTGGTCGGGCAGGCAGCGGCCCAGGCGGGCGTCGCGCCCAGGATGCCGATGACGTTCAGGCCGTAGGAGAGGTTGCGCGTGACCTGGGATTCCTGATACTGCACGTCGAACTCACCCGGCGCAGGCTCGATATCGACCCACCGGAAGGGAAAGCGATCCCAGCGCGCACCCGCGTCGTAGGCCGATTGGGCGTCTTCGGCGTAGAGTGCCGAGAAGCAGGTGCCCAGCCGGCCGTCGGCCTCGGTGACCGGCGGGAGCGGCTCGGCGGCGTCAGCGTGGGTGAAAACGGTCAATCCCATCATCGCCAGGGCCACCGCGAAGAGCAAGTGACCCTGGCGATGGCGTCGATGGTTCATTGCCGGAACACCAGGGGCAGGTAGATGCGCGCGACGATGGGGCGCAGTGGCTGCGTCTGGGTGATGACCAGCGGCGTAGCGCCGCCGGGCACGTCGAACGTGATCTGGCCTGGCAGGTGGTCGGCGTGGTCGAAGGTGAGGTGCTGGGTGCCCAGCGTGACGGTCTGGGTGAGCGTCCAGGTCTGCGTGACGGTCTCGGAGATGACGGCGCCGGCGGGATCGAGCCAGCGCATGGTCACGTTGTCCAGCGTGACTTCGTCGACGCCGCTCTGGACGCCATCGCCGTCCACGTCGGAGAAGGCGGTGGCGGTGAGCGATACGGTGCGCGCCAGCGTGGTGGAGACCTCGGCGGTGGTGGGCCACGCTTCCCAGTTCCCGGCGTGATCTCTGGCGCGAGCGCGGAAGTACCATGTCCCCCCGGTCGGCAGCGTGATCTGCGTCTGGGTGACGCCCTGGGTTTCGGGCCAGCCGGCCGCCGTCGTCCAGGGGCCGGTGGGCGTCTCGCTGTAGGCGATTTCCTCGTACCAGTAGCTCGTGCCGGTGTCGGTCACCGTCCAGGTCGCCGTTAGCGGGTTGAAGGGCGTCATGGTGGGCAGGGCGTCCAGCGTCGAGGTGGGGGGCGCATCGTCCTGCTGGATGATCAGCACCGGCGGCCCGCCGATAAAGGTGTCGCCACTGCCGTAGTTGGCGGTGGCTGCCTCCAGGGTGAGCGTGAAGGCGTCGCCGTCGGCGGTGAGGGTGGAGGTGACACCCTGGTGGGTGACCAGCGTCGCCGTGGGCAGATACGCGGGGTGCGTGTGCGAGACCGGCGCCGACGTCGTGTTCCAGAGCACGTCGGCGCGCCCATGAGGCGTGCCCCAGAAGGTGAGGCGCCGCACGGCGTTGCCGAAGGGGCCGGTGATTTGGCTCTCGTCGCGGAGATAGCGGGCTGCGACCTGCGCGGCGAGGTAGGCCGGCCGCAGATCGCCGTCGTCCTCCACCAGACCATAGCGGTCGGGATGGACGTTGACGTTGTATGCGTCGTGCAGGCGGTAAAGGAAGACGCGCTCAGCGCCGGCGGCGCGGGCGCCCGCGTAAGCCTGAATGACGAAGGCGGCGGCCTCGTCCGGCGTAGCGGAGAGCGGCAAGCGGCTACCGTCGTCCTCGGTCCAGATCTTGACGCCGGCCTCGGTGATCCAGAGCGGGTGTTCGCCCACCCGGTCGGTCACGGCCTGCTTGACCTCGGCGGCGACATCGTGGGCGTAGCGTACGTCGGCGAAGGTGTGGAGCGCCATCACGTCGAAGAAATAGTTGTTCGGTGCACCGTCGGGGTCGGCGGCCAGCGCGTCCAGTACGTCGGTGTAGAACGTGGGGTCTTCCCAGTAATTAAGACCGCCGAAGAGGATCGTCGCGTCGGGGTTGGCGTCCTTGGCGGCCAGATAGGCGACTTTGAGCAGGCGGGCGAACTGCTCCGGCGTGCCTTTCCAGTACCATTCCATATCGGGGTTGTTCCATATCTCCCAGGCGTCCACGTCGCCCTTGAAGTGGTCGACGACCTTCCAGACGAACTGCCCCCAGACGTTGTCTGGGTGGTCCCAGGCCAGGTCGAGGTTTTCCGGCGGGCAGCCGTTCTGGGGATCGTCCCAGAGCGGCGCGATGTTGGCGCCAGTGCCGGTGCTGGCGGGCGGGCAGTCGGCGTACCACCAGGGGGTCGAGCCGAGGATGCCCAGGACGTCGCGCCCTTCGCCGAGGACGCGGGCCACGGCCTGCTCGTGGGGGCCGTAATCAAAGTATCCACTTTGATCTTCGATATCCCACCAGTGGAAGTCGAAGCGGTCCCAGCGGGCACCAGCGTCGTAGGCTAAACCGGTGAACGCCTCGTAATGGGCGAAGCAGATGCCCAGGCGACCGTCCGCCTCGGTCACCGGGGGCAGCGGCGTAAGCCCGTCGGCGCTGCTGACGTGAGCCACCGTCCCGCTGAGCAGCAGGGCCAATCCCGTGGCAAGCGTGATGCGCAGCAAAGTCTGCCACCTATCTGTCTTCATGGTTTCCTCCTATCGGTTTTTATGACTGTGAGCGATCAGCCAACGTTGCGGGGTGCGATGCTACGGCGAGTGTATTCTCATTTTATCATAAAATGAGGGGGGTGTACAAGGTTGATGAGAATGGGCAAACGAAGCAGTTCCAGGGTCGCTCAAACGCCATAGGCGGCTTCTCAGCATGTTTCCCTCCCGCATCAACCCCGGCTTCGTTTGCCTTGCTTTCGCCTACGCAGTTTCTACGATACGGAGGGCGTTTTCACCAGCGGACTCGCTTCGAAATCCCGGGTTGATGCGGAGGGCAGATTTGACTGAAGGCCACCTACTGCATCTAAGCCGTCCGAAAATGGGCAAACGAAGCAGTTGTCGGGTCGCTCAAACGCCATAGGCGGCTTCCCATCAT
>CAYVKR010000112.1:0-9726 GCA_964452025.1 uncultured Anaerolineales bacterium
TGGAGCGCACGGTAGTAGACGTGCCAGCCGCCGCTGGGCGATTGCACCAGCGGCAGACGGGGCAGCAGGTCGGCGTCGATGTACATCACCAGGTTGGCCCACGGTGCCAGGAGCTCCGGAGCGTCAAAATCCAGAATCTCCAGGTTCCCGCTCACGGCTCCGCCCAAAATGGCGAGGGCATCCGCCGCCTCGTCAGCAAACCAGCGATAGATCTCTTGATGCGTCGGCAGACGCTGTTGATAGGGTTTCCAGGTATGTCGGACTCGGCCGGACGACGTCGTGAGGACCTCGCCGGTGGCGGGATCAAAGGCCGGGGGCAATAGCTGCGCCGCCGGGCGCTTTTGTCCGCTCAGGCACGGAATCACGGATAGCCCGGCGTCCACGTAGGCTAATGCTTCGGTCAACATGCTGGTTCCTCCGGTTCCTCGGGACGCACGATCTGACAGCCCAGCCGCTCTTCCAGCCGGGCAATGTCGGAAAAACAGCGCCGCAGCGGAAGGGGGCCACACTCACGGTCCAGAGCCACGACCTGGAAGCCAGGTTCAACGCGGACGATTTCATACGTCCGGTGCTCCAGCGTGAAGGTATCGCCCTCGGTGAGCGTGTGAGCAGGCGTGTCAGCGTGATCCCAGTTAATGGTCATTTGAACGGTCATGGTATTTACCTCCGGTGTGTACCGTGGGGGAGAAAACGTTCCTCCCCCACGGTCGATGAACAGTGTCAGTTCGCCATCGGCATGATGACGTGAATGTGCCGCTTCCAGGTATCGTCGCCGTCCGGGTAGACAACGCCCGGACGACCGGCGCTCTTGAACGCCAACGTCACCGTACTAGTCGAGATAGCCTGCAGCAGCTGGGTGAAGAACTTGGGGTTGAAGGCGATGCTAAAGGTATCCGCTGGCATCGCCAGATCGACGGACAATTCTGTTTCCCCGTTGCCGGCTCCCGCACCTTCGGTCTCAATCGTCAGGGTCTTGGTGTCCAGGTCGGCGCGGCAGGTGAAGCGCACCATGAGATTGGAGAAGATACGCGCCCGTTTGACGGCCTTCAGAAGCGCGGAACGGTCCGCGGTGACCGTCACGGGGTAGGTGTTGAGATCGGGGATGATGCGCTGGTAATCAGGGAAATTGCCGTCGATCAACTGCGTGGTGAGGAGCAGATCGGGACCGCACAGGAATTGAGCCTGCGTGCCTCCGTCGTTGACCTGGAACAGCACTTCGTCGTCCTCTTGCTCCTCTACGTCTCTGAGGAGATAGAGCAGACTTCGCAACGTCTGACCCGGCACCAGGACCGAGAAAGGTTCCTCGACCGTGGTGAGCTCTAGGTCCACGACGCGCCGCGCCAGGCGGAAGCCATCGGCGGCCGCCAACGTCAGCTTATCGGCGTCAAATTCGAAATTGACACCCGCAAGCGTCGGATGTGAGTACTCGTTGGGTGAAGCCGCGAAAATGACCTCTTCCAGAGCCTGCCGGAGATTACCGGCTTTCATACGCACGCCGGTCTCCGGAGCGTCAGGCAAAGCAATGGGGAAAGCATCTTCCCCATATCCGTTGAACTGTGCCTCGATGCTACCGCTTTCGAGGTCCAGCCAGAATTTGCGGAAAGAGTGTTCTTGGCCTTCCTCGTCTTCGCTGACCTCGGTCTTCTCATGGACCGTCAGATCCACGAAATTGCCCGGGGGCAGCGTTTTGACCAGGTCGGCCAACATCTTAGCGTCAACCGCCTGGCTCAGGGCGCCGCCCTGCGGCTGCTCGTCAATCCAGCGAACGATGGAGAACGTACCGTTGTACGCCGCCAGTGAGACACCCGACCCGTGACTGCCGGTGATCAGCAGCTGCTCACCGAGAACGGTGGAGCTGTCTGCAGCCCGCTTCACTTGCCGGATAGCCTGCTTGAGAACGTCAACGGACAACTGCAAGTACATTTTGCGATACTGGTCTTTCATGATTGTTTACCTCCGGTGTGATAGTGATTAGGTTAATAGGGTGGGACAAGGGAGCGATATGCTCCCCTGCAGGTGAATGCCTATCGCGGAGCGATAGGGGGTTAGAATCCGGGCAGGCTGGCTTGTACCAGCTGCTCTTGCTCTGCCGCTTGCGCCAGGTCGATCTCCGGCGGATCCACATCCTCCTCGTCGGCCCACAGTCCTGAGTCCCACAGGGACGGCTGTTGTGTTGTGCCGCCGCTGAAGGCAAAGGACGGTGTGGGTTCAAGTTCAGATGCTGGATCCTCTTCGATCTCCGGCGTCTCCACGGTGTCCGCCGAAACCATTTCAGGCTCGTCAGGCAGCACCGTCTCAACGACTGGCTGAGCAACGGGGGCGGAGTCGTCGAAGTAGTATGCGGAGTCGGTGATGCGGTTGGCGACCTCGGCTGCTTGCTCGTTCATTGCGGCTGCGGTGCTGGTGAAGATTGAGTTGACGTCGCGGTGCTCTTGCATGAGTCCTTTGGACACCATCGCGCCCATCAGAACGGCGACGATGCTGTTGTCCTCGGAATCATCGACAAGTGCCCCTGCCAGGCTATCGCCCATCATGCGCGTGGCGGCGGCCTTCTTCTTGCCGATCCACGCTAACCCGGCTTCCTCCATTGTGTCGGAGTAGACCAGGTAGTGGGCCTTGACCTTACGGTGCTGACCGAGACGCCAGACACGGCGTACGGCCTGCCAGAGCACGTAGAGACTGTACTCAATCTCGTAGAACACCACATCCTGGTACATCACCAGGTCCAACCCGACCGCGACGCGGCGCGGATTGACCAGGAGCACGTCAGGCTGATGTTTCATCAGCCACGCTTCACGCTTATCCGTGCCCACGGAATCCGGGAGCTGCACGGCGTTGATGCCGGCGGCCCGTAAGATCTTCTCGATCCGGGGGCGGATGTTGCGCGTGCCCGTTTGGCGAAGATAGACAATGACACGGCGGCCATTGGCTACCTCTTCCTGGCAATGGTTGACCAACCACTGCTCTTTGGGGAGCAGTGCGGACTCGTCCTCGATCACGGCGGACACGTCCAGCGTCGCGCCGGTGTGCTTGAAATGGACCGTTTCGTCCCGGAACCCACTGTTGGGGCGGGAGAGGATCCACTGGAACCACATGGCGACGGCCTTCGGACCGTGCTCCTGCACCTTGTCCCAGGTCCAGTCTTTGATCCGCTCGTAGTCGTGGCGTTGGGCGTCCGTCATCTCCAGACGAACGATCTCGTCGTTGAAGTCGGGAAGCACGACGCCCAGGTCGGCCATCGTGCGGAAGATCATGGTAGGGAAGATGTACTTGAAGACGGTGGGACTGATCCCGGCCAGTTCCTTGATGTTTTGCTGGCGCCACTGGCGCGCATTACGCGCCGACGAGCCGGATTGAGAGCGGTAAATCTTCTTCAACCGGCCATACGTGGCAATCCAGCGGGTCTTTTCGCTCTTGTCCCACCCATCTGCAATCAACTGCGGAGTGGAACGCCACAGCAGATGGAAAATGCTGCTGGCGACGCCGCCGAAGAACGTGCCCGTCAGGGTCAGGGTGTCGCCTACCACGTTGGACATCCGGCCAAAGCCTTCGCCCCGCGTCGTGGCCTGCCCTTTCATGCGGTGTACCTCGTCGACGACAAAGAGCTTGAAGAAGCCAGCTGCCTGGTCGCGGACATAGATGTCGAACGGCATTTTTGCATTCCCGTACTGGTCGCGCTGCCACTGAAACAGCGGTGCATCACAGTGCGGGCAGTAGCTCACCCGCGTGCTGTAATAATCATCCTCGGTATCCAAAGCGTGCCCACAATGGGGACACGTGCGGTAAGCCCGCGCCTTTTTCAGTGCCTTGTGGCGCAGGTGAGCAGCCTCGTCACGCAGGTCAGCACGTTCGGTTTCCTCCGCGTTCCGCAACTCGGCTTGCGCCTCTTTGTAAGCCTGTAGAGCGTCATTGAACGGGCGGCGGAGCTTCTGCTGCCGTTTGCGACTGTCGGATGCCGGCAGGGTGTGCCGGACATTGAAGACCGGTTCCCAACCGGAGCCATAGGGCCAGGTCGAGTCTTTGCTGATGATAACCAGTTTGTCGCCCGGCTGGTAGCCTGCGATGTACCGCTGGAGATCATGGATATCCAGCGCAACCTTGGCGTCCACGCCGGGGATGACCCCCTCCAATTCCCGCTTCCACTTGTGGATCAAGTTAGGCGGGCAGGAGATCAGGGCGGGATAGCGGTCATCCATCTCGATGACGGCAGCTGCTACGGTGCTCTTCCCAAAGCCCATTTCGCCCACCAGGTGAGCGACGTGGTGCTCGGCCAAGGCGCGGCTGGCAGCGACGGCACTGCTCTTTTGGGCCACGTATAGACCCGACTCACCTGACCCATCGGGGCGCAGGCGGTCTTGGGAGAGCAGCTGCAGCAGGTGGAGTTCTTCAGGTGTCGGCGGATTTTCTACCGTCATGGTAGTCATCCGGTCGTTGAGGCTGTTGGCGATCTCCGCGATGTGTTTCTCGAAGAACCCCGTAACCTCAGCACCTTCGTACTCCTCGATGCCGTTTTGCGTGATATAGGTCACGTGGGTATCCCACTGGGTGACCTCTTCGCGGTAGCGCGTGCCATCTGATTTCTTGTACTCGCGGACTTCAATCCGCGGGATGGCCCGGCTTTTCATAATCCCGTCGCCGACGGGAACGGTCCCCATCGCGCCAGACGCCATCGCGCTGGCCTTGTGACCACGGCGCAACGATTCAACTGCTGTGACCTTGGCGTCGTTGCGCGCTGGTACGAAGGGGGTCGAGGGCGCCGTTAGCGCCTCGCAGATTTCCTCTTTTGTCCACAGGGCGCGAGTTAGCTCGGCCTGGTAGGAGTGGACGGTGGTGAGGCGGTAGGAGCGTCCGACGGTGAAATCGGAGAAATCGTACAGGGTGGGAGGATCGTGGTGGGAGTAGCTGCGACCATCGAGTGCCTGGAAGGAGTAGACCTCGTCGGAGTAGGAGTACCACGCGCCTGGTTTCTCACGCTTACGGCCCATGACGACCAGCTGGTTGAAGCGGTCGTAGAGATCGGCGGGGAAGCGGTAGAATTCGAGAGCGAAGTAGTTTTCGTAGAGTAGTTTGCCGGTATGCCAATCGGCGGAAGACGGGTTGATGATGTAGATCAGGATGCCGTCTTTCACCAGCGCCTGGGTGGCCTTCTTGAGGAAATAGGTCTCCTGGCGACGGTATTCACTATGATCGGATGTGTCATAGGGTGGATTGAGAAACAGCACCGTCGCCAAACCGTGGCGCGGTTTCCAGTTGACGGATTGAAATGGAGCCTGCACGACGTTGTCCAAGCGCTCGGCGGCTTCTCTAGCGCGCCCAGGGTGGAGTTCGACGCCCCAGGTCTCGATCTCAAACTGTTCCTTCAAATCCCGCGCCTTCAGGTAGTCCCCCATGAGCTGCAGGGGTTTCCCATCTCCGGCGCAGGGATCCAATAAGCGGATGATCCCATCTCCCGTTTCCGGGAGCACCAACCGGCGAGCAACTTCGGTCGCCACCGGCTGCGGCGTGGGATAGTACTGCATCTTCTCTTGCGCAGCTAAACGTGTCACTGTTTACCTCCTATGGATAGCCACAGAGAGCGCGACACGCTTCGCCGCCCGGGGGCGGGAAAACGCGCCGCCCTCCAGGGCGAGTTAATGAGTCGATTATGTGATTATGCTGAGGTCAGTTCATAGCCAGTTTGCGGATCTCCGGCGGACGGGCGTCCACCGGAAGGAGCTCACCGCGTAATGCGGCTTGCATCCGCGTGATGTCCAGTTGTCCGGTATCCAATCCCCGCTGGTACACGTCCGGCCAGTTCGTCAACACCACCAGATACGCGAATGACACGTTACTGGTGTGTTCCAACCGCTGGACGCTGCCCATGTACTGGCCAATCTCCAAGAGATCGGGTCCGCACCCGGGCCACGTCGGAAAGTGAGTGTCCTGCAGCACAGCCCGCAGAGCGGGACCGGGCTCCATGTCCTCAAATCCGAAGATGACCCGTGCCAGCGAAGCAGCTGGCGGGGCGGGATAAAACAGCCAGCGATGCAGGGGCGGATTACGGAAGATCACCTGTTTCTCGATGCGGTACTCCAGCGTCTCGTAGGTGTCTGCATAGACGCCCACGTCGGACGTAATCTGAGCCTGACGGATCACGCTAGCCCGAAACGCTTTGACGACCTGCTCGGCCCCGATGATGTCGAAGGCCAGCAGCGCATCGTCGTTCCACACGGCAAAGGACATTTTCCCGCGGGCGCCGTTGGACAGTTCTGCGGTATACAACTCTTCAGCGAACATGAATTTACCTCCGGTGTGCTTTGGTTTATGGGCAGGCGTGGGGAGAACCCCGTACCTGCGTGTGAATAAAGACGATCTGCGGCGTGTCAGGGCAATTCTGCTATATGCCTCTTGCGTCATGCTTGCCTTCCTCAGTGGTCGGCAGCGCGACGCTTCGAAGCCCATAGACAGATCACCCCATCGCCAACGAGAGCAGGGCCAACAGGCCCAATCCGGCAGCCACAATAAGGATCAGCAATGATCCCAGGGCTGGAAAAACGACCGTCAATTGTTGAATTGCTTCTATCAGCTCCATGAATTGCCTCCTAATGATGTGATTTACCTCTGATGTGATTGATGTGTACAACGTGCAGCGGCGGTAAGCCAGCTGCGGGGGGATAGCGGCGGCAAGCCAGCTATCTATTATGTATGTGACCGGCGGTAAGCCAGGTCACGTCCAGAAACTACACGCAGTTGTTGGTATGCAGGCGGTAAGCCGTGCAAGACTGCTGTAGTGAGGACACGACTATGCTCAAGCACGTTGAGCGCAGATGTGTCACCACTGCAGATGAAATACGGAGTTAGTCAGATGAAGAAATCAGCGAAGCAAATGAAGAAATCGACGGAGCAAATAATGAGCCTGATTGTTGGAGAGGTTCCCCCCCCCCCTCAACAATCAGGTCTTTGTTTGCAACGAATTCAGATTGTCAGCAGCGCCGGCTGGCGCACCACTTTGCTCAAGCGACGCTTGGCACGATCTGGCGCGTAGGCCGCTGTTGTGCCATCGCAAAAGTCGGCGCCGAGCAACTGGAATCGCCGAAAGCGGCGCTGGCTGTTGACCCGCCCGATGTGGACCGGTAGGCCGATGCGCTTGGCCCGTCTCACCGCCGCTTCTGCACATGGCCCGAGCTTCCACTCGGTGGTACCGGCGATGAAGAGCACGTCGAACGCGACGCACTCCCGTTCCCATCGCTGGTATGCTTGCCAGTAGGCGGCGTGATCGTCAGGTGTAAAATCACCGTGGTCGTAAAGGTAGTCGGTGAAATCGACCAGCATCGGCCAGAGCAGATCCTCTTGGCCATCCTGCGCGGCAAACGTAATCGGAAAGCCCTTGCTGCGGACAACCGGCGCCCAGGTGCGGAACCGTTCAATCGTCGCCCGCGCGTCATAGACGACGTCGGGGATGACCATGAACAGGCACTGGTCACGGTACGGCTGCAGCCGTTCCAGGAACGGAATAAACCGCGCAGGATCGAAACCCCGCGTGAACGCCTCATTATCGACCGCAAATGGCCGTCCGTTGCGCACGCCCTGCGGGACGGTGTGATCAGAGGGCCGGGTCATGATGCCGAAGCCGTCAGGGAGATCGGATACGTCTCCCGCTTGAGGCCAGAGATACATCACGTCATAGCCTCCCCGAAGAGACGCTGCTGTTGAAGCACTGGCTCGCCACGATGGATAATGAGTCGGTGACCGGTCACGACATAGCGATTCCGACCGTGATAAACGACTACTCCTATGTAGCCATATTTGCCAAAGTAGAAGGCGTCTTTATCACGGGGCGGGGGATCACCGTGGTAGTCAGCTGGATCCACGACCTGGTAACAGCCCACGTATGCGCTTTCGTCAGCTTTAGTCAGATCATAGGCCACATCACAAGCAGCGGTGGCAACCCACAAACGACCATCATAGCCGAATGGTTTCTTGATCCGGTGCTCCGGAATCCGGTCCCCGGAATACGTAGGGTACGCTTTTAATAGCAACCTGGTGTTGGTAACGTGCGTAGTCCAGGCTTTCTCGCGCACCCAACGCTCGCCATACTCGGTCATTTGCCAGCCATCGGGCGACCGCTCAATGAAACCTTCGCGCTCGAAGACCCACGTTTTGAATTCGACATTATGTGTAAACCCAAATTCGCCACGCTCGATTAGCGGCTGCAGATAGCGCCCAGTGAAACGAGTCACCGTGCCAATTTTGTATTCAAGTTTATCCTCTGGCCAATCCAGCCAAGGTTCGTCTCTGTTATTCATGATTTACCTCCGGTATATGCCCTCATAGGTGAGCTAGTAGCTCACCTATGAGGATTGATGTTTACGGCTGCAGACGCTGCTGCAGGCGCGTATAACGCTGCGCAACGTCATGGTTGTTAATCGCGATCTGGACGGCTTGCCGATTGCCCACCAGGATGGCCAACTGCTTGGCCCGGGTGAGACCGGTATAGAGCAAATTCCGACTCAGCAATGGATAGTGCTCTTTGAGCAGCACCATCACGATGGCCGGGAATTCGCCACCTTGAGATTTGTGGATGGTCATGGCGTAAGCCAACTGCAAGGCGCCCGCGTCGGCGCGGGCATACGTTACCTTGCGCCCATCCGCAAAACGGACGATCAACTCTGCCTTCTCGCTTTCAGGATCCGTGATCTTGATGATCCGGCCCTGATTGCCATTGAACACGCCACGCTCGTAGTCGTTGTGGATCTGCATCACCCGATCGCCAACGCGCAAGACGCGGCTCTCGGAGATCCGCAGCTCCGCTTTGGTAGAGCGAGGCGGGTTGAGGCGGCTCTGCAGCCGAATGTTCAACGCTGTGACGCCGGCCGGCCCGTTGTAAACCGGACTGAGCACTTGAATGTCAGTCGGTTGCAGACCGAACTTGGCCGGGATCTTGGTGGTCACCAACGTTTCTACTGTGCCGGCGATCTTCTCAGGTTGGGGGTTGGTGTAGTGGAACATGAAGAAATCGTCGCTCTGGTTGTAGATCGGAGATTGTCCCTGGTTGATGCGGTGGGCGTTGGCGATGATCCCGCTGTCGGCGGCCTGACGGTGGACCGTGGTCAGCCGGGTGGTGGGGATCACGCGACTGGCGATTAGATCGCGCAGCACGTTCCCCGGTCCAACTGAGGGTAACTGGTCCGCGTCGCCTACCAGAAGCAGGTGCGTGCCTTTGTCCAGCGCCTCGACCAGATGACTCATGTGTGTGACCGGCGGTAAGCCAGGTCACGTCCAGAAACTACACGCAGTTGTTGGTATGCAGGCGGTAAGCCGTGCAAGACTGCTGTAGTGAGGACTCCTCTGCGCTTAACCCATTTAAGCGCAGAGGAGTCCTCACTATCAAGGGGGAGTCTCTTGACGACATAGAACTAATATTCTATAATGCCAATAGAAACGTTGTACAAACACTATTGTTAGACGTAAGTGCGTCAATTAACGACTAATAAACACCGCTTTTGAGGGTGCTAAGGCACTTAAAAAACGACCGATAATACAAACAGAAGGAGTGAAGAAGTATGAATGCGGGGGAAAACGCTTTTGAGGCTTGGCTGCGGTCCCAGGATAAAGCCGAGAGCACTATCCGCGCCTACAAGACCGCCGGGGAGCAGTTCGCTACCTGGTTCCGGCAGACTAATGGTAAGGCGCTGACGCCAGCAGCGATTACGCCTTTGGATGTGAAAGAGTGGCGTAGCTACCTAA
>CAYVKR010000113.1:0-4530 GCA_964452025.1 uncultured Anaerolineales bacterium
CTTTTTTTCTCCATTCTGTTTCATGTTGGTTTTTATTGATTTGAAACGCACCCAAATCAGATATACTCGACTTTATCCATTTTACCGGTACTGGACAAACGAAGAAGGCAAGGTAAGCTCATTCCAACAACCAAGGAGGAATGATGATGCTTACCCTGCCTACAGAGATTATAACCGTAATTTGGCCTTTTGCACAAGCGTTCAGCAAGCGCGTTTGGAAGTCGGCTCAGGTCCTGCTGATTGGCGCCATTTTGGCCCCTGGCAAGCGGACCGTTACGGCGGCGTTGGAAGTACTGGGTTTGAAAGATGAGCCGCAGTATCAGAAGTATCATCGCGTGCTGAATCGGGCCAAGTGGTCGAGCTTGCAGGTTAGCCAAATCCTGTTGGGAATCATCGTCACCACGTTGGTCGGACTGGGAGTGCCGGTGGTGCTCGGAGCCGACGAGACGCTGGAACGGCGCTGGGGGCCCAAGATCAAAGCCCGCGGCATCTTTCGCGATGCAGTCCGGTCGAGCCGTAAGCACACCGTGTATTGTTCGGGATTGCGCTGGATGAGCATGATGGTGATTGTGAAAGTACCCTGGAGTAGCCGAGCGTGGGCGCTGCCCTTCTTGACGGTCTTGGCCCCCAGCAAGAAGACCAATGAGCGCAATGGGCGGCGGCATAAGACCAGCATTGACTGGCTGGGACAGATGATCACGGCTGTACGCCGGTGGTTGCCCGAACGGGCATTGGTGTTGGTCACGGATGGCGGATTGGCCGCGGTGAAGTTGGGCCTGCGCTGTGCGCAGTATGCCAATCCGGTGACGTATGTTTCGCGCTTGCGCCTGGATGCCCGGTTGTTTGCGCCACCTGGGCCGCAACCGGCGAGCAAACCCGGCCCCAAGCCGAAGAAAGGGAAACGCTTGCCGGCTTTGCAAGCCGTGTTGAAGGATCCCCAAACGGTATGGACCGCGCTTACGCTTGACTGGTATGGTGGGGAACGGCGCTGTGTTGAGATGGTCAGTGGTTGCGCTCTGTGGCATACGCCCGGCTATGATCCCCTTCCTATTCGCTGGGTGTTGATCCGCGACCCGCTTGGGGAGCTCGAACCGGCGGCTTTTTTCGCGACCGACCAAGCCGCTACTCCGCTCCAAATCCTGACATGGTTCATTCTGCGTTGGAATGTTGAGGTGACTTTTCAAGAAGCCCGAGAACATCTGGGCTTGGAAACCCAGCGGCAATGGTCTGACCTGGCTATCGCACGCACTACCCCGGCTTTGCTGGGGCTGTTTGCGTTGGTAACTGTGCTGGCTCATAAGCTAACCCAAAAGCAACCCTTTCCTGTCCGCTCAACGGCATGGTATGCTAAAACGGAACCGACCTTTGCGGATGCGATCGCGCTTGTACGTCGCTACTTGTGGACGGAAGTGCAATTCGTGAACTCTGCATCGAACGCCAGAATGGTTGAAATCCCCGCCGCAGTACTGGACGGTTTGATAGATTCCTTATGCTATGCGACTTGAAGACTGTTTTCTGGGGATATAGCGCCGTTTTCCCCTCGCTTAGGTATGACAGAAGCGCAAGAATGAGTTCTTGTGCTGTTTTTGCTTGCTATCTATCGGTCTCGAATGGATAAAGTCGAGATATAATGACCCTAGTTTAACTTTAAAACCTTTAGATGTTTATTTTCAGTATGCTGCACTTGCCGCTGGGCAATGTGGAGATTGATCATGTTAAATCGACCGGCTGTTCTGATTCAAGTCAGTTTGGTCATTGTCGTGCTCCTGTTAGGATATTTGAGCCTATTGATCTGGCGTCGTCGAAAGACGTGCGGTGTTCGCTATCTCCTTTGGATTCTGCTGAGTGCGCTCATTTGGTGCTTGTTCTATCTCCTGGAGATCAGTAGCGGGGAGTTAGATGCCAAACTCTTTTGGTCAAAGGCGAAGTACCTGGGCATCGTTACGATTCCCGTTTTCTGGTTTCTTTTTGTCACCGAGTACCTCGGTTATCGTCAATTGTGGCCATATTCTAATCTGGTTCTATTCGCGGTCCCAGTGTTCACCCTGGTCGCTGTTTGGACAAATCCCTGGCATGGGTCGTTCTTCCGACTGTTAGGCGTCCAGGATTTTGGGAGTGGTACGTATCTCCAGGTAAAACATGGTCTATTCTTCTGGCTGCACACCGCCTACTCCAATCTTTTGTTGGGAGTGAGCTTGGTAGCGATGATCCACGCGCTGGTGCGATCCCATCGTTTCTATCGGATGCAGATGTATGCTATGATTGCGGCAGCGCTTTTTCCCTGGATTGGCAATGTGTTCTATCTGACTCATGCTATGCCAGGTATCCTGCTTGATCCCACCCCATTCGCCTTTCTTCTCACTGCGATATTCATCAATCTGGGTACCTCGCGCTTCCGTTGGCTTGATCTCGTGCCGGTGGCTCGTGTCGTGGTGCTGGAGACAATGCGGGATGGTGTTATTGTCGTCGATGATCAGCGACGAATTCTGGATTTGAATCCTGCCGCTGCTGACCTCTTGGGGATGTCACCGAAATCCGCCATAGGCGAATCCATGTCCACGATGCTGCCGCGTTGGGCAGAGATAGCGGATGCGGCGCTCTGGACTGGGGATAGGATAGCGGAACTGAAGATCGATCAAGATGAGGGGGCAAAAATCTACGAGGTGCGTGTCTCGTCACTAGATCTGCAAGGTTCCCAAAGCCGGCATTCTGGTCACGTGTTGATGCTACACGACGTAACCACTCACGTACGGGCATTACAAGAGCGCGAGCAGTTGATCCACGATCTGGATGCCTTTGCGCACATGGTCGCTCATGATATCAAAAATCCGGTGGGAACGGTTGTGACGGCTGCTAATCTACTGGCCAACGAATACGAAGATCTCCCTCGCGAAGAAATCAAGATGCTGGCCCAGGTGTTTCAGCGTGCTGGTGATAAAGCCGAGAACATTATCAGCAATCTGCTGGTGTTGGCTGGCGTTCAGAAGATGCAACTGCTCGACTTATCGCCTCTGAACATGGAGGCCATCATAACAGAGGCATTGCGGCAACTGGAGCAACCGATTTCCCGGTCAGAAGCGCAGATCCATCAACCGGACAGATGGCCGGCGGCCCTCGGTCACGAATCCTGGGTAGAACAGGTCTGGGTCAACTACATCAGCAACGCTATCAAATACGGGGGGCGTCCTCCCGAAATAACGTTGGGTGCCGACAAATTGACGGTCGAGGGGAGGGTCCGCTTCTGGGTTCAGGATAACGGCGATGGCCTGGACGATATCGAGGTGCAGCGCATCTTCGAACCGTTTACCCGCCTCACAGAGATGCACATCACAGGATACGGGGTAGGGCTGTCCATCGTCAAGCGTATCGTTGAACGATTAGGAGGCGAGGTCGGCGTGGATTGTGGGGATGGGAAGGGCTGTCGATTCTACTTCACGTTGCCCGTCGCCGAGACCGATTCTGATTTTGCAGAGGAGGGTTGACTACGCTTATGACCAGTGACCTCGTAGCCGCTGCATACAAACGTCTGATCGACCACTTTGTGACCTGGGCGGGAACCGAGGACGATATTCGCGCCGCCATCGTCATCGGCTCGCGCGCGCGGACCGACCATCCGGCCGATCAATGGTCGGATCTGGACGTGTTGATCTTCGCCCACGATCCGACGCGGTATCTAGAAGAACATTGGTTGCACCACGTCGGCACGCCTTGGCTGACGTTTCTGGAGCCGACGCCGGACGAGGGAACGTACGAGCGCCGGGTTCTGTTTGCGGGTGGTTTGGATGTGGATTTTGTTCCCCTGCCGGTTGCATACCTGGAGCAATGGCTGGCGCAGGGTTTCCCGTCCAATCTCGCCGACATGGTTGCGCGTGGCGTGCGCTTTCTGGTGGATAAAGAAGGATTTGCGGCGCGCCTGGACGCTCTCGACGTCGCGCCGCCGGCCTATACCCCGCCCGACGAGAACGAATTCCTCAACGCGGTGCATGACTTCTGGTATCATATGGTCTGGACGTCCAAGCACCTGCGCCGAGGCGAGCTCTGGTGGGCCAAATCCTGCTGCGATGGCTACCTCAAGGGCCTGCTGCACCGGATGCTGACGTGGCACGCGCGCGCTACCCAAGACACGGTCGATACCTGGATGCGCGGTCGATATTTAGAAGAATGGGCCGATCCAAGGGCTGTCGACGCGCTGGCGGACGTCTACGCGCACTACAACGAGGCCGACGTCTGGCGGGCGCTGCAGGCGACCATGAACCTCTTTAGCCGGCTCGCCGTGGAGACTGCCGAGGCGCTGGGCTATCCCTATCCCACGGAGGGTGAAGCGCACGCACGGACGTTGGTTGAGCGCATGGCGGCGGGCAAGCCGCTGCTTGATTAGCTTTCTGTCAGCTCCCGGTAGAGATACCACGCCCCGCTGCGATCCCCGGCGTCGCCGGGCGCGCGGTCGTAGTAGAGCTCGAAAAGGCGCCCGTCAGCGGTCCGCACGCGGTAGTAATCGCGGCCCACGCCCCAGGAGCCCCGGCGCGCCGC
>CAYVKR010000113.1:4630-9600 GCA_964452025.1 uncultured Anaerolineales bacterium
CGGTCCGCACGCGGTAGTAATCGCGGCCCACGCCCCAGGAGCCCCGGCGCGCCGCGGCCCGGGCGTGACTCTCCCGCATGTTGTGCGCCATCCGGCCCCGGCGCCGGTAGTCGTGCCACTCCGCCAACAGCTCAGTAATCCGATAGTCACGCTCTCGCCAGGTGAATCTGTCTGGGCAGCCGGGCTTCTTCTCCAGCAGCGGGGCCTCGTCGAACATCGCCGTGATCTCTTCGGCGATAAACTGTTTGGGCTGATAGGGCATCGCTCTTTCTCCATTTCCTTGATTGACGCTTTCTACGCTTTTGAGTATAAATGCGGGTTATAGATCGTCAATGCGCATGGAAGACGAATACCGTTGATCACAGGAGGATACTATCAGCATGCAATCACGTTCCATCGGCTTTCCCCGCATGCACAAGGAGCCCGGCGAAGTCCGCGATTTTTTGCCGCGCCTGATACATCGTTTGGCGCCGCAGGCCCGAGAGATTGTCATCGAAGCGGGGGCCGGTCGCGCCATGGGCATCGATCCGGTGGAGTATCTTGCCGCCGGCCCCAACGTCCGCTTTGGCACCAACCAGGCGTGCTACGATCAAGACATCGTCGTGCAGGTGCGCTCCCCGGAAGACGACGAGCTGGCGTGGATGAAGCCCGGCACCATTCTCTTTTCGATGCTGCACTTCAACACGCATCCGGGGCGGGTGCGGTTGATGCAGGATCTCGGGCTGATTCCCATCGCCATGGACAGCGTCGTCGACGATGATGGTGTGCGGCTCATCGAGAACATCCGGGGCACCAGCTGGAACGCCATCTGGGCCGGCTTCCAGGCGCTGCACAAGACCCGCCCGGATTTTTTCGAGCCGCCCTATAGTGATCCTATCCGTGTGCTCATTGTGGGTGCTGGCTCTGTGGGGCGCTACGCGGCGGAGGCGGCCGCCAAGCACGGCGGCGAAGCGTTGACCCAGGATCCGGTGTCGGCTTGCGTCACACCCGTCATCACCTCGCTGATCGAGCGGAGCGTCACGTGCAATGAGGAGTTGCTCATCGCCGAGATGCGCCGGGCGGACATGTTCGTCGATGCCACCGCGCGGCGCGATCCCACCCGGTACATCTTCCGCAACGTGCTGCTGGGCCATCTACCGGAACACGCCGTGGTGGTGGATCTGGCAGCGGATCCCTACATCAACCTGCGCCCCGGCTCGCTGCAGGTCAAAGCCATCGAGGGCATCCCCACCGGCGACCTGGATACCTACGAGTTCTCGCCGGACGATCCGGCCTTCGAGGCGCTGCCCGAAGGCGTGGACGCGCGCGTCCGCCGCATGACGGTGAGCTGCTACTCCTGGCCCGGCATCAAACCGCTGGCCTGCATGAAGCGCTACGGGCGACAGGTGCAGCCTTTCCTGGAACTCCTGTTGCAGAAATCCATGGATGTGCTTTCTCTGGACGAGGGCGACTACTTCGAGCGCGCGCTGGTGCGCGGTACCCTCGCGTACTGGTTAAAAACGGTGAAGTCTGATTAGCCGAACCTGCTTTCAGCAACGACCTGTGATACAATCAAGATGTGACACCCTGTCCAGCATCCAGCATCTAGTATCTAGCATCCAATAGCAGGAGGGACTTATGGCAAGCTCCATCGGTTTTCCACGCATGCACAAAGAGGCCGGAGAAGTGCGTGACTTCTTACCACCGTTGATTCGCTACCTGGCATCTTACGCCCGTGAGGTAGTCATCGAGGAAGGTATCGGCTCTGGGATGGGCCTGGAGATCGACGCGTACACCGAGGGACAAGAAAATGTGCACATCGGTAGCAATCAGGATTGCTATGCCCAGGACATCGTCGTCCAAGTACGCTCGCCCGAGGACGATGAGATGGCGCGAATGAAGCCGGGCACAGTGCTCTTCGCCATGCTTCACTATCCCACCCATCCCAGGCGGGTGCGTCTGATGCGCGATCTGGACCTGGTGCCCATCTCCATGGACAGCGTAGCGGATAAAGACGGCGAACGGCTCATCGAACACATCCGCGGCACCAGCTGGAACGCCGTCTGGGCCGGATTTCGGGCGCTGCGCAAGACCTATGCCGATTTCCGGTCGCCGGATCGGGAGCCCATCGAAGTCATTATCGTGGGCACGGGGCCTGTAGGGCGCTACGCAGCGGAGGCCGCCACCAAGTACGGCGACGTGGCGCTGCACCTGGATCTGCTGGCCCACGGTATCCCCGGCGTTATCGCACACATCATCGGACGCAACGTCACCCGCCGCGAGAAGCATCTGCGATCATTGCTGCGCCACGCCGACGTCTTTGTAGACGCTACCTTTCGCTCCGATCCCACGCAGCACATCTTCCCCAACGAGCTTATCGGCGCGCTGCCCGATCACGCCGTTATCGTCGACGCCACCGCCGATCCCTACATTACCAGCACCGACCCTATCCAGGTGAAGGCTGTCGAGGGGATTCCCACCGGCGATCTGGATCAGTACGAGTTTGCGTCCGACGATCCCGCCTTTGATTCGCTTCCCGACAGCGTCGATACGACGCACCGCCGTACCACCGTCAGTTGCTACTCCTGGCCCGGCCTCAAGCCCGTGGTCTGCATGCGGCGCTATGGGCGGCAGTTGGCCCCCTTCCTGCGTATCCTGCTGGAAAAGCCGGTGGAGACGCTGCGCGTTGATAGCCCAAACTACTTCGAGGCCGCGCTCTACCGGGGCATGCTCCGGCACTTTCTGCGAGAGGAGAAGCAGCCCGTTCCGTAAACTTCTTAATCAATCTGGAGGTAACGTGTGACTTACGATTTTGACCGCATCATCCCTCGACGTCAGACCGAGAGCATCAAATGGAACCTATGCGATGAGGACGAGCTGCCCTTATGGGTGGCCGATATGGACTTTCGGTCGCCCCAGCCCGTCATTGAGGCGCTGCAAGAGCGGGTGGACCACGGCATCTTCGGCTACGGCTTTCCTCCCGACGAACTCCGCGAGATGATCGTCGCGCGGCTGGCGTGCCTTTACGACTGGCACGTTGGGCCTGAGGCCCTGATCTTTTTACCAGGCGTCGTGCCCGGCTTTAACCTCGCGGCGCAGGCGCTGACGGAGCCTGGAGGCGGCCTCCTCGTCCAGACGCCCGTCTACTTCCCCATGCTGAGCGCCGCTGAGAACGCCGACCTGATCTTCCAATCCATGGAGTTGGCGCATGGAAAGGATGGGCGCTACGAGATCGACTTCGACATGTTTGAATCGACGGTGGACAACCGTACAGCCATGTTCCTGTTGTGCAACCCGCACAATCCCGTGGGGCGCGTCTTCACCGAGGCCGAGCTCAGCCGCATGGCAGAGCACTGCCTGGCGAACGACGTGCTTATCTGCTCCGACGAGATCCACGGCGATCTGATCTTCAGCGAGTCTGAGCACGTGCCTATCGCGGCGCTGGCCCCGGAGATCGAGGCGCGCACCATCACGCTGATGGCGCCCAGCAAGACCTTCAATCTCGCCGGGCTGGGCTGTTCCTTTGCCGTCATCCCCAACTTCGAGCTGCGCAAGGTCTTCAAGGCTGGCAAGCGCGGGCTGATGGGCCATCCCAACATCCTGGGCACCACGGCGGCGCTGGCTGCCTATCGTGATGGACAGCCCTGGCTCGATGCGGTGCTCACCTATCTGGAGGCCAACCGCGACTTCACCGCTGACTATGTGCGCGAGCACCTACCCGGCGTTCGCATGGCGAAGCCGGAGGGCACCTATCTGGCGTGGCTCGACTGCCGCGATGCCGAGATCCCCGGTGATCCCTACACATTCTTCCGCTCAGAAGCCAACGTCATGCTCAACGATGGCGCCACCTTCGGGCCAGGTGGCAAGAGCTTCGTGCGCCTCAACTTCGGCACGCCGCGCGCCCTGCTGGAAAAGGGCCTGGACCGCATGCGGCGGGCTCTGGCTGGGTTGTGAAACGCTGGGTGTACGAAGTTTAGGATTCGGGGTATACTTTGTGTAAGGGTTTTTTAAGAATGGAGGGGCTATGTCAGATACTAGACAGATGACACTAGAGTATCCGGCCGAATTGCCGATATTGCTCAAGCGTTCCCGCTCAGAATTTGAGGCCGAGATCCGCTTTCTTGCCGCGGCCAAGTTATACGAATTAGGACAGATCTCCTCTGGGAAGGCGGCCCAGATGGCGGATTTGCCGCGCGTAGAATTCTTGACACGACTGGGACAATACGGGATTCCTGCGGTAAATCTTACCGGCGATGAAATACGGGCGGAAATCGATACTGCTCTTAACGAAGGCTAAGCACCCTCAATGGACGCTGGTATTATATCTATTTTCAGGCTCCGAGGGAATGTCTATGATAGCTGTGGTTGATACAGGGCCTCTGGTCTATCTTGCCCAATTGGGCAGGTTGCATTTACTTCGAGATCTTTACAGTCCGTGTATACCCTCGGCTGTACAGTCTGAGATTGCTGTTTGGACGCTTGATGCCCATCGGTTGATTGACGAAGATATAGAAGATTGGTTGCAGGTCATTTCGCTCGAGGATGTTGCCATGCGCGATTATCTGCTGCCTGAGATCGATCTTGGGGAAGCGGAAGTGATCGCCCTGGCAAAACAACTTGGTACACCGCGTGTGATCATGGATGACCAAGATGCGCGTCGCCATGCTCGCTTGCGGGAACTAGAACCGCTTGGGACGCTGGGGGTACTTTTGCAGGCGAAGCAACGTGGCTTGCTTCCGGCCATTCGTCCCGAGATCAATCGTTTGGCAGAGACCAATTTCTATTTCTCCCCATCATTGATTGAAGCCGTTCTCCAGGCAGCGAATGAAACTCTCTGACCATTCGACGACCTGACTCTGACTATCCGACTACATGTCTATATAACACTTAACCAGGAGGCACCATGACATTAGACTACGTATCCGCTCATCGCGATCAATTCCTCTCCGAACTCAAAGACTTCCTGCGCATCCCCAGCGTCAGCACGCAGG
>CAYVKR010000114.1:0-9492 GCA_964452025.1 uncultured Anaerolineales bacterium
GGCGGCTTCCCATCATGTTTCCCTCCCGCATCAACCCCAGCTTCGTTTGCCTTGGCGTTGATGTCCTTGTCATAGGCTTTTAGTGTGTTAGAATGATTTGTCGGAGTCTTTCATGATAAATCGTTATCTAATTTTGTTCGCCACCGGATTCATTGGCGCGCTGTTTTTACTGGCGCTGCAGATTTTTACCCGTCGCCGTGCACTTGACGAGCTGGTGACTGCGTCATGGCTTTTGCTGTTGGTAGTCCTGTGGCTGACGCTGCCTTTAGAAGGCCGTTGGGTGATCTCACTTTGGAGGCCGTCGACGATTTTGAGCGGGCAGCTGCTGATGGATTTGACGCCTGGCATTTGGCATCTGTGGCTGGCCCTGGCGCTGACGTTTGCCGGTGTAGCCTGGGTTCAGGTCGCCGATGGTCGCGCCGCGAAGCCGCTGTCTGGCGTGGTGACGCTGGGCGTGCTGTTAGCCACGTGGCTGGCACTTGCCGGCGGTTCTCTGCTGACGGTACTGGCAGCCTGGGCGCTTTTTGATCTCTTGTGGGGCGGCGCAGGGCTCATTGTCCTCAATGATAGCGAGCGCGTGACCTTTGGCTGGTTGCTGAACGGATTGTCGTCGGTTATCTTGTGGATGGTGATGCTGCTTTTGGAGTGGGAGGGGGGAAGCACGTTGTGGTGGCTGATGGTTCCTACTCGCCCGGTCAAAGCACTGCTGATTGGCGCGGCTCTCTTACGCATTGGCCTCTATCCTTTCCACATCTCCTTTCCGCGTCGGATAGGCGTCATTGATCCGCTGTTTCTCATCTCGTCCATGAACCCTGTGCTGGGTTTGGGGTTGCTCTATCGTCTGCTTTCCCTGCCCGGGGTCCGCGCTTTCCCCCAGTGGCTGGCGGCTTTTGGCGCTGTGACGCTGTTGTGGGGTGGAGTGAGCGCGTGGAAGGGGCGCTCCGTCGAGGTCCCCCTTCGCGCGGCGTACGCACTACTGGGCGTCATTGTGGTTGGGACGGTGGCGGCTGGACAGCCCGTGTTGCTGCTACAGGGGGCAGCGACCTGGTTCGCGGGCCTGGCGCTGCTCTGGCTCTCACGTCCCGGATTCCGTCAAGATGTTATCTGGTCGTGGCCCCGGCAGATGGCTCTTCTGTTCTTCCTGGGCGTTCCGCCTTCGGTGCTGGGCACGCTCTATCGCTCCGCGCTGGTAGGACAGGGCTGGGCAGGTCGCGTGGTACTGCTTCTGGGTGGTATCTTGGTGAGTGTTGCCCTGTTTCGATTCAGCCGCCGGCGCAACCAGGCTTCTGTGGCGCCGCCCTGGCTCTGGCAACAGGTCTCCCTGGCCGTGGGATTTGCGCTGCCGCTCCTGGGGCTGGTTGGTTGGCCTCGTTTCCAGTCGGTATCTCTGATCGGAATCCTGTTCTGGGGGGGCGTCCTTGTTGCAGCGGCGGGATGGCTCTGGTGGCGGAAAAGGCGTCCTCTCGTCAGCGAGCGCCTGGGTGCGCTCTGGGACTTTCTTGATCTACGGTGGGTACATCGTTCGCTCTGGCGGGGAGCGGAACATGTGCTTGGCGCTGTCCGCATCGTGGCCGAAGTCGTCGAAGGCAGCGGTGCGATGCTCTGGTCGATGTTGGTCGTCTTGATCGTGTTGTTGATCAGGGGAGTTGATTGATGACAACTGTCCTCTACTGGATCAACCGGCTTTCCTCACTGGCCTCCGGCCCGGCTGTCTGGGGCATCTTCCTGGCCGGCGCTGCCATCTACCTGATTTCGGCGTGGCGTATCCGGTTGTTGGCGCTGCTGGCCCAGTACTTCTTTGTCGGCATCATGTTCACCCGCTTGTTCAGTGAACGCCCTGAGATGGCGCTGTTGAAGACGCTCGTGGGTTGGCTGAGCTGTGCCGCGATCTATTTGAGCGCCCGTATACGGCAGGAAACCGCAGCAGAGGGGAAGCTGAAGGTGAACTGGGCGGCCGACGTGCCCTTTCGGATCGTCTCGTTGTTGTTGATGACGACAATTGCGTATCTGGCCTCGCAGCGTTATGCGTTGCCCTTTGTCTCGGGCGATCTGGCGCTCACCTGTTTCCTGTTGAGCATGCTGGCGCTCCTGTTTATCGGCACGGAGCAGGATGTGGTGGTCATCGGTATCGGCGTTCTGAATCTCTTGGCGGCGTTGGATATCTTCTATTCGGTACAAGACCCTGGCCTGTTGGTCACCGGCCTGTTAATCATGGTGAACTTGCTTGTAGCGCTCGCCATCTCCTATCTCACCGTTGTGGAGGTGGCTCGATGACATTGTCCGGCCCCATTGTGGTTTTGGGCACCCCCATGGTGGTGGCGATTGGGCTGCAGATCCTGCGGCGCTGGACGACGTTGGTCGCCTGGTTGGGCGCGTTGACCGCTGCGCTTATCGGAGGGGTCATGATGCTGGTGCCGCTCGACGTGCCATGGCAGGTCGCTGATTTCATCGTTGAGCTGGACAGTCCACTTTCAGTTTTGGGGCGCCAGCTGGTGATTCAGCCATCCGATCGTCCGGTGTTGGCCTTTCTCTTTCTGACGACGGCCGGCCTGTTCATCGTGGCCTGGCGGCTCTTGCCGCACTCTAACTTCTTCCCCATCGGCTTGGCGGCGACGACGTTGTTGGCGGCCGCTCTGATCGTCGAGCAGGTGGTCTACACGGCGCTCTTTGTGGAGATGGCTGCTATTCTTACCGTCTTTCCGTTGCATGAGCCGACGTCCATGGTGTCAGGTGGACGGGAGATCGGAGTTCGCGCTGTCGGCGGTGCGCGTTACATGGCCTACGTTACGCTGGCGTTGCCGGGCCTGATGATCACCCAGCTCTTTCTTGATCTCTTCGCCATTTTTCCCAACGACCAGGGGTTACTGGCTACCTCTGCGGCCTTGTTGAGCATCTCCTTCGCCATCCTCTTTGGCGCGGTGCCTTTCCAGAACTGGCTCTCGGCGGTGGCGACGGACGGCTCGTCGCCTGTGGTGACGTACATCTTTACCATCAACATCGGCGCGGTCTGGTTCATGCTGCTGAAATATCTGGAGACCTATCCCTGGCTCAGCCAACGGGTGCCGCTGGAGCTGCTCTTCGACAATCTCGGCTTGCTGATGATGCTGTTTGGTGGCTTGCTGGCGGCATCACAGCGGCGATTGGGACGGCTGCTGGCTTATGCGACGCTGGTTGATAATGGGGCGATGCTGCTGGCGTTGGGCACACAGCGCATCGAGGGCATAGCGTTGGCCGTGTTGATCCTGTTGGCGCGCCCGATCTCCATGAGTTTGATGACGCTGGGGCTGGAGGGCCTGCGACGGGTAGGAGGCGACGACACCTTCGACGCCGTGACGGGTGCAGCGTGGCGCTCGCCCTGGAGGGCCGTCGCCTTTGTGGTGGGCGGCGTGGCGCTGGCTGGATTCCCTATCTCGCTCAGTTTTGTTGCGCGCTGGGGCCTCTATCGTCTGGTGGCCCGCGACGAGTTGTTCATGGCGTTCCTGGCCTTGCTTGGCAGTGCTGGCGTCATGCTGGGATTAGTGCGCACCTTTGGCGCATTGCTCATGGTGCCGCCCGAAACCGCATCGCCAAAGATTTCCATTGTGGAGGACCGGGTCGTGCTTGTTCTAATTGTCCTGTTGACGGCTGCGGTTATCGTTCTGGGATTCTTTCCGCAGCTGATCACCGGTGTCGCCTGGAACATTGCACAATGGTATGCGTTTTTCTAATGTTGGGTTGTCATTCTCTGGGGGTTAGCTGACTGGTGATGAATCTGGCACTCTCTGATTCTCGTGTGCGCCAACGGGATTACCTGCTGAGCATCGCGCGGGCTATGGTCTCGCGGCTGAATCTGCGCGCGGTCCTACGCTTGATTCTGCAAGGCTCCGTTGATCTGCTGCAGGGCCATGCCGGGCTAATCGCGCTCCGCGACAGCACAGGCGAGTTCACCTTCTGGGCCAGTTATGGGTTGCCGCCCGCCATGGTCGAGGCTTTCGAGCCACTGGTAGACGACGTGCCCGATGTCGCGGATCCCACCGATTTTAACATTCCCGATCTTGAGCGGAAGCTGGGTGATATTGCTGAGGAGACAGGACTCTTGCTCCGGCAGGTGGTCGCGTTGCCCATGAGCATTGAGCATGAGGCGTTGCACGGCTTCCAGCCGCAGATGTCCGGGGGGAGCGCGCGCGCGCAGCGCTCAAGACTGCTTGGCGTCATCTATCTCTTCCGCTCTCACAGCCTGCGATTTTCGGCGGACGACCGGCGGATCCTCTCCAGTTTTGCCGATTACGCCGCTATCGCCGTCAACAATGCCCGGCTCTATGAGTCTGCCGTCACCGAGCGGCAGCGGCTCGATGCGCTGCTGGAATCCAGCGCTGATGGCATTATGGTACTCGATCCAGACCTGACCGTCACGCGCCTCAACCAGGCGCTGGTATCATTGACCGGCTGGCGCGCAGAGGAAGCCGTCGACTATCCGTATACCGCTGTGATCAACTGGGCGCGGTGTGAATCCGAGCAGACGCTGGAAGACGCCATGCGTGACGGGTGGCCGCACGGCCAGAATCAACCGCTTTATGTTGAAGGGGAGTTGGCGCGGCGCAGCGGCAGCGTCGTCAGTGTGGACATCATGTATGCGCCGCTGCTGGGTCGCGGAGGCCGCCTGTTGAACATCATCGGCATCGTGCGCGATATCACGCGTTTCCGCGAGGCTGATGCGCTGAAGGCCACCTTTATCTCAGTGGTCTCGCATGAGCTGAAAACGCCCGTTGCCATCATCCGGGGCTATGCGGAGACGTTGCAGCGACCGGAGGCGCGTCGGAATCCTAGACTTGTCGACGAGCTACTGGAGGAGATTATTGAGGAGACAGAGCGCCTCTCCAATCTTGTCGACGATCTGCTGGATGCGTCCCGCCTGGAAGCCGGCGGCCTCTCCTTCACGGAGGTCGAGGCCGTTGACCTGGAGGCCATTGCACGTGAAGTCGTCGAGCGCTACTCGGCGCAGACGCCGGACCATGAGCTGGTCTTGGATTTCGCCGACGGCTTTCCCACCGTCGATGGTGATCCGGCGCGCCTGGAGCAGGTGCTCGATAACCTCGTCTCCAACGCCATAAAATACTCACCGCAGGGCGGCGAAGTGCTCGTCAAGGGCCGCTTTTCGCCGGCGGAGGTGACCATCGCCGTACAGGATCGCGGCGTGGGCATTCCCCTGGATGAACAGCGGCGTATTTTCGAGCGCTTCTACCGCGTCGAAGGGCCGGAAACACGCGGCGTCTCCGGGACGGGACTGGGGCTGTACCTTGTCCGGGCCATCGTGGAGGCGCACGGAGGCCACATTGACGTGGAGAGCCGGTTGCGTGAGGGCGCAACCTTCTACGTTACGTTGCCGCGTCAGACCGGCCTTGCCCTGTGGGCAGAAAATGCACCAGAAAGCATTGAGCTTTAGATGACCGTTTACATGACGTTCATCTGGCAACGTTTGATCTTTGACCTTTGACTTTTGACCCACTCTTAAGGAGGTAAATATCGTTATGTCCTACTATGCAAAAACGCAATGTCCGGCGTGTGGCTCATCTTTCCAGACGCCGCTTGATCAGATTCTGGACGTTCGTGTCGATCCTCAGGTGAAGCAGCGGGTGCTCAGTGAAGCTGTCAACGTGGCCCAGTGCCCTTCCTGTGGTTGGGTGGGACGCTTAAACGTGCCCTTCATCTATCACGACCCGGGGAGAGAGATCGCGCTGCTCTATCTGCCCCCCGAATCCGGGCGTAACGAGGCGGAACGTCAGAAAGCGGCCGGTCGTCTGACCCGCCGTCTCTCAGATTCGCTACCGCCCGAAGAACGCAAAGGGTATCTGCTTAACCCGGAGACCTTCATTACCATGGACTCACTGGTGCGCCGGGTGCTGGAGCTGGAGGGCGTGACCGAAGAGGATATGGAGCGTTCGGAAGCGCAGCAAAATCTGCTCCGCGGCCTGCTTGAGGCTGAGCAGGAAGACTGGGACGAGATGATCCAGGAGCATGATGAGCTCATCGACGAATCATTCTTCTACATCTTGAATCAGAATATGCAGATGTTTGCGTCGATCCGTGAGCGACAAGGCGAGGAACAACTGCCGCCACAGATGCAGGAAACGCTCGACAAAGTCGAGCGTTTGCAGGATTATCTTGCTGAAAACCACGCTCTTGGGCAGAAGCTGGCGGCCCGCACAGAGGTGCTCCGTCCGTTCATAGAGAATCCCAATCGCGATACGCTGGTCGAGGCGCTGGTATCTGCCACCGATGAGGAGACGGTTGAAATGCTGGTGCAGAACGGTGCGCCGCTGATGGACTATGGTTTCTTCCAGAGCCTGGTCAAGCGCATTGAAGAGACGGAAGACGAGGAGGAACGGGAGCGGCTCAAGGCGCTTCGGCGCAAAGTGTTGGATGTGCGTGATAAACTCGTGCAATCCAGTCAGCAGGCCTTGGAGAAGCGCGCCCGACTCCTGCAGGATCTTATCCATACGGAGGAGCCGCTCAAGATGGCCCGCAGTCATCTATCCGAACTTGATGAGGCATTTTCCCATGTCCTTCAGAATCATATTCAGCAAGCACGCCAGGCGGGGAATCAGAAATATCTCAACAAGCTTCAGGAACTGACCGAGGTTCTCGATGATCTGATGGAGCAGAGCATGCCACCGG
This sequence comes from uncultured Anaerolineales bacterium, assembly GCA_964452025.1. Classification (GTDB taxonomy): domain Bacteria; phylum Chloroflexota; class Anaerolineae; order B4-G1; family SLSP01; genus G713. The sequence goes on from CAYVKR010000114.1 coordinate 6,655, forward strand.
AGGTCGCGCTGGTGCGCCGTCTGCTGAGGGCGCCGTCGGACGAGGCGACGACCGAGCTCTTGGAAGAGAACCGTGAGCTCATCAACCCGGCTTTCCTGCAGTTTCTTGAAGCGATGGAGGAGCGGAGCCGGGAGAGCGATGACGTGGAAGTGGCCAACCGGTTGCAGGGGCTGCGAGAGAAAGCACAACGTTTCGTTTCCCCCATCGCCACGCCTACAGGGACATCGCCAGAGGAGACTGTGGAGCCTGAGGAGCCGTTAGGGCCCGGGGAGAAGCGCGGGCCGGGCGGGTTGATCATCAGCAGCAAAAAGTAGCATCTGGGTTTTTCGCTTGTGTGGTAGTGCGTAAAACGTGAAGCGCGGACCTCTTACAGTTCACGTTTTACGCTTTACATTTCACCATCGGAGGTAACCATGCCGGCTGACGAAAAACTGGTGTTGGTCGACGGACATTCGCTGGCCTATCGCGCCTTCTACGCGCTTCCCAACACGCTCAAGACCTCGACTGGCGAACTGACAAATGCTGTCTACGGCTTCACGTCGATGCTGCTCAGTGTTCTCGAAGAGGAGGAGCCGGATTATGTCGTGGTCACCTTCGATAAGGGGCCATCCTTTCGGGTAGAGATGTACGAGGAGTACAAAGCTCACCGCGAGAAGATGCCCGATGAGATGCGGACGCAGATGGCGCGCGTGCGCGAGGTCGTGGCGGCGCTGGGGATTCCTATCGTGGAATTGGAGGATTATGAGGCCGACGATCTGCTGGGCACGCTCTCCAAGCGGGCGGAAGAAGCCGGCCTGCGCGTGCTGATCGTCACCGGCGACCGCGATGCGCTCCAGCTGGTCGATGACCAGGTCACCGTGCTGACCTCAGGCCGGCGCTTCTCCGACACCATCCGCTACACGCCGGACAAGGTCCGCGAGAAATACGAGCTCTCGCCGGACCAGCTCATCGATCTCAAGGCGCTGATGGGCGACAGCTCTGACAACATCCCCGGCGTCAAAGGCGTTGGCGAGGTGGGCGCGACGCGGATGCTGAAGACGTACGGCACGTTAGACGAGGTGCTCCAGCACGTTGACGAACTCTCAACGCGCTACCGCAATGCCTTCGAAGGACAGCGCGATCAAGCGTTGCTCAGCCGCAAGCTGGGTAAGATCGTGCGTGACGCACCGGTGGAGCTCGACCTTGACGCCGCGCAACGTTGGAAGGAACGCGGTCGGGCGGCGCTGGTCGACGTGATGCAGGAACTGGAGTTCCGCTCGCTCATGAAGCGGATCACCCAGTTGCCGTCGAACTCGGCTTCATCGCCGCCGGGTCAGCTCTCGCTCTTCGGCGAGGAAGATGGCGGCGAAGAGCTGAAGGGGGATGTCGACTATCACCTCGTCACCGATGAGGCCGCGCTGCGCGCTCTGGTCGAACGGCTGCGCGAGGAAGCGGAGGTCCTGGCTTTCGACACCGAGACGACGAGCACCAACGTCATGCGCGCCGAGCTGGTGGGGATCTCGCTGACGCACACGCCCGGCGAAGCGTGGTACATCCCCCTGCAGGCCCCGGTGGGCGCCGTAACGCTGGCGCCGGACGTGGTGCAGCATCATCTCGGGCCGCTGCTTGCAGACCCCGATCTGCCCAAGTGCGGGCACAACCTCAAATACGACCTGGAGATTCTGCGGCGGGCGGAATTCACGGTGCGCAACCTGGCCTTCGATACCATGATCGCCGAGTGGCTCATCAACCCGGCGTCGCCTAACCTGGGCCTCAAGAACCTGGCCTGGGCGCGGTTAGGCGTGCAGATGACGCCCATCAAGGAGCTCATCGGCAGCGGGCGCAGCCAGATCACGATGGACGAGGTGCCGTTGAAAAAAGCCGCGCCTTACGCCTGCGCCGACGCTGATCTCTCTCTGCAGCTGGTGGAGAAACTCCGACCAGACCTGGAGGAGCACCAGCAGATGGATCTATTCCAGGAGATGGAAATGCCCCTCATTCCGGTTTTGGCCGATATGGAAATGCTTGGTGTGAAACTGGACCAGGCATGGCTGGAGACGCTCTCCGAGGAATTGGAGCTGCGCCTCGCCCGCCAGGAAGGCGAGATCTACGCGCTGGCCGGGAGGGAGTTCAACGTCAATTCACCGCAGCAGCTCTCTGAAGTCCTCTTTGATGTCCTGAATCTGCCGACGCAAGGCTTGCGCAAGACGAAGTCGGGCTACTACTCGACCCGCGCGGCGGTGCTCGACCGGTTGAGCGACGCGCATCCCATCATTGAGCACATTCTGGCCTACCGCTCCCTCGCCAAGCTCAAATCGACCTACGTCGATGCACTGGCCGAGTTGCAGAATCCTGAGACGGGGCGCGTGCATACGTCTTTCAACCAGGTGGCGACGGTGACAGGCCGCCTCTCCTCATCGGACCCGAATTTGCAGAATATCCCCATCCGCACCGAGGAAGGGCGGCGCGTGCGTCGGGCCTTTGTCGCCGAGGAGGGATGCTTGCTCATCGGCGTGGACTATTCCCAGGTCGAGTTGCGCGTGATGGCGCACGTCTCCGAGGATCCGGCGCTCATCGGCGCGTTTCAGCGCGGTGAGGATGTACACGCCACCACCGCGGCAGCAGTCTTCGGCGTCCCGCTGGAGCAGGTGGACTACGATATGCGGCGCATCGCCAAGGCCGTTAACTTCGGCCTGATCTACGGGCAGAGCGCCTACGGCCTCTCGCGCCAGATCGGCGTCAGCGTTAACGAAGCGGAGACCTTCATCCGCCGCTACTTCCAACGCTTCCCCCGTGTCAAGGCCTACATGGAGCAGATGAAGAAAGAGGCGGTCGAACGAGGGTACGTCGAGACGCTGC
>CAYVKR010000115.1:0-9487 GCA_964452025.1 uncultured Anaerolineales bacterium
CACCTCCTCTTTTTCTTCTTCCATAGCCCGTTGCAGCGGCGCCAACTGCGTCGCCATGGCCTCACGTTCCACGCGCTGCTGTCGGATACCGTTTAAAAGCAGACCATGCGCCACAAGCAACAGAGCGATGATGATCATCCCGATAATCAAGATGCGTCGGTTCAAGGTTTGATCTCCCAGGATAAGATGACAGGTTTGCCCTCTATTATACGTACGCGCGCGACAATTGTCACACCTTCCACCTGCGACTCAATCAGGTACTCCAGATGCCCCAGGCACGCCAAGTCTGGCTCGACGATGCGCCCCACGTCGCCCCCGATAAGGACGCTCGCATCGTTACAGTAGGGATACTCGCCCAACTCGTGGGTCGAGGTGACGGCGAAGGTCAAGGCAACAGCGCTATCGGCGCCTAACGTGGGATACGGCGTGTTGTACGTCCAGAGGACGGTCTGTCCGGCGGTGAGGGTGCCGGTGGTCGTCACGGCGTCCGGGGCACGCAGTCCGCCCTCCGTGCCCACCGTCGTCACGTAGGCGAAGCCCACGGGCAGGGTGTCGGTGATGGCGCGGATGGGTAGATCGCTGCTCATGGTGTTGGTGATGGCGATGCGGTAGTCGTAGCGCGTCCGCTCGCTGGGTAGCCCTGGGCGCTTGGGCGAGACGGTCTTGTCCAGCGACACCTGTTCCGGCGCCAGGGCCACGGCGGTCAGTTCATTGTCCGTGGCGGGATCGCCGTTGTCGCAGGTGACATCCACGGTGGTCATGATTTGCGGTCCCTCGGTGACGGTGAGGGCGAAGACCAGCGTGTTCACCGAGCCAGGACTCACCGTGACCGCCGCGTAAGTACAGGACGTGCCCGGCGGTGCGGCATCAGCGCAGGTCCATCCAGGACCACTGGCGCCCAAGTTGAAGGTCGTATGATCCGGCACCGCGATCTCCAGCACCGCGTTCTCCGCGTCGCCAGTGCCGGTGTTCCAGTATCGCACGGTGTGCTCCAACGTCTCACCCACAAGCACCGGGTCGGGATCATCGGTGAGCTCGACGTGCAGAACGGGCACAGTCTCGACCGTCGTCGTCTCCACGGCGATCACGGGCGGCGTCTCGGCGCTGTCCAGCGTGGCGCGGTTGGTCAACAACGGCTCCGCGTCGGCCTGCCCGGTGATAACCACGGCGCCGCTGTCGCCGGGCGCCAGGTCGCCGATCTCCCAGACGTTGTCGCCCGTGGTCGGAGCCGGCAACGCACTCTGATAGGTGAATCCGGCGTCGTAGGTCTCGGTGAGTACAACGCTTTGGGCGGCAACGGGACCAGTATTGGCATAATTCAGCGTGTAGTCGAGGGTGTCGCCCAGTTCCAACGGGTCAGGATCATCGACCTTGATCAGCGTGAGCACTGGCGCCTGCACGATCGTGGCGGTGGTCTGCGAGACGGGATCAGTCTGCACGCTATCGATCGTGGCGGTGTTGGTTAGTACAGTGCCGTTGGGCAAATCCACGTCAACGGTTGTGGTGATGACAATCGACCCTTCCGCACCATCCGGCAGATTCGAGATAGTCCAGCGATCATCCTGACCGGCGTCAGGCGCAGGATCAGATGCCACAAAGCTGACCTCCGGCGGGTACACTTCGTCGATCTGCACCCCGGAAAGCGGCAACATCCCGCTGTTGACGTAGGTCAGCGAGTAGACCAACGTCTCGCCAACCGTGACCGGATCGGGCATCGCCGCTTTGAGCAGCACCAGATCGTAGGTCTTCTTCAGCGGCGCGATCTCGAAGACGGCGTAGGCGACCTGTTCGCTGGTGTGCCAGCGCTCGCTGTCGCCAATGAGATCCTCGTCCAGCACCAGATCAATACCCTCAGCGGTCAGGGGGGACTCGCCGTAGAGCAAGGGCCACGCACCGTTGCCGCCATCCTCGGTGACCTTGGAGACGATGGCGCCCCTCGGCGTGTTCACAAATGTCTCCTGGAAGCTGTAGTGGTACGGCGGCGGCGGATTATTATCCTGCCCGTAGATGCTGTCCGTGCCAATCCAGCCCTCGTATTCGTACTCGTAGAAAAGATCGTGCCCGTGTCCGGATTCCATCACGATAAAGCCGATGGTCTCGCCTGCGCGGTCGGTATCGAAGTCCTCGCCCACGTGCTTGCCCGTGTAAAGACAGTCGGCATCCGGCTGCTCCGTGCGCCGGGGATTGCCGGCGCTGTTGCAGCCGTGCGCCCAGAAGACCGACCAATCCGGGTCATTGGCGCTCATTACCTGACCCAGCACGATGGGATCGGTGTACGCTTGCAGATACGTCTGGCGCTCGCCGACCCACGAACCGTAGTGATCGGTGACGCCAGACGTGTATGTTTGCGCTTCAATCCGGCGTCCGCCCGGCAGCATGGCGATACCCTCTTCCATCACCAGGTAGTGGACCGGGGCCGGATTGACCGACGCGCCGCCGGGATTCTGCAGCTTCACCTGGAAGCTGTTGCCCGTAGCGTTGCGCACCCGCGTCACGTAGGGCACCGTGTTGTTGAGATAGACCGGCGTCGCCAGCACCACCATGCTGTTGTAGGTATTGGTCAGATCAATGGTGAGCCAGTCGTCGCCCACGGCCTCGATGATGCCCACCTCCATCTTGGTGATAGAGACCAGGGGCGTGGTTAGGGAGACGGTCGCCGTCACGTCCTCGTTGGCGTCCATCTGCGCCTCGTTGACGAGCAGCGTGCCCTGCGGCAGATTCGGATCCACGTCCATGGTGATGGTCAGCGCGCCGGTCACGCCGGGCGTCAGCGTGCCCAGCGCGAAGACGTTGTCAGTGCCGGTGACCGGTTCTCGGCTGAAAGCGACAGGCGTCACGCCGGTCGGATAGCTCTCGGTGAGCGTCACGCCGGTCAGCGTGATGGCGCCGGTGTTCGTGTAGCGCAGCGTGTAGGCCAGCGGCGCACTGACCACGGCGGGGTCGGGATCGGCGACTTTGGTCAACGCCAGGCTATAGGCCTTGACGCTGGTGGTGATGGTCTCGCGCACCACCGGCACCTCGTCACTGCGGATGCCCACGGTGTCGGTGATGACGGACCAGTTCTCCACGTCGCCGTTCACGGTCACAGGGATGTCCAACGTACCGGATTCACCGGGGCCAAGTTCACCGATGCCGAAACTGTCGGCCACCGGCGTCACGTTGGGATCGTGGGTGGCAGTGATGACGACGTTGGTCGCCGTCAACACGCCGGTGTTGGTATAGGTCACGTGGTAGGTGAGCGCGGCGCCGGCCAGCGCGGGGTCGGGATCGGCCTCGTGACTGATCCAGAGATCGTGCGTGGGGCGTACCACGGCGGCCTCACTGAAGACCACGTACGCCACGCGCTCGCTGGTATGGTTGCGCTCCGAATCGCCAATCCGATCCTCGTCGATAGCCAGGCCGATGGTATCAGCCGTCAGTGCATCCGGGCCGTAGAGCATAGCCCAGCCGCCGTTGTTACCCTGAACCTCGGCCTTGGTCGCCAGACCGACCTCGGGCGGCGCATCGAAGGGCCGCTGGAACGTATAGCGATAGGGCGGACTGTCGCCGGAACCCTGGATAGTCCGATCGCCCAGCCAGGCCTCATAGGCGATGGTGCCCAGCGTGCCAACTCCCTCCTCAATGACAATAAAGCCGACGGTCTCATCCTCCCGCGTCGTGTCCGGGTCCTCGCAGACGCTCTTGCCGGTGTAGAGATCATCGTCGTCCGGGGGAGATGACGTCGACGCGCCACGCTCCCAGAAGACCGACCAGCGCGTGTCCCTGGTGCTCATCACCTGGCCGATGACCACGGGATCAGTGTAGCTCTGCAGATACGTCTGCGGCTCACCATCCCAGTTGCTGTTATCGTCAGTTTGCGTGGAGAGATACTGCTGCGCTTCAATTCGCCGTCCATCAGGTAGGGTAAAAGCGCCCTGTTCCACCACCATGTAGTGAACGGATTTCATCGACGTGGTTTGAGTGCTGGGATTCTGCAACTTCATCTCAAAGCGCTCCGCTCCAACGTGACGAAGACGGACGACGAGAGGCTCGTCGCCGCTGCCATAGTTTGGTGTGGCAACGATGACGGGATCGCGATACCGGTTCTCGAGAAGCACCTCTGACCACATAAACGTCATCGCGCTGATCACGCCGGTTTCCATCTTCAAGAGGTTTTCCGCCGTCACGTTGTGGGTGATGGTGACGGTGGCGCTCAGCCCCTGGGTGCCGCTGATACGCGCGGTGTTGACCAGTGCGGGATTGGGCGGAAGCGCGGTCTGCACGCGCATGGGCAGCGTCAACGTCGCGGCTGTGGTCTCCGTCAACACACCGACGGCACAGGTGAGGAGGCCGCCGGTGGGACTGCCGTCGTGAGTGCAGCCCGGCGGCGTCTCCAGCAGCGAGAGATAAGTGGGCAGCGTATCGGTGACGACCACGTCCGTCGCAGGCATTAGGCCGACGTTGCCGTAGGTCACGGTGTAGGTCACCAGATCGCCCGGCAGAATCAGACCGGCGCCGCCGACCATCTCCAGTTGCTTATCGATCACCAACCTCGGCGCGGCCTCAACGACGAGCGGGCCTTCGAAGACTACGTAGTTGACCTGCTCATTGATATGCGTGCGGTCATCCCCGCTGCCAGCGTCATTCTCGTCAATGGCCAGGTCGATCTCGCCGGTGCGCAGCGGGTTCTCACCGTAGAGCACCGCGTAGCCACCATGTCCACCGTTCTCACCGGCCTTGGCGACGAGGCCGATGCCGGGTGTTGAGGAGAAATTCTGATCAAAATCATACGTATAGGGCGGGCTGTTGTCAATACCGGCGATGGTATTTTCACCAAGCCGGGCTTCGTACTCCACCCCAAACAGCTCGCCGTGCCCCTGCTCGAAGACGATAAATCCCACCGTTTCGTCGGCGCGGGTGGTGTCCGCATCTTTGCTGACCATCTTGCCTGTCCAGAGGTTCGTGGCATCCGGCGGATCGCTTCGATTGGCACCTTTCGCCCAAAAGACCGACCAATCGGCATCGTGGGTGCTCATCACCTGCCCGATGACGACGGGGTTGGCGTAGCTCTGGAGATAACTCTGTTCTTCGCCGCTCCAGCCCGCGTTGTAGCCGTCAGTGACGGTGGACTCATAATGCTGTGCCTCGAATTTGACGCCGTTCACCTCGTAGGCGCCGGCCTCCATGGCGATGTAGTGCACGTCGCGGATCTCGGCGATATCGCCGCCGCCCGCTTCTTGCAACTTGACCTCGAAGCCGGTGTGATCCACATTGCGGATGCGGGTGACCAGCGGCTCGGCATACTCGGTGTTGGTGAACGTCGTGACGACAACGAGGTCGGTATAGGCGCTCTCCAGCGTGACGCGGGTCCAGCTCTGACCACTGACGTCGGGGGCAACGCCGGCCTCAAAGATCGCCCGGCTGACTTCAACCTCGTTGGACGTGAGCGGGCCGGTGCTCACGGCGGTTCCAAAGACGACGTCGGTTCCGGTCACGGCGCCGGTCCAGCGCACGGCGCCCAGATCGGCAGCGGAGTAGACCCAGGTGTAGGTCACGCTCTGTCCGCTGCCTACGTCCACAGAGGGCGGAGCCGGGCCGCTGAGCAGCGTGGCGTCGCCCAGACCGCTAAGCGTCAACGCCGAGGGTGTAGCATCGGTCGCCGTGACGCCGCCGGTGTTGGTCACCCGCAGCGTCACGGTGATGGGGTCGTGTAGATGCACGACCTCGGGCCAGGCGCGGAGCGTGCCCGTGAGCGTGGCGGGCGGCGGTGGCGAGACCGTGGTCACCGCCTGAGCGGTGTTGTTACCCAAAGTTGGATCGTAGGTCGCGCTGGTGATCATCGCCGTGTTAGTCACGGTCGGGCCGGCGAAGACCGACGTGGTACCGGTGAAGATCAGTGTGCCGCTATCGTCTGCATCGAGCGTTGGCAGCGTCCACGTGAGCGTATGTCCTGCCTGCACGGGCGCGCCCAGCGGCGGGCTGGCGCTCACCACGCCGCCAAAGGTCACGTCGGCGGGCAGCACGTCCGTCAGCGTGACGGCCTCCGCCGTCGATGGGCCGGCGTTGGTGTAAGTAAGCGTGTAGGTCAGCGCCTGCCCGGCGGTCACAGGATTGGGTACAGCGGATTTAAAGACATCTAAATCTGACAATTCTGGAACGCAAGCGCCGAAACTGACATCGTCAATAAAAAAAGAGGTGGTGTGTTGGGGATGCGCCTTAAGGTCTGAATAAAAATGGACGTAAATAGTCTGCCCAGCATAACTACCTGCATCGCTCCAGAGAAAGGTAGACCGCTGCCAGCTGTTCTCGGTACTCCGATTGTTGATCTGTTCTACAGTGGTTATGACACTACCGCTATTGTCACGGATGGAAATTGTCAGATAATCCGCAAGATTATTCTTGCCGGTTTCCATATACCACCAATAGTTTAAAGTGGCGTCAGCAATGTTGGCTGGCAGCAGGATGGGTTGATACAGCTCTTCAGTTAGATCCATGCCATACACACCACCTAACCATGCGTAATAATTCCCACCATGCGCTTGTGAAGGGCTATCATAGATAAGTTCGTAAGGAGAGACTTCAACCCATGGGGCTGAGTCTAGACCGTATTCAAAGTCACCGTTTTCAAGGGCTTCGGTGCAGTCTGTCTGTTGGACTGGCGCGCCGTGAATTGTCACCGATAGAGAGACGAAGAGCACTACCCATGCCAATACAGCCAAAGATTTACCGTGATATGAACGGTTATTGTGCATCCCTGTTCCCACTTGGCTGCGGTTCACGGTGCCACGCTCACGGTGATGACCACGGTCTTGCCGTTGACGGTCTCGGTGTAGACGATGACGTCGTCCTCATCGGCGGCGTTGATGACGCTGGCCGCGAAGGCGTCGTCGTTGGATAGCTGCCAGACCGCGTGCTCAACGCCCGCGTCAGCGGCGTAGTGGTCTCCCATCTCATCCTGCACGGCTGTAGTCAGCCGTTGGCTGGTGCTCACGTAATAGAGGAATCCGCCAATGAGCAGGGTAGCCACACCCATGATGACCAACGCGATGACCAGGGTCTTCCCGCTCTCATCTTCTCGCAGCGTCTGCCATGAGGCTTGCATCGTCAATCTCCGTTTACGCGCATAGTCAGCGTGTAGATGGCCTCATTGGAAACATCACCCTGAACGGCCGTCAGCACGATGGCAACGGTGCCGGTATGTGTGCCAGACGGGCACTGCACGCCGCCGACGTGTCGAGCCACGGTCTGTATGTCCCCTGTGGCGCTCTCTTCGCGTGCCAGGACGTTACTCGCCAAGGTGTATGTGTAGATGACGCCGCGTTCCACCCCCGTATCAAAGGTAAAAGGCACGCATGTCCCAGGCGTACCCCGGAAGGACGTGCTCTCGTTGGCATCCCGCACCAGCCAGAGGCTGGCGTTCCGCAGGTCGCCGTCCACCGTCAGCTGGGCATTACCCAGCCGGGGAATCTCAAAGACCTGGTACAGAATGGCGACCAGCGTACCGGTGATCAGCGTTAAAATAGCAAGGACGACGAGGAGCTCCACGAGTGTGAAGCCGGCGCTGCGTGCTGCGTGCCGCGTGCTGCCTGATCGGCGCGTCATCGGTTCATCTTGTAATTGCTGATCTGGGCCAGGACCTGACCATCGTATCTGACGGTAGTCGTGACCTGCTGCAGGCCGGTCGAAATCACGGCTGTATCGATCAGAATTGTGTAACCATCTGGTCCGGTGATAGGGGCATAAGCGCCGCTGGTGATGTAAGCTGAAGCTTTGATCGCTTCCAGTTGCGAGCTGGCAAGGGTCGTCGCCATGGTCCGACGGGTGTTGAGACCAACGCCCATGGCGCCGGTGGAAAGGGACATGATGAAGACAACCAGCGTCATGCTGATAATACCCACTGCGATGAGCAGTTCGATGAGGCTTTCGCCGCGCTCTTGCCGCTCCGACGACCGCCGGAGGGAGCGATTGCGCCCGGCGCAACGCTGCACCCGACGATAGACAGCCACCCAGCCTCCCAGAATAGTGAGTACGATAACGCCGACCGTCGCCAAGATCTGCACACGGTCTGCCAGAACAACGAAAAGCAGTCGCAGCAGTACCCACTCGGCGGCAAAAATCGCAACGAGCAGGGCGCCCAGCCAGAGGCTACATCCGACGTCCTTGTGCAGGTCTTTCATGCGTCACTGAATCTCCGAGAGCACCGAGTACATGGGCAGCACCATCGCCACCGCGATAAAACCCACCAGCGCGCCGATGACGATGGTTAGCGCGGGTTCGACGGCCGCGACGAGCTGTTCCACTTTATGATCCATCTCATCCTCGTAGAAGGCCGTCAGCGTCACCAGGTTCTCTTCCAGCGTGCCGCTCTCTTCACCGACGCGCATCATCTGGGAGATCAGCGGGGGAAAGACCGGCTCCTCAGAGAGCGGTTGCGCCAATCCCCGCCCGGCGAAGAGCGCGGAACGGGCGCGGTTCAAGGCAGCCACGATAATCACGTTGTTAACAGGATTGATAGCCAGTTCAATGACTTCAGCCAGAGGGATACCGGCGCGGATCAGCATGGAGGCGGTGTGGGTGAAGCGTGTGATTTGCCCCAGCAAGATGACGCGGCCCACCAACGGGATGTGCAACAGAAGGCGGTCACGGACGCGACGACCGCTGGGTTGGGTGCTCCACCATCCCAGCGCCACCGCCAGCAGCAGACCGCCAACGGCGACATACAATCCATAGGTATTCAGGAAGCCGGTCAGCCCGATGAGAAAGCGCGTGGGCCAGGGCAACTGGGCGTCAAAGGTGTTAAACAGATCAACTATAGGCGGCAGGGCAATGGTGAACATCAGCACCACCACAAAAATAGCCACCCCTACGACAAACAGTGGATAGATCATGGCGTCGCGCAACTTGCGCGTCAGCGATTCTTCTTTCTCGAGATAGCTGCTCATCTGCCGCAAGACTTCTTCCAGATTACCCGTGTGCTCACCGACGACGATGGTGCGCGTGTAGATCGTGGGAAAGGCGTGCGGGTGCGCTGCAAGCGCCGCCGAGAGGGGTTGACCCTGCCGAAGGTCTTCAATAACATCGCTGAGCACGGCCCCTAGCGCGGGTTTGGTGGCTTGCTCAGCGAGCAACTCCAACGCCGCTAGAATCGAGATTCCAGATTCGAGCATGGTCGCCAGCTGCCGGGAGAAGATAATCAGATCAGAGCGCTTTACGCCAAAGAACGTGGGGAAGAGCTCAGCCAGCGTGCGACGATCGCGTTGAGCGGTGATCTTGACAACCGTCAGACCTTGATCCCACAAAAATTCTTCAACCACCGTTTCATCGGCAACGTCTAAGTTGCCTTCAAACTGACGGCCATTTTCGTCAAACGCCAGATAATGATAACGCATCTTGAACCGCTTCCACTCTCTTTCTCACATGACCAAATCACCTGCACCCGTTGAGTCTATCATAGCACATCTGAGTTGATCAAAGTTCCAATTGCATTAAAGACCGGTTAAAAAATCTA
>CAYVKR010000116.1:0-9443 GCA_964452025.1 uncultured Anaerolineales bacterium
TGGTAAAAATTTAAGATCGTTTTTGGGCCACCCGGCGAAATCCCAGAGACCCAGTCGCTTTCGGCTCTGGTAGGCGTATCGGTCAGGGAGCTCGATCAGGAGGAAGCGCTGACGTTGGTATTGCACGCGCGCGATGACGAGATCAATATCCCGCCCGCTCAAGACACGCGGCTGCGGGTCGGGGATACGCTGGTTATTCTGGCGTCGCAGGAGAAACTGCGCGATCTCGCGTGACGCAATCGCAGCTTGTACGAGGTGGGGAACTGCCGTTGGCAATTGGCGACGAACTGGAAAAAACGGAGGAGGTAAGGGTGAGATTACTTGCGGGTGACGTCGGTGGGACCAAAACGAATCTGGCTATCTTCAATGCAGATGAAAGTCTGCATGATGTTGTGATTGAGAAGACCTTCCGCAGCGCGGCCTATGGCAGCCTAGAGGCGTTGGTGCAGGACTTCCTGGACCAGACGCAGGAGACCTTCGACCGCGCTGCCTTCGGCGTCGCGGGCCCTGTGGTCTCCGGCGTGGCGCGGATCACTAATCTCCCCTGGGTCATGTCCGAGGAGCACCTGGAACGCGAGCTCGATGTCGTAAAGGTGCGGTTGGTTAATGATCTGGCGGCGATTGCCTACGCGGTGCCTCATCTGACGCCGGATGATCTCTACACGCTCAACGAGGGTCGGCCCGAGCCCGGCGGCGCCATCGCCGTCGTCGCGCCCGGCACAGGTTTGGGCGAGGCCTTTGGCACCGTGGTGGATACGCATCTGGTGGCGCATCCATCCGAGGGGGGCCACGCGGACTTCGCACCAACCAACGAGGTCGAGATTGACTTACTCGAATACTTGCACAAGAAGCACGATCACGTGAGCTACGAGCGCATCTGCTCCGGGATGGGGCTGCCCAACGTCTACAATTTCTTCAAAGAGAGCGGGCGGTACGAGGAGCCGGACTGGCTGGCCGAGGCGCTGGCCGAAGCCGACGATCCGACGCCGGTCATCGTGACGGCAGCGCTGGATGAGGAGCGCGACAGCCCGATCTGTGAGGCCACGCTGCAGGTCTTCATCTCTGTGCTAGGTTCAGAGGCGGGCAACATGGCGCTGACCGTCCTGGCGACGGGCGGCGTCTATCTGGGCGGCGGCATTCCCCCGCGCATCTTACAGGCGCTCAAGACGCCCACCTTTCTGGACTCGTTCCTGCGCAAAGGCCGCCTCTCGCACTTGCTGGCGCCGATGCCCGTACACGTGATTCTCAACGCCAAAGCGCCGCTGATGGGGGCTGCCCATCGCGGTGCTGAGTGACCGACACAGATAACTGGGAGGGATACATGCAACTATTAGCAGAACACACTGATCTCGGCCCCTACGCCGAGGTTGTGCACCACGCACTATCCGATCTGGAAGAGCGGCAAATCATGGCGCGCATCTGGGAGAAGGACCATACCGTCTGGGCGCCTCAGCCTGAGGAGATTGTCAATCGCCTGGGCTGGCTGGATATCACGGAGCAGGTGCGGGCGGATATTCCCCGACTTGAGGCGCTGCGGGACACCTTGCTCGACGCCGGCTACACCGATGTCCTCTTGCTGGGCATGGGAGGCTCCAGCCTGGCGCCGGAGGTCTTTGGCAAGGTCTTCGCCGACGTGGGGCCGGGGCTGCGCTTGCAGGTGCTCGACAGCACCGAGCCTGGTGCGGTCAAGGCCTACGAGGAGCGGCTGGATCTGACGCGCACGTTCTTTATCGTCGCGTCCAAATCCGGCGGCACCGTGGAGACGCTTTCGTTCTTCAAATACTTCTACCATCGCCTGGTGGATCTCATGGGCGCGGAGGATGCGGGCCAGCACTTCGTCGCCATCACCGATCCGGGTAGCGATCTGGCGGCGCTGGGCACCGAGTTGGGCTTTCGGGAGCTCTTTCTCAACGATCCTAACATCGGCGGGCGTTACTCTGTGCTCTCGTACTTTGGCATGGTGCCCGCTGTGCTGACAGGGCTGGACGTGGCGCGGCTCCTGGATCGCGCTGATGGGATGCGTGCGGCCTGCGGGCCGGACGTCGCGTTGGTGAAGAATCCCGCCGCGTGGCTTGGCGTCGTCATGGGCGAGCTGGCGAAGGCGGGGCGTGACAAGCTCACCTTGATCGCGTCGCCTGCGGTGCTTTCCTTCGGGGATTGGGCGGAGCAGTTGCTCGCCGAGAGCACAGGCAAGGAGGGGACCGGCATCCTGCCCGTGGTGCGCGAGCCGCTGGGCGATCCTTCCGTCTACGGCGACGACCGGCTTTTCGTCGCTCTGCAGACGGCGGATGAGCCTGAGATTGAGGCTGCGCTTGAGACCTTGCAGGAAGTTGGACAGCCTGTGGTGCGCATACCCTTGCAGGATCGCTACGATCTGGGCGCGCAGTACTTCCTCTGGGAGATGGCGACAGCGGTCGCCGGAGAGCGGCTGGACATTCAGCCCTTCAATCAGCCCAACGTGGAGGCCGCCAAGCGGCAGGCCAAGCGCATGGTCAAGACTTTCAAGGAGACCGGTGCGCTGCCGCCCGCCGAGACGATGCCGCTTTCGGCTGGGGCACTTCAGGACTTCATCGCTCAGAGCGAACCGGGGGATTACGTGGCGCTGCAGGCGTACGTGGAGCCCAACGCCGAGACGTGGGAGGCGCTCCAGGCACTGCGGCTCTGGATACGCGATCAGACCCACTTGGCGACCGCGCTGGGGTACGGGCCGCGTTATCTACACTCCACCGGTCAGCTGCACAAGGGAGATGGCGGGAACGGCCTGTTCATCCAGTTCACGGCTGAGTCCGACGCTCACGTCCCCATTCCCGACGCGCCCGGTGCGTCTGAGGCATCGCTGACCTTTGGCGTGCTGGTCAAAGCCCAGGCGCAGGGCGATTATGAGGCGCTGCGCGAAGGGGATCGCCGGGTGATCCGCTTTGAACTCGAGGGCGACGTGGCGCAGCAGATCGCCGCTTTGGTGCCCTGATCCTTCGCAGCGTCAAAACACAAACTGCCGGGGCGCTTTGAACGTCTCGGCAGTTTTGTCTAGGCCTACCTCTTGTGGATTTTTCAGCCGCCGGTCTCCCCGCCGCTGGTCTGTTTCTGCAGGATCTGATCTAGCATTTCCAGACCTTCACAGAGGGTGTTGCCTAAGAAGATGCCGGGAACCCGCTGTCGCCACTCCGGCGTTTCTGAAAAAACACGTCCGCCGTAGGTGACAATCGGATGGCCCGTTTCGGCGGCTCCCGGGAGCCATTTAGGCCATGCTGCCAGCGCCTCCGCCGTTGCTGCTTGCATCGCGACAATAGTGATGACAGGCGGATGTGTCTCTCGAACGAATTTGGCCAAATCTTCCAACGGAAGCGATTGCCCGAGATAGGTCACAGGCCAGCGGCGGCGGCGCAACATCACGCCCAGCATCAGGAGACTTCCCTCGTGCCACTCGTCCGGCGCGCACGCCAGCAGCGTGGGCGGCACAGGGTAGGGCGGTGGTCCCGATTCCATCCACATAATCATGCGGTGGCGCAGGTAATACGTGGCTACGTGCTCATCGGCCACACTGATCTCGCCTTCCAGCCATCGATCGCCGATTTCCTGCATGGTAGGACGGATGACCTGCATCAACAGATCTTCCAACGGATGCAGGGCCATCACGTTTCCCAGAATCTGATCAGCGGTGTGGGTATGGTTGGCAAGCAAGGCATCGCGCAGTTGATCTTTGAAGACGCTCAGAGAGGGTGTTTCCGTATCTGCGATCTGCGCGCTCATAGGCGTCGAGACCTGCGGCAGAGGCCGCCCTTCCTCTTTCAACGTCCTGAGCGCTTCTACTGCCTGGCTGATTTGCATCCCTTCGTCAACGCGCGCCTTGACCCAGTTGAGCTGCTCAACGTCCTTCTCGCTGTAAATGCGATGCCCGCCGGAGGTACGGTCTGGCTTGGGGAAACCATAGCGGCGCTCCCAGACCCGCAGCGTGGCCGACGGTATATCGGTCATGCGCTTGACGGCTCCAATATTGTAGATGGGCCGCTCATTAAACGGCCTATTCTTGTTATCCGTGTCCATGGTAGTCCTTCGGGACTGCATCTCAGACGTAGATCTTGGCGCTGCGGTGAATATCGATTTTACGATTACATAGTATCACATTAAGCATGTTCTGTCAAGTATTTCGTAACAAAACAGGTTCAAAATGTGAACAAGAGGGTATTGCGTCTTCTTAGGAAGTGTGTTCCCAGATGCGGAGTCCGTAACGGCTGAGGTACGTGGGAATGTGCCTGTAAAGGGGATCGGTCGTTTCGATCTCCTGGATCATCTCGCGTTTGCGATAGGATTGGGCCGGGCCGAGGATGGTCAGGGAACCGCCGTCGCCGCCCGCGCCGTTCACCTTCCAGCCGATGGCGTCGTGGCGCTGCGCAATCTCGATCAGGCGGCGCGCCGCGTCACCGACCAGATCGGGGTGGAGTGCCGCCTGGGCCTTGGTGTTGGCGATCATGGCGTGGCCCAAAGCCGCGAAGTCGCCCGCGTAGACGGCGTCACGTCCCTGCGCGGCGGTTTCCCGTAGCGGCTGCAGTGCCGGCGCGTCTGGCCCTTGATCTTCCAGGTGGCGGATGACCTTCTCGTGGATCGCCGACGAGCGGTGTGGTTTGCCCAGGTAGATCAAGAGCAGGCGCCGCTCAAGCTCCCACCAGATAGCGTTGGGCACGTGGATCTGTGAGACCGTAGCGTGGGGATAGCGCTGTATCTCGATAAAGTTGATGCCGCCGTAGGCCGCGCAGAGCTGATCCTGGATACCCGACTGTTGCCCCAGCATCTCGACCTCGACGGCGTGGGCGGCGTAGGCCACCTCGTGCGGACTCAGCCGACCGGGCGTCAGCCGATCCAGCGCGCCGATGAGGGCCACGGTCACCGCTGCTGACGTGCCCGTCGAACAGCCGCCGGGTGCCTCGGAGAAGATGGTGACCTGTACCGATAGATCCTCGGGCACGCCTACTCGCTTGATGGCGGCTTCCAGCAGCGGGTGCCGGTCCCAGCCGGGGCGTTTGGTATCGACGGCGTAACGCTCCCCGTAGTTCTCCGCGTAGAGCACGATGCGCTCCGCGCCCGGTTCGTGTGGACGGACCTCGATCTGCACCTCGACGTAGGGGTAGACGCCGATGTTGAAGACCTTGCCGTGCCCGGCGAACCAGGTATCGGTCCAGCCGCCCAGGTCGCAGACGCGGATGGGCGCGACGCTGTTGATGACGCGCAGCGGAAGCGTGAGATGGCTCACCGTCGCCTCCTTGGGGTTCAACCTTCCGGGAAGTTCCATACTTCCCGGAAGGTGGTTGTCTATCTGATTGTGATTTGTCCTGTAACCACCGGCGCGCCGGTGCCCGGCTGCCCGCCGCCGACGCTGATCTCGAAGGCGCCGGGTTCAATCACGCGCTCGCCTGCCTCGTTGACCAGGGCGAAGGCGTCGGGCCCCAGCGTGAAACTCACCGTTTGCACCTCGCCGGGCGCCAGGTGCACGCGGGTGAAGCCGCGCAGTTGGCGCAGCGGCACGCGCGTTGAAGCTTCCACGTCGCACACGTAGAGCTGCACCACCTCGTCGCCGGCCCGGTCGCCGGTGTTCGCCACCCGCACGCTGACGGTGACCTTCTCGCCAGCCTCGATCTCCTCTGGCGTGATCTCCAGATCGCTGTACGCGAAGGTCGTGTAACTCAGCCCGTGGCCAAAGGGATAGAGCACCTCGCCCTCGAAGTAGCGGTAGGTGCGGCCCGACATGTCGTAGTCCTCGAAGGGCGGCAGATCCTCCACCGAACGGTAGACTGTCACTGGCAGCCGCCCGGCAGGATTGGTGTCGCCGAAGAGCACGTCGGCCACAGTCGCGCCGCCGGCCTGGCCCGGATACCACGCCTCGACGATGGCGGGCACGTGCTCGGCGGCCCAGTTGACGGCCAGCGCGCTCCCGTTCATCAGCACCAGTACCACAGGCTTGCCCAGCGCATGAATCACGCGAAGCAACACTTCCTGAGGGTCGGGCAGGTCCAGCGTCGTGCGGTCGCCGCCCCGGAAACCAGGCACGTCGAGCGTCATCTCCTCACCTTCGATGTCGGCGGTGAGGCCCAACGCCATGACCACCACGTCGGCCTGTGCCGCGACCTTCAGCGCCGGCGCTCGTAGATTCCTGGTGGGCGGCGACCAGAGCAGCGCGGCCTCGCCGTTGGCTGCCTGCTGATGGGAGACCTCCAGTCGCAGCGGGGTGAGCCGTCCCGCTTCCAGTTCGACCTCCGCGGTGCGAGTCAGCGCGTGGTGCTCGTTGCTGAACTCCACGATGACGTCGGCATCAAGCATCAGCCGCACGGCGTCGAAGCCGCGCGCGCCCAGCTTGTAGGTTCCGCTCTCCGGCGGGACGAGATAGCCTTCCCAGCGTACGCTGTAGGGATCGCCCGGATGGTCGCCGACGGGCGGCGCTGCTTTCCAGACCGCATCCACCACCGGATCAATCTGAGTGCGGACGGGGGCGCCCTCAAACTCTGCCTTCGCATAGTAGGTCGCCGTGAGACCGGTCTGGCCCGCGTCAGCGTCTAGCGGGCGCAAATGCACTGTTGGGACCGGGTCAAGGAAAGGCACGCCCTCGGCAAGGGGACAGCCGCGCGTGGTGTAGACGCGCGTCGCCGGTCCGACCTTGTGTCGGATGCCCTCCAGCAGCGTGATGGCGCGGCGCGGGGTGCCGTGGTAATTGCCCATTAGCGGCGGCAGCGCGTCCGCGTTGGGACCGATGACGGCGATGGACGTCAGGTCCTTGGGCAGCGGCAGCAGATCCTCGTTCTTGAGCAGCACGATGGATTTGCATGCGGCCTGGTGCGCCAGCACGGTGTGTTCCGGCGAGGCGTTGACCTCGATGGGAATCTGCGCGTGGGGCACCTGCTCCGGCGGGTCGAACATGCCCAGGCGGAAGCGGGCGGTGAAAAGCCGGGTCACGGCGCGGTCGATGGTCGCCTCGTCGATGAGGCCCTGCTCGACGGCGACAAGGAGCGCGCCGTAGGTGTAGCCGCAGTTGAGGTCGCAGCCGTGGTTCACCGCCAGGGCTGCCGCTTCTGGCGCCGTCTCCACGACCTGATGATGTTTGTGAATATCGACGATGGCCCAGCAGTCGGAGACGACGTAGCCTTCGAAATTCCAGCGCTGGCGTAGAATCTTCTGGAGAAGCGTCGGGCTGGCGCAGCAGGACTCGCCGTTGGTGCGGTTGTAGGCCCCCATGATGGACCCCGCGCCGCCCTCGGTGATGCACGCTTCGAAAGCCGGAAGATACGTGTCCCACAGATCCTGCGCGTCGGCCTGCGCGTCGAAGTGGTGGCGTTCTGGCTCCGGCCCGCTGTGGACGGCGTAGTGCTTGGGCGTCGCCACCACTTTGAGATAGTCGGGATCGTCACCCTGTAAGCCCTTGACGAAGGTCACACCCATTCGCGCCGTGAGGTAAGGATCCTCGCCGTAAGTCTCGTGGCCTCGCCCCCAGCGGGGATCGCGGAAGATGTTGATGTTGGGCGACCAGAAGGTCAGACCGGTGTAAATCTGATGCACGTCTCGCCGCAGCGCCTCGTGGTGCTTGGCCCGCGCCTCGTCGGAGATGGCGGTGGCGACGCGCGCCATGAGGTCGGTGTCCCAGGTAGCGGCCAGCCCGATGGCCTGCGGGAAGACCGTGGCGACGCCGGCCCGCGCCACGCCGTGCAGGCACTCGTTCCACCAATTGTAGGGCGGAATGTCCAGGCGCTCGATTCCCGGTGCACTGTGCAACATCTGGGAGACCTTCTCTTCCAGCGTCATCCGCGAGACGAGGTCGGCGACGCGCGCTTCAATAGGTTGATCGGGGTCCTTGTAGATCGGCTGTTTGCTCATTTTTTACTCCTGACTTTTGACTTCCGCAACTTCGCGTTATACTTGAGCTGTTGACTTTTATACCGTGGGAGATCATCTGTGACAGAACTTAGTGACTGGGAAGTGCAACGTTACGAGCGCATCTTCGACGCGACGTGTCGTTATCTGGAACGGCGGCGCGTTGAGTTTGGTTTTGATATTGCAGACCTCGAGGCGCTGTTGACCAACGCCTATCAGCGCCAGGGCGACGACTGGCTGGGTCGGGGCCGGATCAACGCCTTGGATCAGGCCGCCGAGATCGCTGCCTACGAGCAGACCTTGGCCGAATGGCGCGAGCGCGAGTCCGCCGAATCATAGGTACAAAACGCACTGACGAGTTCAAGCACTCTGGGCTAGGAGCACCTGTAATGGGCTTTTAGAGCTCGCCTCGCTCCCATCCAATGTAGCGTAGAACGTCACGTCACCAAAGCCACATACCTTCAACAGATCGCGGTACTCCTCGTCCGTGTAGGCCTGCATGCTCGACGAATGGCGCGTCACCTCGCTGGTTGCGGCATCGACGATGAAATAGCGTTGGATCGTCACGTTGGCGTCCGCGTTCCAGAGATTCTCTTCGAGGCAGAGATATGGCTCATCTGAAAAGAGCCCGCTTTCCGCCGAGTGCCACGAAGGCGGCGCTTTTCCTATCTCGCGCACGGCGTTGAAGGTGTGAGGCTCCAGGAGCAGAAAGCCGCCGGGCGCCAGCGCGCGATAGGCTTTTTTAAGAATGTGACGCGCGTCTGCCGGGCGGAAGACGTTGAATTCCCCGAAAATCAGCATCACCAGGCCGTAGTTGCTGCCGTAGTTTGCTTTGCGAATGTCCTGCTGGTGATAGATGCAGTCCAAGCCCGCATCCTCTGCCTGTTCCCTGGCGTACGCGATTGAGGCTGGCGAGAAATCGATGCCTGTGCAGGTATGATCGAGTCTTGCAAGCCGGTGCGTGTAGAGGCCCGGCCCACAACCGAGATCGAGAATCCGCGTCGGCTGTCCGTCCAGCACGTGGCGATGGATCCAGTCGACGTGTTGATCAATGATGGCAAATCGGCGGCTGGCCGCATCGTGATCCTGGGATAGATGCTCGTTGAGCATGCGTCGGCTGAAGGCCGGATCGTCCCAGGGGATCTTCTCGTTCTCAGCCCAGGGCCTGGGGTTGGGCTCTCTGTGCACGACGTCGAGCAGTTTCAATGCGTAACTCCTTGGTTGCTCTGAGGCTGTGCGCGTTCCGCCAACGCAATCGCGCCCAGCACGCCGGCCCGTCCGCCCAGCGCTGGCGGGACGATGTACGCCTCGATCCCCTCAAGGATGGCGGGCGCCTGGATGTAGCCGTTGAGCAGCGTCTGCACGTTCTCGCGGATCAGGGAGAAGAGCTGTGCCTGTTGCATGATGCCGCCGCCCAGGATGATGCGCTGCGGTGAGAGCGTGACGATGTAATTCACCAGGCCCAGCGCGATGTAGTGCGCCTCCAACGGCCACGCGGGATGATCCTCCGGCAGCGTCTCGCCCCGCTGGCCCCAGCGCTCCTCGACGGCGGGACCGTTGGCGAGGCCCTCGAAGCAGTCGCCGTGGAA
>CAYVKR010000117.1:0-9423 GCA_964452025.1 uncultured Anaerolineales bacterium
GCTTGTACGCATCCAGCATCGAGCGCGGGGGAAAGGTGATCGCTTTGGGCTTGCAGACGTTGGCGCAGGAGCTGCATCCTACTACGCAGGCGAAAGGGTCGGCGACAAACACCTTCTCATCCTCAGTCGGCGCGAGGCACTTCGTGCTGCACAATCTGAGACAGACGCCGCAGCCATCGCAGAGCTCGTCGTTGACCGTGGGGAACCAGGGGATGGTCTCACGCGGATGACCGCGCCAGCTGCCGTAGCTTGCCTTGCGCGTCGGTGCGCCACTTTCGCCCCGCGCCACGTATGCGGCATATTCCCTTTCTAACGCGACGGCGAAGTCCGCCTGCGCGCTGCGCGGAATGTAATTTTCTTTGCTCAGGCGTTTCACGATCTCCAGACCCAACCTTTCCTCGCCCGGCTGCCGTCCCTCGGCGCGGAGGGCTTCCAGCACGTCGTCCAAGCCTTGCAATCCTACCGGCGAACCGGCTACCAGTATCTGCCGATATGCACTCATGTCATCTCCTGGGAATGGATCTGAGGTTCATCCTCTTGCGTTCTAAAGACCGAAAGTTAACGCGTTGTGCTGCGCCAACGCCGGGAGTAAGGCTTGATCCGGTCACTTCTCCAGACCCGTGTCCAACCCTCAATCACCTGGCTGCGACAGGCGTCGTCGATGCCGAGAAATAACGCACGCCTTTGTTCATAGCGCCCTTTCTATATTCATGAATTTGAATATGTTATATCATAAAGAGGAGAGAAGGCAATATCTGAAACGAATCGGGACAACCAGTGATAAACCTTCGAATAGGGAGCCAGATCACCACAAGCACGCTCCCGTCACGCGACAGGAGCGTGCTGTGACCATCGCGGCGCGTGTTACCAGCGCCCCAGCGTCTATTGGGACGGATCCGGGCCGCAATTCGGTCGACGCGGCTGGATGCGTGACACGTCCAGGCGTTTCATTAACGCGGCGCGCAGTTGGGTCAGCGTCTCCGTATCCACGGTATAGTAAATCCAGCGCTCGTCGGCCTCGGCGTGCTCCCCCTGAATCAGATCGGCCTCTCGCAGCACCCGCAGGTGATGTGAGATCAGGCTAAGCGATGCGTCCAACTGCGCGGCGATCTCGCAGTTACAGTGAACGCCTTGCATCAGCATCTCCAAGATGCGCAGGCGCTTGGGATCCGCCAGCGCTTTCAGCTGGGTCGCCAAGGTCGTTTCCTCTCGAGCATGGGGGTTAGGCTCCATCAGCCACCATACTCCTAGATATCATCAGAAATTCGTACCGGTACGGGCACCAACTTGCCGCCAGCCTTCACTTCCGGTTGCGCGAACAGGTGCTTGGTGCGCTTGCAAATCTCTACCAGAAACAACATCGTCGGCACCTCAACCAGAACCCCCACCACCGCCGCCAAGGCGGCGCCCGAAGAAAGGCCAAAGAGCATCACCGCCGTGGCAAAAGCCACTTCAAAATGGTTGGATGTACCAATCAGCCCCAACGGCGCAGCCTGCTCGTAGGGTAAGTTGAACCATCTCCCAAAACCGAAATAAGCCAGCACAAAAATCCCCAGGGTCTGGATACTCAGGACAATACTGATCCACAGAATGTGGAGTGGATTCTCCAGAATGACCTCACCCTTGAAAGAGAAGAGCAAAATCAGCGTGGCTAACAGCGCGACAATACTGACCGGAGTGAGGGCCGGAACGAAACGCTTATCGAACCAGGCCTGCCCTTTGTTTTTGATGATCCACCTGCGGGTGAAGTACCCGCTGATCAGGGGCAGCGCAACATAGATGGCCATTGACAGCAGCATGGTCTCCCAGGGGATCACGATCCCCACGCCGCCCAACATCAACGTTGCCACCGGTGCAAAGAGCACGAGGATCAGGAGCGACATGAGCGCCACAATCACCAGGGTCAACTCCATACTGGCCTCCGCCAGGTGATTCCAGACCAGCACCATCGCCGTACAAGGAGCCACACTGAGGAGTAGTAGGCCAGAAGTATAACTCTGCCACAGTTCGATCTCTTGCCCCGAACTCAAAACCTCAGTGCCAACAATCAATCCCCTAAATACATAGCCCAGAAAGAAAATGGCTAACACATATTTCGTGAGTGGCTTGATCACCCAATCAATGACAACGCTTAAGATAATGGGCTTGGGATTTTTCGTAACCTTCACCACTTGGGAAAAATCAATCTTGACCATAATGGGATAGAGCATGAAGAACATGCAGATAGCAATAGGGATGGAGACGTGATAAACCTCCATAGAATCCAGCTGCACGGCGAGGTCGGGGGCGACACGGCCCAGAAAAATCCCTGCGCCGATGCATAAGAACACCCAGATCGTCAGGTAGCGTTCGAAAAAGGAAAGGCTTTTCTCTTGTTCCATGGTGTAAGCTCCTTAAAGCTGTGTAAACACGACGTATATTGGGTAAAATACTTAAACGACTGTTGAAGTATATCATACCCATTTACCGTGTCAAGAGAACGCTTTCTGTCACCAGGGCTTTATCGTTTTTCACGACGTATAAGAAAGTGCTATCCAGATTGCAATGGAGCGAGGATAGGAGAGCTGGAGCCGGTTTGGCATCTGGTAAACTAAAGGCAGACCATCCAGACATAACCACACGGGGGTTGCCATGTCAACGACTAAACGACCGACTAGGGAAAGGATTCCTTCCCTGGACGCTGAATTGAAGAAGGTGCCGGATCCGCGTGATCGAGAAGAAAACGGGCGAAGTCACCACATAAACTGTCTATGGGATTACCAGTCTGTCCCCCGCCGCCGACGCCCGCCTACTCACCTTTGTGCGCCAGCACTGGCATACCGAGAACAAATCACATTGGATTCAAGATGTGACTGCACTGAAATAACTATTAAAACTCGGAGTTTCCAGAATTTGACACTATATGTAGATTCTTCGCGACCGAAATCACTAGATATAGGGGGGTATCAACTAAAACTCCGAGTTTTGGACCTTTTTTCAGGTGAGTCAAGATGTGACTGCACTGAAATACCCATCAACCTCATGCAAAGGCGCCAAGAACGCAAAGGAAATTCATAAGATGATAAATTTTATTGATCTAGGCTGGCTTTACTATTCAGAAAAGTAAGGGCAAATTTAAAAATCTTGGCGCCCTTTGCGTGTTCGCGTGAGGCACAACTTTTTTTCAGTAGTGTCAAGTTTGCTCGAGCGAACAGCCTTGATTGAGCGCATCACGCAACACGAGGAATGGTTAGCGAAACACCCGACAAACCAACCGTATTGATCAACCCAGCAAACCCCACTACATCTCTCCCAGGACCTCCGCCTCCAGACGCTGATAGAATTGGGCCATGTAGCGATGCCGTTCCTCGGCAATCGCCCGCCCGGTTTCCGTGAACAACCGCGCCTTGATGCGCGAGAGTTTGACGACGAACTCGTGCACCGGTGTATGCGCCGCCGGGTCGTCGCCCTCCGCTTCCCAACGCTCCACATCCACACTACCCGACGGCGCCCAGAGCCGCTGGCCGTGAGCGCCACCGTAAGCAAAGGCCCGCGCTACACCAATTGCACCGATAGCATCGAGTTTATCTGCGTCGAAGAGCACCTGCGCCTCCAGCGTCTCCGGCACAGGCGACGTGCGAAAGCGATGTGCGGCTATAGCGTGGACCACGGCCTCCGTCCACGCGATGAGACAGCGGAGTTGGACATCTTGGGGCACACGCGCACAGCACTGCGCGGGCTATACGACGCGCAGATCGACCTGGCTTATCTGGCAGCGGGCATGTTCAGCGGAGACGGTTATCCCCGCATGGGACTGGTGCAGAGTTACGGCGTGGTGGCCTGGGCCAGCGACCGGGCGACATCCATCCACCGGGCTCAGCAGGCGGACGCGGCGCTGGTCGGCACGTTGGCAAATTTCATCGGAATCAACACCCAGCCGCTATCCAAGGCGCGCACCCAATTCATCACAGCCGCCATCACCCGCTGGCCGTACATTGTGGCGCTGCTGGGCCAACCGGATCCGCGCGAGAGTCCCCTGGCGACGGCGCGCGCCACGGACACCGTAGAGACGGAGAAACCAGCCGAGCAGAACGAACTGTTGTTCCGGGGGCTGGCACGGCTGCAGGAAGACTTTGTGTTCTTCGTACTGGGCCGGCGTATTAAGCGCCGGGACGCCGCTCGCTTCTTAGACGCAGCGCTGCAGGAAGCGAGCATCCAGGCCAGTCAAATGCAAGGCACGCGTAACATCAGCTTCAACTTTTCCATCCCCTATATTCTAAACCGGGCTAGCACCTTGACGGATTCTCGCAGTCACGCCGACGGAGAAACGCGGGGCCGGAGCGCCGGCGTCTCAGAAGAGCGTGGCTATGCTCGAACTGCGGGGGAATCTCACACCGAGTCTCATTCCCGCACTGAGGGTCAATCCGAGACCTGGGGCGAGTCTCACACCCAGGGCGTGGCGCACAGTGCCCTGCGTTCTGTGAGCGAAGGCGTGATAGATACAGAGAGCCAGGCCACCGGCACCGGGACCGCCCACACAGACAGTCACGCCGTTGGAGAGGGTAGCGCGCATACTGAGGGGCACGCAGTCAGCGAGGGCACCGCCCACACAGAAGGCCAGGCGCACACTCACGGCTCTTCGAGTTTCTCCAGCAGCTCACAGGCGTCCGGCGGGGGAAGCAGTTGGGGCAGCGCCAGAACCGTTGGCGTATCTGTAGGACAGGCCAACACCCAGGGCGAAGCACAAACGGACAGCGTCACCAACACCGATACCAACGCGACCACGCGCACCAACAGCGAGAGCCACGGTACGTCGTTTGGAGCCCACAATTCCGTAGCGGATACGATCAGTTCAGGCAACGCGCAAAGCCACAGCGCAATGGCCTCTGAGGGCGCAACAGGGGGCATTGGCGGGTCCTTGCCGATCATGGCGAATTACAGTGCTGGAACGTCAGAGGGGCACACGGACAGCGTCAGCAGCGGCACCTCGCACGCCAACACCCAGGGCACCAGTGCTGGCACCAGCCGCTCCACCGGGACCTCGGTGGGCACCACCAGCGGGCACGCGACCGCCCACGGTGCGGCTAATACGCAGTCCCAGGCTCAGACCGACTCCGTGTCGGTCCAGACCGCAACCGTCCACTCCCAGGGTGGGTCGTCGTTTAGCAGCAGTAGTCACAGTAGCGGCTCCGGTACATCACAGTCTCACACGACGAGCGTGGCCGACACCACCTCTCGCGCCGAGACAGACAGCGTAGCCGATTCCGTCTCTCGCTCGGAGAGTTGGGGAACGGCTGACTCCGTAGCCGCGAGTCAAAGTCAGGGCACAGCCCGCTCGCACTCGCGGGTAGAGACGCACTCCAGCGGCACCACCGTGTCAAACGCTCATACGCAGTCGCACGCCGTCACCCGGTCGTCCGCTGAGACCTGGGGCACGGCGGCGCAGTCAGACACGTATTCACAAAGCCAGGGGCGCTCGCACACGGAGAGTTTCGGGCAATCCGCGACCGACGCCCGGCTGCTGGCCCGAGGATTAGCGACCGGCGTCTCCACCGGCGTAACGGGCGGAGTAAGCATTGGCAAAGCGACGCAATGGCGGGACGAGGCCGCGGCGTATCTGGCGGAACTCTGGCAGCGCATCGCCCGGCTGGCCGACACCATGTCTCAAGAGGGCGCCTACGAGGTGGAGAGTTTTGTAGTCACCCGCACAGAACGCGGGGCCAAGGCGGCGGAAGCCCTGGCGATTCAAGCCTTTCACGGTCTGGAAGACGTGGTGCTCCCGGTCACCACGGCGCGCCTTAGTGCCGAGGAACGGGAACACATCGCCGGACATTTAGCGACCTTCTCCCCCTGTCTGCTGGATCCGCCGGAGGGGATAGCGGCGGTGCTGGCCGGGGGCCGCTACGCGACGGCCAACACCTTACACCAACTGGCGGCGTTGGTCGCGCCGGCGACCTTCGAGGATGGCCTCGCCAGCACAAATATCAGCCGGCCACCCGACTTCGCTTTCTACACGGATATGCCGGGTGACGTGCAGCTAGGCTACCAGTACAGCGCAGAGAATTACACCGGCGCAGCGCCGACTGAAGTCCCGCTGCGCCTCTCGGAAGACGCCTTCTACTCCTTCGCTGTGGTAGGCGACAGCGGGACCGGCAAGACGACCTTTGGCGAACGGTTGGTCTTGGAGACCACCACCAAGTGGCAATTACGCAGCGTCGTCCTGGACTTTGGCGCCGGTTGGACGCGGATGCTCAACGCGCCGGGCTTGCAGGGGCATACCGAGGCTTTCAGTATTTCCCCCTATGGTCCGAACCCCCTGCGCTACAATCCGCTGCAGGTGCCACACCGGATCCATCCAGGCGAGTACTATATGGCCCTGGCAGATCTGGCCGGCGGAACCACCGGTATGGGCGTGGTGCAGATGGGAGAGCTGCAGGAGACGCTCCAGGCGCTCTACACCGGTCTCGGCGTCCTGGTCAACGAGCCGCAGGTATTACGCAATCCAGATCTGAACAAAGTCACGGCGGAAGAGACGGCTGTGATCAATCAGGCGCGTGAGGACGCGGGACACGAGCCGCGTTCTCTGAAAGGCACCCATCTCTCGCGTTTACGTCCGGGTGAGAAACAGGCGCTGGCGGTCCATCGTTCCAGAAAAGCCGATATTGCTGAATTGGTCGGTCGTATTCGCTACAAGGTGGAGAAGGCGAACGGGCACAAGGAAGAGACGCTGCGCAACATCGAGTTGCGCCTGCAGCCCTTCGTGCAGGCTGATATCTACCAGTCGTTCAAGCCGCTGGACGAGGGGGAGTTAGGCACGGAGATTGACGTGCTCAGCCAGCCCTGGGGATTGACGGTGATCAGCGGCGGTCAGGGCATTCCAGAGACGGCCAAAGCCTTCCTGATCGCCCAAATCGCCTGGGTGATCTACCACGATGCGGCGGCCTATCTTGACGAGGTCGGTGTGCTGCCGCACCGGGGCTTGCACATCTTCATCGACGAAATGCAGAAACTCTTTGGTGGGGCACAAGGAGCGCGGAGAAACAACGAAGAGCCGACCACGTCCGCGCAACTCAAGCAGATGTGGCCGGACAGCCGTAAGTACGGCATCGCTATGAGCCTGGGTACGCAGAACCCGTCCCTGGTGGGCGTTGAGATTATCTCCAACTGCAACAACGTAGCGACGTTCCGGCTGAAGCACCCGGAGGACCGGGATCTGATGGCGGAGATCATGGGCTGGTCGAGCAAAGGCTATCACGACATCAACTCGGTCACCTACCTCGGCACCATGCCCCAGCACCGCTGCCTGGTCTACTATGCCAACTCACCGTTGGGCGAGCGCAGCCGCAAGCCGGCGTTGATCAAACCGCTGCGTGTGCCAGGCCACACGCACCCGGAAGCGGAGGCGGCGGAACGCTACGGCGTGCCGATCTGGTGACGGAGGAGACGATGAACTGGCGTAAGATAGGTAGCTACACTTTGCTCGTCCTGGGTTTGCTGGTGGGTGTCGCGTTGG
Organism: uncultured Anaerolineales bacterium; assembly: GCA_964452025.1. GTDB lineage: Bacteria > Chloroflexota > Anaerolineae > B4-G1 > SLSP01 > G713. The sequence goes on from CAYVKR010000117.1 coordinate 7,493, forward strand.
TAGGCTGGGGCCTTTCGTCCTGGTCCACTGAGCAACTGCACGTAGGAGAGCCGGAGGTCCCCACGTCGGAGGCGACGGTGACGCCGTCACCGATCCTGACACCCGGCTGGTGGGATTCCCCGCTGCCGGTGCCGACGCACTCGGAGAAGTAATGTTCTCTGAGAAGAGAGTATGGGATCGCGATCTGAAAAATGACTGCGGGCGACCGCGCTCACGCGCGGATACGTCTGGGGGGGCAAAGCCCCATGCGCGTCAACTTAAGACCTTATTTTTGCGCATACAGACGGTGTTTCTATTCTGGCCTTAAAAGTCAGACGCATATAGAGGCGGTTTCTATTCGCCAAACGGGTGTTCGAGGTACTTTTCCAAGCATCTAGCCAGTTCTTCGGCATAGGGATGGGTGGCTAGCAATTCGATTCGTTTGACGGCTCTACGCAGATTTGTGGGATTGAAACAGCGCTTGACCCTTTCTAGCTGCCGATTTGGTCTAAAAATGGGGCGTTAGCCCTTTTAGATCGCTAAAATCGGCTTCAAGTGGGGGATGCGCCCCTTGTTACCCCACAAATGTGTGTAGACCCCGATTTCCTCCTGTGGCACACCCTGGCAATCCAACCCATCAAGGATGAAGATCAGTTTGGCACAGAGTTCTTCCGCACTCCAGGGATCAGCAATCTCTTTCTGAACACGTTCGACGTCTAACCCACTATCCTCTCGAGATCTGTCTCCCTTTCAGGCCCAGCAGCGGATTAACCAGCACGAAGGTCACGGGAAATGGGCATTACCGGGTGGTAGGTGTTGTTCTCCCAATGATAGACGGTTGCCTTGTCAACTGTACCCCACACGGACCCCATTCCATAGGCCAACGGCAATGGAGTACCCAGGAAGATGTGTACGCGTGCCGCCCCCACCTCCTGCTTGACCCGACTCATGCCTCGGTGGAAATCTTGTACCATTTCAATCCACATATCCGAATCATCAGCACCGATAAACTGGGGAACGTTTCCATACTTCGGATCATTGGTCAACAGAATGATGTCAGCGTCGATGCCCTCATCATCCAGGTAGCGAGCGACATCGCGGAGAATCCGGCGGCTGACATCCACGACCACAGCCACATCTGGTTTGGTGACCATTGGCTCATCATTGCCGATAGGTACGATATCTTTCGGCTGGGTTTCTGTAGCCTCACCGCCCTCTCGACGACTAATGACGTAGGTGATCAAGCGTTGGCCCTTCTGGACAATCCTGACGACCGCCGAGCCCATGGTGCCAAGGGCTGAACCCGCTTTCACGGCTGCCGTCAGTCCGGGTTCCAGTTCCTGGATCAGTGCCAATCCGTCCTTTACCAGTTGCAGAATGTTCATATGGTTCTCTCCTTGCTACTTACGTGGGTTTTACCGTGCCATACCTTTCTACTGAATCGAAGATTCATCTTTCCTCAAACAACGCATACTGACAGCTTTACGACCTGGGCTTTTTCTGATGTTTAGGATGCGGCAGGCCGCCCTTACCCAACGCCTGCAACGTCCGATTGATGGCCGTGCGCACGGCGCGGATCTCGTGGGGGAACCAGGCATGCAGCACGGGCAGGAGATCAAGACGCTGCTCCTCGGCGATGTGCTCCAATAGCATGAACTTGATCTCGCGGTGGATGGTCTCCAGCCGGGGCCAGACCCGTTCCGGTTGCCCGGTTTCTGCCCACTCGGTGAACCAGCCCAGGAGCCGCTCCATCCAGAGATGCTTGACCCGCTCCCAGCCCTTGGCGGTGTGATAGAGCAAGGGGATATGGCGGTCGTACTTGATGCGGAGCCAGCCGTGGTGAATACACCAATCGACCTTACGCCCGATCTGATCAGCAGTGAGGTGCTGGAGGCGCCCGTAGTCGTCCAGCTGATCCCACTCCCACTCCAGGGCCTTCTTGCTGCGAGAGC
>CAYVKR010000118.1:0-9423 GCA_964452025.1 uncultured Anaerolineales bacterium
TACTCAATTAAAAATGCTAAATAACACATGAAAAAGGCTCTCGGGCGAGATTTTTGTCGTTTGTCATTTTCCATTTTTTATTCAAACGTCACGACTTCTTTGCCGCGCAGGCGCTCCAGAATCTTTTCGGTGATCAGGTCAAGGTGTCCGCCATTGGAAACGAAGTTAAGGCGGTCGGCGGGGACGGCGAGCACGGGACAGAGCGTGAAGTGCTCGAACCAGGTCTCGTAGAGGTGGTTGAGACGTTCCAGATATGCCGGGTCGATGTCCTGCTCGTAGGGGCGCCCGCGCTGATGGATACGGTCATTTAGCGTCTCCACCGAGGCGCGCAGGTAGATGACCAGATCCGGCGGCGGCAAAATCGACGTGACGGCACCGTAGAGCTCGCTGTAGGTCTGATAGTCGCGCTCCTGCATGTCGCCGCGTTGGTAGAGATTGCGCGCGAAGATCTCCGCGTCCTCGTAGACTGTGCGGTCCTGGATGACGGAGTGGGGACGTTCCAGCAGCTGCCGGTGATGGCGCAAGCGCCGCGCCATAAAATAGACCTGGGAGTGAAAACTCCACGCTTGCATGTCGTCGTAGAAGTCCGCCAGATAGGGATTGTCGGTCACGCCTTCTAAGAACGGTTCCCAATCCAACTTCTTGCTCAACATCGACGTCAGGGTCGTCTTGCCCGCGCCGATGTTGCCGGCGATGGCTACAAAGTACTTGTTCACGATCGCCTCTCCTTTCGTATCATCGCTCATGCGTCGAAGGTGACGCTGCTGCCCGGTTCGACAGTCTGAGTCTGCTCGCCCACGGTGATGTCGACGGGGTCGGTGTTCTCCGCCGCCGAGGTCACGGTCAGCGCCTGGTGGGTGAGGCGGACGCGGATTGGGTTGCCCCGATAGGTGATCTTGAAGGCCACGGCATCCCACTGCGCCGGCAGTGCCGGCCTGAAGCCGATGCCGCCGTTCTGCACCTCGAAGCCCGCGAAGCCCTGGACGATGACCTGCCAGACGCCGCCGGCGGCTGCCGTGTGAATACCGCCCAGGAAGGTGCCGCCGCTCATGACCTTCTTGCTCTTGTTGTAGAGGTCGATGGTCGAGGCGATCATGAAGTAGCGGTAGGCCTCGTCGGCATAGCCCACGCGCGCGGCGATGAGGGCGTGTACCGACGGGCTGAGCGAGGAGCCGTGCTCGGTGCGCGGCTCGTAGTAGTCGTAGTTGGCGCGCTGTACGTCCAGAGGAAAGATGTCGTGCAAGGCGAAGAGCTGTAGCACGTCGGCTTGTTTGAGCACCTGCGCGTGCACGGCGACGCCGTTGGGCCAGCCCCAGTACTCCTCGGGGTCGATGAGCCGCTCGCGCAGCTCCTCCGGCGTGGCGTCCTCCAGCTCGAAGAAGCCATCGCACTGTTCCAGAAGCCCCGTCTCTGGATCAGGCTGCGGCAGATAGATCAGGTCGACCATCTCGCGCCAGTTGGCGACGTCGTCCTTGTCCAGATCCAGCCGCTCAAAGAGGGCCGCCAGACGGTCCGGCGCCTCGGCCTGCAGGCGTTCGTAGATGGTCACCGCCGTGTCCAACGCGAAGCGCGCCTGGTAGTTGGTGAAGGCGTTGTTATCGACGTTCTCGTGGTACTCGTCAGGCCCCAGCAGGCGGACGAACTCGTAGCGGTGCTTGTCCTTTTTGAAGTAGGCGTGCGCGACCAGGAACTGCGCGACCTCGAAGGTGATCTCCGCGCCGTACTCGACGATAAAGGCCCCATCCCGGGTCGCCAGGTAGTACTGCCAGAGGGCGTAGACGATGTCCGGCGAGATGTGGATCTGCCAGTCGTTGAAGTGGTTGCGGACTTTGCGTCCTGTGAGCACATCGGTGAAGAAGAAGTCGGGGAAGAGCTCCTCGCCGGTCTTGCCGCTGGTCCAGGCGTAGTAGGCGCCGTAGTAGCCCAGGCGCTTCGCTTTCTTGCGCGCGCCGTCCAGCGTCATGTAGCGGTATTCCAGGATGTTGCGGGCGATGTCGGGCTGCGTGTAGAGGAAGATGGGCAGGTTGAAGATCTCCTGATCCCAGAAGGCCGCGCCCTGGTAGACCTGACAGGAGAGACCGCGCGCCCCAATAGGCAGTCGCGCGTGCGTCGGCGTGGCGATGATGTTCTGGTAGAGGTTGAAGCGCGTGAGCAGCTGGGCTTCTGGGTTGCCCTTGATCTCGACGTCGCTGGCGTCCCAGCTGGCGTCCCAGTGCGCGGTGTGGGCCGCTTTCAGCGTCTCATAGCCTGCGTCCAGCCCAGTTCGCACATCCGCCATTGCTTTTTCGCGCGGATCGTCGACGTCGTTGCTGTGGTAGATCACCATGATCTTCTCCAGCGTGAGCTCGTCGCCAGCGTGCAGCGCGAAGGTCAGCCGACGGAAGATGCGCTTGTTGTCTTTGACGATCTCCTTGGCGATGGGTGCCGCATCGATGACGTTCACGCCTTCGACGACGTCGACCTGAATGTCGGATTCCACCGTGCGCGTCTCGATGACGATGCATCCTTCGTCCTCAAGCGGCGCGTACGATTTGAAATGCTCGCCGCTCAGGGACCAGACGCGCCCGTCGATGCCGCTGATCAGCGCGAGCTCGACGTCGGTCTCGGCGCGCACGGTGTATCGCATGGGGACGAGATGCAGATTGTCGTAGCTGGCGAATTTCTCCACCTCGACGGTGACGGACTGGCCCGCGCTGTTCTCCCACGTCTGCGTGCGCGTGTGGATGCCGTGTCGTAAGTCCAGCGTGCGGCGATAGTCGCGCGTCGTGCCGTCAAAGATAGAGAGCGGCTCGCCGTTGATCTCCAGCCGGACGTAAAGCCCGTTGGGCACGTTGCAGAGTTCGCGCATGGTGTCGGGTTCGGCGGCGTCCCAGGTGTCGGTGACGATGCAGGCGACGTATCGGTCGGCGTCCCACTCGGCGAAGGTGCCACGGTAGCCGAGATACCCGTTGCCGATCATGTAGTTGCTGCCCGTGGTGACCAGCTGGTCTGCCTCAAAGTGCGTCTCGAAAATCTCCCATTGCGTATCGGTGTGTACGTTGTTCTGAAGTTCCATGCTCGTTTGCCTCTTGGCTCTATCTTATTTGGGTGGGTTTCAATTCAGTTGATTGAAGAGCTAGCTGGGGCCGGTCTCCTGACCGTGCCCCATGCTCATCTTATTCTTTGGGATCGGCCAGAATCTCGTCCAGATCGACGGACGCGGTGTCGTCATAGCGGACGTGGGCTTTGCCCACGCGCTCTTCGGGACCGACGCCCACGGCGATGAAGCCGCCCGTCAGCGCAGCGGCGACGCCAGATTCAGCGTCCTCGACGACGACGCACTCGCGCGGGGGAAGGCCCATCTTGCCGGCGGTATGAACGAAGAGATCGGGCGCGGGCTTGGCGCGCTCGACGCTATGCCCGTCGCCGATGGCGTCGAAGAGATCGGTGATCTTGAGGCTGTTCAGCACCCGCTTGGTGTTCTTGCTGGCGGAGCCGACGGCGATCTTCAGGCCGCGCGCCTTGATCTCGGCGATGAGTTCCTTGGCGCCGGGCAGAAAATCCTCGTCCGTGAGGTTATCTAACATCTCCTGATAATAGCCGTTCTTGCGGGCCATCATCTCCTGGATCTGTTCCTCGGAGTACTCGTCCTTTTTGTCTCCCAAGATGAGCAGCAGGGACTGCCGCCGGGAGACGCCTCGGAGTTGCTCATTGGCTTCTCGGTCGAAGGGAAGCCCTTCTTCGTCGGCCAAGCGTTTCCAGCCTCGGTAGTGATACTCGGCGGTGTCGGTGATGACGCCATCCAGGTCAAGGATAAGGGCTTTGATTGTATCCATGTCTCTTTTCTCCTTTTGAAGCAATATAGTGTCGAACAATCTACGGAAGTTCAACGCCGACGCGCTCAGCCAGGGCTTTGAGGGCCTGTGAAGCCGATATCAGGGAGCGCTGTAACTCTTCTGAAGCGCCGTCAGGACAGATGGGTGGATGTTGTGAGAGCGCGCCGCCGACTTCCCCCACCGTCTGTGTCAGCGCGAGGAAGTTGCCCAGCACACGCCAGTTGGCCTCAGTGCCGGGCTCGTCGGCGGGAACGCTTGGGAGCTGCCACGTGATGGATGGGGGCGCCGTCGCTTCCATGGATGGGAGCGTGGGCTGGCGAGTCCCTTGCAGCGCCGCCTCGATCTGGCTCTCGATCTCGTCCAGGTCGTGGGGACTGCGTACGAAATCGAGATCGTCGCTCTCAATCACCAGCAACGGTGTGGCTTTGTAGCTAGCGAAGAGCTGCTCGTACGTCTGGCGCAAAGCCGCAATGTAGCTGCGGTCCATCTCTCGCTCATAGGTCCGGTCGCGCATGGCGATGCGGGCCATCAGCGTATCAACACCGGCTCGCAGATAGACGACGAGATCGGGGAGGCGGATGTTCTCGGCAAGCGTCCGATACAACCGCTCGTACATCACCATCTCATCGCCTGCCAAGTTGAGCTCTGCGAACAGCAGATCTTTGCGGAAAAAATAATCTGCTAACAGCGCGTTGGTTTGTAGCTGTGAGGGGATCGTTTGTTGTTGCTGGTAGCGGTTGAGCAAGAAGAAAATCTGGGTCTGAAAGGCGTAGCGGGCACGGTCGCTGTAGAAATTGGATAGAAACGGGTTCTTATCGAAGGCTTCCAGCATCAGGCTCGCCTGGAATTGAGGTTTTAACTTTCGGGCCAGGGTCGTCTTACCGACGCCGATCACACCCTCGATGGCGATATAGGGGTTGGCTATTGAGTTCACGGCTATCCTCCATCACATCAACGTGCGGGTGTGTGACCTGGTTACGATGGGTCGTTTTATTGCCTAAAAGGATACCTTGGTGGATGAAAAAGTCAAGATTTGCGTTGGTGTGATACGGATTTTGTGGTCTTTACTGTTGACTATTCTGCTCGTTCTATGAAGTGACAATCAGAGAAAGTTGGCTATACTATGAGGAGCGTGCGTTCACGTCAGATGAGTGTCTGTCTATCAGAGCGAGAGAGACGATTATGAAAACACCGATTAAAGAGTTGACATTTGAAGAGACGTTGGCTGATCTGGAGACCATTGTCCAGCAGCTGGAAAGCGGCGAGCTCAAATTGAAAGAGACGGTATCGTTTTATCAGCGGGGCCAACAGCTGGCTGTGCACGGTCAGGCATTGTTGGATGACGTGGAATTGCGCGTTCAGGCGCTGCAGTCCGATGGAACGGTGGCTGATCTGGAAGACGTGGGAGCGACGTGAGCGGCAGCAGACGCGAAGGGCCCCGGCGGTTGGAGCGAGGAGGTGCGTATGCGTAGGCAACCCTTTAGACGACGACCCGGTCGACGTGCGCCGGCGGCTCGACCGTCGGTACCGCCTGCGGTGCGGCGGCGATTGGCTCGGGCCAGGGGCGCTGTTGAACAGCGACGGTTTGTCGAAGCTGGCGGGATCTATAAGGACCTTGCGCGGAGCGCCTATGCCCACGGTAGAATCCGACCGGGCATCCACATGAGTTTGGAGGCAGGGCGCTGCTATCTGCGGGCGAACGATCTTGAGAAGGCCAGGACCACCGTGTTGCGCGTGGCGCGTCGAGCGGCGGAGGTGGGGCGTCCAGGCCTCTGTCGACCCTTAGCAGAGCGGATCGTCCAACGCCTGGAGCAGGCGGGTCATGAGGCAGACGCCTTCCGTGAGGAAATCGCTGCTTTGCTTGGATCGTCGGAGCCCCGCCAGACCTCCGGTGTTGGTCGGCGTACGGCCGGGACACTCCCCGGTAGCTGTCCCGCGTGTTCCGCGCCGCTCCACCCAGAGGAGATCGAGTGGGTCGCCGATGACCGGGTGACCTGTCCGTATTGTGGAACCATTGTGGTCGCGGAGTGATGACCTCGGACATACGTCTCCTTCATGCAGATGGGACGCCGCTTCCCCTGGAAGTGCGGCGTTGTGACACGCTGGGGTGCCGGTTTCGCGGATTGATGTTTCGCCGTTGCCTGGCGCCTCGTGAAGCGCTGCTTTTTGTGGAGTCCAGGGAGAGCCGTCTGGCGACGACGATTCACATGTTTTTTGTCTTTTTTTCCATAGGCGTGGTCTGGCTGGCGAGCGATGGGACCGTCGTCGACAAGCGGTTGGCCAAACCGTTCCGTCCCTACTATGCGCCGTCTCGCGCCGCTCAGTACTATCTGGAGGGGGCGCCTGGCCTCCTGGATGAGATTGAGATGCAAGAGCGTCTGATTATCGAAGAGGAAGGCTAACGTGGGCGCTCTGCCTTTTTTAAGTTAAACACTTGACAAATTTCATTTTTTGTTTTATCATTTTTATTTAGTCGCGAATAAATACATTATTTCATAGCATTTGTGTTTGAGGATATCATGCGTCGACTTATCATTATGCTCGTGGTTGGTCTTCTGCTGTGTTTGCCCCTGGATGTGGCGGCTGATGAACCTGAACCGTCGTCAGATTCGGAGCCGCAAGCGCACATGGTGAAGCCGGGTGAGACGCTCGTTACCATTGCCCAACGCTACGGAACGGACGTGACGTCGCTGATGCGGCTTAACCGACTCTCGGACCCGCGTAACATCTACGTGGGGCAGCGCCTACGCCTGCACTCCGCGCCAGCCGATGTGAGCTCGTGGCAGTATCATGCGCTGCAGTTGGGTGAGGATCTCTCGTTGCTGGCATGCCGTGACAGCGCAGATGTCAGAACTGTGGCCCAGGTCAATGGTCTGCTCAATCCCGCTGTCGTGCTGCCTGGTACCTCGGTGCTGCTGCCTGGACAGGATGAGCCTTCGATGCTGGGTACTGCCGGGGCCGGCGTAACCCAGCTGGAGCTGGCGTTTCGCTATGGTGCATCCCTCTGGGAGATGGTCCGCTCCAATCCTCGGCCGCTTTATGCTGGAGAGTGCGTTGTTTTGCCGGAAACAGTCGCCGAGGACGCATCGAATACGCTCCCGTATCCCCTTAAATCCCTTACTCTCTCCGATCAACCCATTGAACGCGGTGAAACGGTGGTGCTGAAGGTGGAGGCGTATGCGCCGGTATCCTGTGACGTCACCTACCTCGATAAGACCGTCAACTGCTTTGATCAAGGGGAAGGACAGCTCTACGCGCTATTGAGTCTCTCGCCTATGTTAGAGCCAGATACGTACGAGGTCAAGATGCGTATTCGTTCGGAGGAGAGTGAGATGGCGATGACCTTGCCTATTGTGGTCACGCCGGGTCGCTTTGGCTTTGAGCGGATCGATTTACCTCCTAGCCGTCAAGCGCTCTTTGACCCCGATCTCCTGCGCTACGAAAGCAATCTCGTCGACAGCGTTGCCAACGTTCGAACTGCTCAGCGCTACTGGAAGCTGCCCTTTGACTATCCGGTCTACTCCTCGGTCTCCTCCTATTTTGGCGCCCGACGTTCCTATGGCGGTTCCTACAACAGCTATCACTCCGGTGTGGATTTTCGGGCCTCGACCGGCGTCCCGGTCAAGACCCCGGCAGGTGGCACCGTCATCATGGCTGAGGCTCTCACCGTCCGAGGCAACGCCGTCATTATTGATCATGGTTGGGGCGTGTTGACGGGCTATTGGCACCTCTCAAAGTTCGATGTCGAGGTGGGACAGCGCGTGGAAAAAGGCCAGATCATCGGTCGGGTGGGGAACACCGGTCTCTCTACAGGCTCTCACTTGCATTGGCAGCTATGGGTAGATGGAAAACCGGTCGATCCATTGCAGTGGACTGGGGAGTTCTACGATTTCCCTGATCCCAAACCGCCTGTCGAGCGTAATGCGGAGTAAGTCCATTGGACGATACGCACGCCCTCGCCACCTATCGCCGTGACGCTGGGTGGTTGGCCCGCGAGATACACCACTTTGATTCCCTGACGTCGACCAACGACGTGCTCAAAGCGCTGGCTCGCGAAGGTGCTGAGGACGGCACGTTGGTGCTGGCGGAGGAGCAGACGGCGGGTCGAGGCCGTCACCAGCGTCGGTGGATCGCGCCACCACAGACCTCTCTGCTCATGGCGCTGCTCTTCAGGCCGCAGGGGCCGTTTGGTTATCGCGCGTCGCGCATCACCATGCTCTGTGGCCTCAGTCTGCTCGAGACCGTTCAAGAGGTCACCGGGCTGCCTGTTCAGCTCAAATGGCCCAACGATCTCATTCTGGAGCGGGGTGCGGCGTGGAAAAAAGTCGCTGGGATGTTGAGTGAGATCGGGGGCGATCCCCCCGACTTTCTGATTGTAGGTCTCGGCCTGAATGTCAACGTTTCAGAGGCGCAGCTTCTGGCTGTGGCCCCGCGCGCGACCAGCCTTATGGCGGAAGTGGGGTCTGCCGTGGACCGGGTGGCGTTGCTACAGACGTTCCTGGCGCGGACCGAGCGCTACTGTGATCGCTTGCGTTCAGGATGGGACCCCCAGCCGCTTTGGGCCGAGCAGCTGGCCTGGATGGGCCGGCCTGTGGACGTCGTCACGTCGAATGAGGTTGTCACGGGCGTGGCGGAGGCGGTGGACGATGAGGGAGCGCTTATCCTACGCAAATCTGGGGGACAGCAAAGGCGCTTCTCGGCTGGGGACGTCAGCTTACGTCCAACGTCAACCTGAACGCTGGGGAATGTGGTTTTTCCGCTGCCCGCGACAGATCTTCACAGCGTCATTCTGCTTGACCGTAAGACGAATATAAATCGACGAGGAGAGTTAATCCTGTGCGCTATCTACTGATTTCAGACATTCATGCGAATCTTCCCGCACTTCAAGCCGTGCTTAACGATCTTTCAAATTACGATGCTGTGTGGTGTCTAGGCGATCTTGTCGGCTATGGCCCCAACCCCAATGAGTGCATTGAGCAGATCAAGGAATTACCTAATCTCTGTGTGGTTGGCAACCATGATTGGGGCGCCCTGGGCCGAACGGATCCCTTTGTCTTCAATCATGATGCGCGAGAAGCACTCTTGTGGACGCAGAAAGAACTACTCCCGGAGAATCGTAAGTTTCTGGGGAAATTATCGAATACGGTGACGTTTGAGGATTACCTGCTAGCGCATGGCAGCCCTCGTGAGCCAATCTGGGAATATCTGTTAGACGCACAGCGAGCCAAGGATAGTTTCCTGGCGGCGGATTTCAAGGTGGCTTTTGTGGGGCATACTCACCTACCGATGATGTTTGAGTGGCTGGAGGTTGGGCAGGAAGCACGTTTGCTCATGCCTGGCCTTGGCGAACCGGTGAAATTAGATGGACGACGGTTGATCATCAATCCGGGTAGCGTGGGGCAGCCCAGAGATGGTGACTCCCGCGCCGCTTACGGCATCCTGGATACCGAAGCGCAGACCTTTGAGTTTCATCGTATCTCTTATCCCATTGAGATTACCCAGGCGCGGATGCGCGCGCGCGGTCTGCCTCAGCGTCTGATCGACCGGCTGGAAGTGGGGCATTAATGCCTCGCCCCACCGCAGGCTGGAACTTTTTACCGCTCTTCGC
>CAYVKR010000119.1:0-9224 GCA_964452025.1 uncultured Anaerolineales bacterium
ACCTAGCGTTGGTTTACGAGACAGCGATCTGATTTTTCCCTGTATTCTGTCGTATACCCGCTGGCGGTATCCGGCGCGCGCTACAGGTAAAAAGAGACGCTCGCAGGGGAACCTCTCGGGGAGCCCAGCGCTCCCCGAGAGGTAGGAACGTGCTACTGTCGGAAGACGATGGGCAGATAGAGGGTGGGGAAGTCGATGTTCAGATAATCGCCCTTGGCGATAGCCAGAGCAACGTTTCCGGCCCTGTCGACTGCCTGGATGAAGTAATGGGTGTCGAGCCACGCGCCGTCGGCTTCGCCGACCCAACGCGCACCGGTGACGTCGTTGGGGTCGCGTTGCATGGGGTGGCTCCAGATACGGGTGGGGGAGACGAAGGTGGCGTAGGCGGCGCTGACTTCGCCTTCGCTGTCGAGGATATCGGCAGCCATGTGCAGCCCTTGGCCGTTTGCAGTAACCACGGCATGGCTGATGTTGGGTGGCGTGTAATCCGTGTTGCTTGTGGCCGCGCCTAACACTCGGACCGTTGCCTCTTCGATGAGACGCAGTTCAGAGGTGCGGGCATTGAAGAGCGCGAAGGTGGCAGCCAGCCGGGGCTCCTCGCCAGCGTCGTTGATAATGAAGGGCCGCGAGGGCATCCAGCCGATGTCCGGGTTCAGCGTGGGCTCGGGTTGCGCCGTCTCGGTGACGGGGCGGGTGACCACGGGGTCGAAGTCCTCGTGGGGGATCAGCGTGGCGCTGATCAGCAGGACGCCGTGCGGTTGGAGGATGACCGGATCTGGCAAGGCGTAGGATGCGGTGGGCAGCATAGGTCGCCCCACGGTGCCATGAGCGCCGCCATTGGCCCCGTCGACCTCGTAGTAGTCGCCGTGCTCGCCCGATGTTTGTTTCAGCGAAGGGGATAGCGTGTAGTCGATGCTGGCAGAGGCTTGGGGCGTGGTCAGAGAGAGAAGCGGTGTTTCATCCTCTGTCTGCGCTGTCACAGGCGTGTCGATTTCGTACATGGGCAGGCCGTAGAGCGTGGATTCCATGATGGATTTGGCATCGTAGGCCGTCAGCCCCCCGGCGGGCAGGCTGTGCAGGTAGCGTACTTTTGCCAGACGCAGCGCCTCGCCGACGGGTATGGTGTCCCCCTCGCCCAGCGCCTGGGTGAAGAGCGTCATCAGTCGCTCGGAGCCGGCGATGCCGTCGTCGGTGCCGTAGCCGTAGCCTGTGTTGGCGATCCAGACGGCGCGCTGCTGCGCCAGCGCCTGAGGGAAGTCCGGCGAGGTCTCTGGAGCCAGGACGTCGGCGTCGGGGACGCTGTAGCCGGCGTGACAGCCCATGGACCAGGCGACGGTGCCGTTCAGCGCGGCGGTAGCGTTGAGGATGTCGATGTTGGTGAAAAAGTCGCTGGTGTCCGCCGGCTGGAGCCGCCAGTGCTCGAAGTGCGCGTTGATAGAAGCGAGGTCGGGTGCTTCTGGCGTGCGATTAGGCCAGGCGTTGATCAGCTGGTTGGCGGTCCAACTCTCGCTGATAAGGCTGTCGTCGACCTGGGCGGCGCCGTGGGTAGCGCCTAGGTCATCTGCGATCTGTCGTGCTGCGTCACTGAGGAAGTCGTAGCCGGTAACCAGCGCGTCCTGTGATGCTAACGTGGGCTGTGACAAGAACTGTTCGATGGTGCCCTCAATCTCCGCCGGCGTCTCCACCAGTCGGCCTGTGGCGAGCAACGGGCGCCAGAAATACCGCCCGCGCCAGCCCAACTCGTGCCCCAGCGGCGTGCCGTAGGCGTCGTCGGTGAGGTAGAAGCCCAGCGCGGTGGCGACGCTTGTGGCGGCGGGAGCGCTGCCGGTCCGGGGAGCGAACGTCCGCTCGTTGGCGATGGTCGCATGGTCCCACTCTCGATAGAGGGGAATTTGCTCGTCGCTTCCGACGATGACCACGTGTTGGATCTCTGGGTGCTGCGCCAGGGTGGGGGAGATGACGTGAGTACGGATCGCTGCGGCGACGTCATTGGCTGCAAAGACGTTGCAATAGTTGGAGGGCGCGTTCCAGTTTTCGTACGCCGCTGCCACGTCGGGGACGCTCTCCGCCGGATAGAGATATCCACGCACGTGATCGTGGTCTGCTAACGTCTGCAGGGTGGTGGTCAGACTGTTGATTGCTGTCGGGCCATAGGTCTTCGCCAAGCGGGTGGGATTGTAGAGGATTAGCGTGCGTGGGCCGGAAGCGTCGACGGTGCTGCCGAGATAGGGGGGCGGAGGTGGGGCGGTGGCGCTGTGATTGGGTTGCCACGTGCAACTTTGAGATCCTGGGAGCTGCATGTAGTCGAGGTGTAACGTGTAGGGCTCATCGGCGTAGGCGGTCTCATCGCTTGGCAGCACCACGACGAAGTATTGGCCTGGTCGCAGGGCGGCGAGGTGGGCCTTTTCTGTCTGTGTGTAGGGATTGGTAGACGTCGCCTCCCACACCTGGGTGGCCTCCCATACCTGGGTCGCCTCCCACACCTGAGTTGCTTCCCAAACCTGCGTAGCCTCCCACACTTGGGTGGCTTCCCACACTTGAATCGCTTCGACTTCTCCGTCAGCCCCACTATCTGCATAATCTACCAGGTGACCCAGCCCCTGCCCGGCTGCCAGCGGGGGTAGCAAGTCAGGATGAGGATAGACCGCCAGGTCATAATCGGCGGGCAGATCGGTGAGGGTGACGGTCACCAGAGACGGATGGGTCAGCGTGAAGAGATACCAATCCATGTCATTGGCCCATTCCAGGTAGGCATCTTCTATCTGAAGATTGGCTGGCAGTGGGGTTGCAGCATCAGGTCGATTGTTTGGCTCATAGGGGTCGAGAATGTGCTCTGGAGCGTCGGTGTCTGGCGCTTTCTCATATCCAATCACCGCAATGGGTCCGGTAGCCGTGATCTTCGCGGCGCCGTCAAAGGCCCAACCCAGCGATGGCATATCGACTTGATCCCAAACGAGACTGCTGGAAGGAGATAGGGTCCGCTTTCTGTGCAGTTGAGGGGTGCCCTGATTATCGTAGATGGTCAGCGTGACGGTGACGGGTACTTCATCGGTGGAACGGACCCAGTAAGAAGTGGCATGGGAGGGATAGCGGTGGATGGCGGGAAGGTAGTAGTCAGAAGAAAGTGTGTCGATTGTGTGGAGAGCGTAGCCTCCCAGGTCGCCATCAGGATCATCAGCGAGTTGTTCGATCATAACGCCCATATACTCGATGCTGTCTTCTGTCGTGGCGGTCAACACTGCGCTGCCCCACCAGTCTTTATCAAGCTCTTGGAGAGGCAACAGTGCAGGTTGGGGCTCTTGATTGCCTACCGTGAAGTACTCGGCGAAGTTTGCGGCAGTTCCCAGGGGGGTGAAATATGAAAGTACCAGATCGGTTTCGGTTGTATAATAGTTCTTGACCTCAACATAAGCCTTACTTCGTAAGCCGTGAATCTCGTGGTGGACAGCCGGGAACACTAGCTCATCATAGGCGCGATATTCTTGACCGATCCATGATTCAACGGGCACATCATCAGCCGTCACCCAGCTCAAATGGCCTGAGATGCCATTCATCATCTCATTGGTTACAAGCACGGTCGCTTTTTCTCCTAAAGAGAGATCTCCCTCTCTGAAGGGGTCGTAGACTAACGGTTCATGGGGCATAAGCGTGAAGGTCCGAGTGATGGTCGTCCCACCCGGTTTTCGGAGGATGATTTTTCCACTGATATTGACGGCGTCGGGGTTTGTAACATAAATCACCGGTCGGAGGTCGTCGCGTGGCGTGTCGACCCAGGGGAAATAGAGCTGCATGCCTTGTATCTGGGGGACATAGGCTGCAAGATAATCTGGAGAATTTATACCTGGCGTATGTTTCACGAGGCAGGACAAGGAGTTCATGCCTTCGACGTCTTCAACGATGCCGGTGCCGGTGACAATCCCCAAAGGATTGAGCACGTCCTTCATCTCTTCTGGCAAGAATATCGTGCTTCCGTGACTGCTGATCTGATGCGTGATGACGGCTGCCGGATTGTTCAGGTCGCCGCCTTCTGGTCCCCAGAGCAGTAGCCGGACGGTCTTGGAGACCTCCTCTATGTTCATGACGTGGAGGGATGGCGGTAAGTTTCCCACAGAAAGATCGTAGTAATTGAGTGAGCAACTCGTTGCATAACTACTGGGAACAAAAGAAGTAAGCGGGTGAGGATCTGGGGGCGTTTCTCGCAGAGGATGAGCGCGTGTTGCTGAGGATACGCTTAGGAATGCCAGGCCAATTAGGGCCGCCAGACTGAAAGCGCACAGAATTAACCTTAGTCTATTGTTCATTGTTCACCTCTTTATGGTTATCTATCCCCTGTTTCTTATCGCTGGTCCACTGGGCCTCTATCTCTGCGATTTGTTGCAGATCCAGGCGTGCACCTAAGCTTCTGAATTGACCGCTTGCGGCTTTTAATGTCTTTCTTGCCGTCTCCTTTTCACCTTGCTCCCATTGCAGCTTGGCTTGGGCGACGCGGGCCTGTGCCAATCCGTATAGGTCTTCCGCCTCCTGCAAGAAAGCGCAAGCTTGCTGCAGATGGGCGTTGGCTTTGTCGTGAGCATTCATCGCAAAGTAAACGCTGCCCAAGAACTCGTGCGCGCGTCCCATCTCCTGCCGATCCGCCCGCTCTTTGGTCAGATCAAGACATCGCTGTGCGTGTCGCAGGGCTGCGTCTGGTCTGCCCTGGGCCAGGGCGATCTGTCCCCGGTGCCGGTAGAGCTCGGGGAACGTGGCGCCTTTCCCCATTTGGTGCAGGATCTGTTCGGCTCGTCGCAGCCGCTGCCCGGCTTCCTGCCAGTTCGATTCCTTGATGGCGACAGCCGCCAGGTTATTCTCCATGACGGCTTCTCCGTACGCGATGCCGCGTTCCTGCACGATCTGCAGGACGGTGTTGTACGCCTCGCGTGCCTCGTCGAGTCGGCCTTGATAGCGGTAGATCTCGCCCAGATTGCCCGCCACGCGCATCTCTCCGATGGTGTATTGAATGCGCCGCGCGAGGCGTAGAGCTTGCTCTCCATGTTCGGCGGCAGCCGCCCACTCGCCCAACAGCAGGTAGATGATCATGAGATTGGTCCGGGCATCAACCTCCCCCAGTAGTTCATGGATCTCCTGGTAGATCTGGAGGCTCTTCAGACCCAACTCCAGGGCTGTCTGGAGATTGCTCTCTTTATAGCGCACCAATGCCATGAGGTAGAGACCCCGCGCGCGTACTTTTCTGGCCTCGGCGTGAGGGATGCTGCGGGACTGGTCGACCGCTGCTTGGGCCCAGTCCCACGTGTGTTGATAGTCACCTTGACGGTAGTACATACCGGCGCCCAACAGCCGCAACTGACCATCGATGAGGGTTTGATGAATAGTCTGGTGCCCAAGGCCGGTTTCAATGGCCTCAAAGGCCTTTTCTATCTTGCCCTGTGACTTCCAGATGAGCGCCAACCGGTAATCCAGATCCGCTGAGCGTTCGATATCGTCCTGCTCTGTGAGCGGCGTGGGTAGAAGGTCTCTGGCTGCACCTAGGTGGTGCATGGCGTCATCGTATTGTCCCAAAATGGTATAGGTCTCCCCCAGATGTTTGTGAATGGTAAAATGGAGGGATTGGGCTGGGGAAGCTTCCGCCGCCTGGTCTGCCTGCAACGCCCTGGTCAGCGCCTGGATGGCCTGTTCCGTCATGTAGTTTTCCAGGAGACGCTTGCCAAGATCGAGATTGGCGTGGCGGGCGATTTCCCACAACTGGCCTTCAAAGGCATGGTGCGCCAGCAGCGCGAACCAGTTGGAGGTCGCTTGCTCCTGGTGCTGTTTAAGGTATTGGGAGAGGTTGCGGTGAATGTGGCGTCGAATGCGGTGGGGCAACCCGCGATAGGCCACCTCCCGGACCAACGGCTGGCGAAAGAGCAGGACATTCTCACCGTAGTCACTGTAAACCAGTCCCAGTTGGGCCAGGTCAGAGAGTCGTCGTTGGACCACTGCCCGCGGCTCTTCTCCGTATCCGGCGGTGAGCATGGGCACGGTCATCTGTTCGCCTACGACGGTGGCCGCCCGCAGGAGGTGGCGACTGGGAGGCTCCAGCTGGTCGATGCGACTCTGAATCAGCCCGTAGGTGGAATCCGGCAGCGGCGCGTCGTCCAGGGGCTGCGTCAGTCGCCAGGCGCCGTTAACGGAGGTCAGCAGGCCCGCGCTCTGCAAGGCGCGAATCGCCTCGATGGCGAATAAGGGGCTCCCAGACCCGCGTTTGACGATCCATCGTTTGACGTCGGCGGGCAGGGCATGGCGCCCGGCTGCGTGTTCGGCCAGCCGGGTCATGGCTTGGGTTGAAAGCGGTCCCAGCGATAGGTCAATGACGTCATGCGAGGAGCGCCACTGCTCCAGGAGATCTCCTTCATCGCGGCCTGTGACGATGAGCAGCACCGGTCCCGTGGGAGGGGCTTGTATCAGTCCGGTGACCAGCCGGAGGGAGGGGGCGGGCATCCATTGGGCATTTTCCAACGCAAGCACCAGCGGCTGCTCCTGCGCGAGATAGGAGAGCAGGGCGCGCAACGTGGCTTGACGCTGGGTCTCGCGCAACTCCGGTGAGAGCGCCTCCACTTCCGGTGAGGGGGAGATGTCAAGACCGACCAGCGGCGTTATCAGCGCCGTCCACATCTCCTGATCTTGGTGAGCCAGGACGCGCCGCAATATATCCGCTTGTGCCTCGGTCGGGACGTCATCTAGACGGAGAAGCGCGCGCAGGGGACGTTCCCACACAGCATAGGGGAGATGCGCTCCGTAGGAGGGCGCCGTACCCACCTGGAGCTCTTGATCGCTTTCCATCTGCTGTGACAGCTCGTGGATCAAGCGACTTTTGCCGCTGCCCGCTGAGCCATGGAGGAGCACCGTCTGTGGGTTGCCATCCTGTATCTTTTCCAACACCTTTTGCAGGATCGCGAATTCGTCCTCTCGGCCGGTGAGGGGCAGCACATCCCTGTCCGCTGTTGTGATCGTCGCCTGTGTCTCTTGTGCAATGAAGGGGGTGACCAGCTCGCGCTTGCCCTTGAGGTGTTGGGCAGGGCCAGACTTGATCTTGATGCGTCGTGTGACGGTGGAGTGATGGGCTGTGTTGGGGCCCAGCCAAACCTTGCCAGGCTCGCATTTACTCATCAGGCGATAGGCCAGGTTGACCTCGTCGCCCATCACCGTGTATTCGCGCCGCTCGTCGGTGCCCACGTCGCCTGCAAAGACGAAACCGGTGTTGATGCCGATCTGTAGCGGGACGCCGACACGCTCCTGGAGCTCAAGAGCCGCCAGCACCGCGCGCAATGGATCATCTTCGTGTGCTTGTGGCGCCCCGAAGAGCGCCATCAGATATGCTCCCCCCGGGCCGATGCCGATTTTGTTGACGATGCCATCGTAGGTGCGGATGATGTTGCGAGCAAGCACAAAGTGGTTGTTTGGCTCTGTTACCATGGTCTGGAGAGCCTCGGGCCGGGTTTTGAAATCCACGAGCCGGCTCAATTCATCTAGCGCGATTATCAAGATGGTGACTTGTCGGTACTCGCTCCACAACCGGAAATGCTCCAAGGTCGAGAGGGCGGTGAGACGCGCGAGAAGTTCCGGGTCCAGATAGGGAGAGAGCGCATCCAGTCGGTTGAGCAGCCATCGAATGCTTTGTGCGGGACTCAACGGTTCTGGGAGTCTCGGCAGCGTCGGCGCCTGGAAACTGAACTCTGGGATCTCGTTGGCGTTTACAAGATAGAGGTCAGATGTCCCTAGCGGTGTGCAGCGGGCCATTTGATCACACTGCTCGTAAGACGACGCATGGAGCACTACGCCGCCAGGGGGAGCAGCCTGCTGAGCGCGTCCCATGGCGTGCAGTGGCGGGCCGGTCAGCAGCCACTTACGGTTTTCTGAAGTGCCCAACCCCACGGTCAAAAGCGGCCCGCTGGCGATACCAATGGCAATCTGAAAAGGAAAGCAGCCCAGAGAGGTCTCGACCGCAGCCAATGCCTCCATGGCACGTTGAGTCTCCAGCGCCGCAGCCGTGGCGCGGAACGCATGCTTCTCGCCGGTGAAGAGAAGCAGCCCGGCATCACCGCCGAACTTCTGTAAATCGCCGCCATAGGGTTTGGTCGCGTGGATCAACAAAGCCAGGAAACGGTTGACCAACTCGGTCACTTCTTCGGCTCCGGCATTCGATGCTTCGGTTGAAAATCGTTCGGCCAACGCCGTGAAGCCGTCGACGTCGGCGAAGACTACCGTTCCTTCCAACGGGATGGGACGTGTTTCGGTGGTTGGGTTTTCTAAAAGCTGATGGGCCAATCCCGAGGGCAGGTAAGTTGTGATGGTCATCAGCAAATTTTCCAGCCGTTGGGGTAACATCGGTTGGTAACGCAGCAATTTCACCAACACGTCTGGCTCCAGCTGGAATTGAGGAGTATCTTTGTCTGGCATCTCTAGAATGGTATCTCCGGCGCTGTCATCTTGGCTTCCCCTACACGCTGAGTTTTCAGCGATGCGAAGGGCTCGTTAAAGAATAACGTCCCGACTTTTGAGCTAGCTCTACGAGTATCCTCAAGAGAGTTCGCGATTGGAGGCCCTCGTCACAAGCCTTGAACGCCAGTTTCCTTGTCCCGCCGTCGCACTGGCTGACGGTGATGGGACCTGATACGCTTGCGGGCCCTAGGTACCTGGTCTGGTTGCAATTCACGCCTGTTGCCCGTCATGCCGATGTGAGAAAGATAGGTCATCTTACACGTGTGCTCTGAGGTAGAAGTCTTACCAGTATATGGGGCAAGCGAAGCAGTTCCAGGGTCGCTCAAACGCCATAGGCGGCTTCCCATCATCTTTCCCTCCCGCATCAACCCCAGCTTCGTTTGCCTTGCTTTCGTCTACGCAGTTTCTACGGTACAGGGGGCGTTTTCACCAGCAGACTCGCTTCGAAATCCCATATGCTGCCGCCCGCTACTTTTGTGGCGTGGGATGCATCGCATGTTAAATCTTGCTATGGTGAGGAGTGGGTCAGAGTTTGGAGACAATTAGATGTGTTGATACGATGTTGTCAGCGCATCAGGTTTGAATATCGTTTAGCCATCCCCTCACTTTCATTGTACTCTAACTTAACTGAAAAGCCAAGCGAAAATATGGAGGTATAGGTTGTGGTTGTACTTCGCACAACCACAACCAGAGCCAGGGCAAACGAAGCAGTTCCAGGGTGGCTCAAACGCCATAGGCGGCTTCCCATC
>CAYVKR010000120.1:0-9016 GCA_964452025.1 uncultured Anaerolineales bacterium
CATCCTCAAACCACTCACCCAGGTCCATAACTTGATCTTTGTTGACAAAGTCGGACAGCAGACCAGGCTGTGGGAACGCGGCGATATCAGGTGGATCTGCACCTTCGACACGCACAAGAATCAGCGTCTCGAAGTCACCGGACCCCTCGTAGGAGACATCAATACCGGTGCGCTCCTCAAACGGCTTCATCGAAGCCTCGAAGCGGCGGGCATCCTCGTCCACAAAGGCGCCAAAGATCGTAACTTCTTTCGCCTCAGCGGGTTCTTCCTCGCCGCCACCATCACCCTCGGGTTCAGCCGTCGCCTGGGGCCCACATCCTGCGAGCACCAGCGCCAAAATCACGACACTTGCAAAAAGCCAATACCAGCGTTTCATCTTGTTTCCTCCTTCAATTGGATTAGTTTGTTGAGATTGGAGCATCGACTCCTTTTGTTGACCATACATCGCATTCGCAATAAAACACCTCCTTATGATATTCTAAGATCAGCGGATACGCTAGACTATCAGAGCCGCGATATGCAGTCTGCTAATCTCCAGCCGCATCGGTAATACTCCCGTACAACTCTTGCCGGTCGATATCGTCGGGCAATGGCCCAACTGTGGTCAGCTTACGTCCCACCACCTCACGCGCAAAGCGCACACAGCGCTCCAGCGAGTTGCCGTCAAGCAGGGCGATGATGAACCCGGCCCAGAATGCATCGCCGGCTCCGGTCGCATCCACCACCTCGATAGGTTGTGCCGGGATAAACACCTGCTCCCCTTCCACGGAGAGCACAATCCCCTCGGCGCCCATGGTTAACACCACCACCGATGGTCCCATCTCGTGAAAGCGCGCGATGTATTGCTCAACCGTCTCCCCTTCACCAAACAGACGCTGCGCGTCGTCCAACGAGGGCTTGGTGATGGTCGCGTAGCTCATCATGTGCTGGATTACGGCCTTGGCCTCCGGATAATCGGGCCAGATCTGTGGACTGTAATTTGGATCCAAGGAGATGATCTTGCCGCGCGTTTGCGCCCTCTGGAAGGCCTGCTCCACAGCAGAACGTGAAGGTTCCCGCGACAGCGGCCACATCGACGCGTGGACCACCTTGGCGCGCTCAATGGCCTCTCCCTTGATCTCCACCGGCTCCAGCCGGAAATCGCCATCACGGAAGGCCTCAAAATCCGGCGTGCCCTGGGTGCGTGAGATGAAAATCACGCTGGTGTGCACGCGATGGTCCATCACCATATAATCCGTTTCGACACCGGCGTGACGCAACTCAGCCTTCAGGAACTGACCAAAAGCACCAATCCCTGTCTTGGAGATGACGGCGGACTTTCCCCCAAGTTTGGCAACGTAGGTGGCGATATTGGCCGGCGATCCACCCAGATATTTCTTAAAGGCCTGAGCCTCAAATAAGGACTCGGCCTTCTCCACCGAGATCAGATCGACCAGCGTCTCTCCGATGGCCAGCAGATCGAGATCGCCTTCTGGAATATGCAGCGCCACGTCTAGCCCGCCTCCTCAAAGTAGAGTTCAGCCAACTCATCTAGCGAAACGTCATTCTCGGACGTCGGCTTGCGGAAGTAGGGATGAATGGGCAGCAAATGGGCCGGGTGACGCGCCTCATGATCGGCAGCAATCGCTTCGATCCGCGCCAGATAGCCATCCGCTGTCCGCTCCCACGTGTAAAGGTCCAATACGCGCTGATGCCCACGCGCAGAGAAGGTGCGCCACACTTCGATATCGCCCAAGACGCGAATCAAGCCGCAAGCAATATCCTTCGGATCCTCAGGATCGATGAGTACACCGTACTCCATCTCGTCATCAATCAGACTCTCGCTAGGGCCGCCGTTTTGGGTCACGATCACGGGGAGACCGGCTGCCGCAGCTTCAAGCGGGGCCAATCCAAAAGGCTCGTAGAGTGCGGTGAGCGCAAAGACAGATCCGCGATCAGCGAAGAAACGATACGCCGCAGCCAGTGCTGGCTGCCCCTGCACGGAGAAAGCGCTGATCTTGCCCCAGAGATCGTGCGCATCCACCACCTCACGGATCTGCGTCAGCACCTCCAGCTCGGTCTCGCTGGCGCCCGCATTTTCGCGCAGCGGATCGTCGAGGGCGCCGGTGAGGATGACAAGGTTCGCCATCTTCTGCAACTTCTCACTCTGGGCAAAGGCCTCGACCAGCGCGATGTGGTTCTTTTTCGGATCAAGTCGGCTCGACGCGACGACAACTGGCAGATCCCGCCGGTCCGGATCGATATCGCGCGCCAATCGATCGCGCACCCGCACCTGTGTCTCGGCCTCGTTGGCAGAGTGAGAGCAGGTCTCAAAAATGTCCAGGTTCACGCCCGGCGGGATAACGGCAAAACGCCGATCATCCTGCACATCCACCGCGCCACGATACGCATGATGCCCGTATTGCTCAAAGCGCTCCTGCTGTGTGCTGGTGATGTTGATGGCCGAGTGGTTCATACTCAAGCGCTCTGCCACAATCCGCCGCCCAAAGTGGAAACGGGCATCCATTTCAACCAAATTCTCTCGCGTCACGTGCAATTTGTCCATCTTCTGCGCGCCCAGCGAGTGTCCTGTGAAGGTGAAGGGCACTCCGGCGGCATCCTCAAGCAAAACGCCACACAGACCGCCGTCCCCGTAGTGGGCGGTGAATGCAGCGGGCAGATCATCACCGTAAAAATCCAGAATATTGGGAACCCAATCCCGCACAAGATAGGGCCAGAGCAATTCCTTACGGAGAAATTCCTCGGGGCCGGCGGGCAGACGAACGATGCGCACGTTAGGCGCGTCCGAGTAGACATCGAACCTCTCTGCAAACTCCGGCCACTCAGGGGCGATAATCTGACGGGTCAGAATATCGACAGCGTGCCCCTGCTCGCCCATCGCCAGCGCCACTTGCTTGACGTAGACCAGTTGCCCGCCAAAGTCGGGATGCTCGGTCCAGTAGCTATCCTGCGGATCAAAATTACCCTGTGGATTCAGAAATGCGATGTGCATTAGATCCGTACCTCTCCTTTTGATCTGCGGCTGTAAAGCATGATTCTGTACGTAATCAACCCAACAGCAACTCCAACGTCCGCGCCGTCTGGCGTACCGCCTGGCGGGCCGGCAGGCCATCAACCAATGCCATCTCAAACATCTGCTGAAGAATCCGCGATACCTGAACGTAATCCTCAAGCATAGGACGTGGACGAGCCAGAGAGAGCAGCGGCACCACGACCTGTAGCCAGGGATTTCCGCTTTTCAGGAGCTGCTGGTTCGCCAATTGCAGCGAGGATATCTGCAACTCCCGTTCACAGAAAGGCACCACCATATCCAACTCCATCGTCATACGGAGAATCTCCAAGCTCAACTCGTAGTGTTTGGACTCTCGCATCACAGCCCAGGTGGTACCCCCTAAAGAGAGTACGGGCTGATCAGATTCTGTCGGACGTGGAGGAGGCACGAAGCCAAAATGCTCTATCATCTCCGCGCGTGACCAGGCTGTTTCCTCGGCGATGGTGGGCCATTCGTAAGAGCCTCCCAGCGTCATCGGCACTCCACCCGTCGCCAACAGCCGGGTAGAATCCCACCAGTGAAAGGAAGCGGTGTTTTCTGGTAGATACCCTCGTTCCTGAACAATCTCCTGCAAGAACTCCAGGACGTGAACCACAACCGGGTCATCTAGCGCGGGTTGCCCCGCATCATCGATCAGACGCCCTCCCGCCATCCAGATAAAGGGCAACAGCAGGTTCAACGTCGCCTCGCCCGTGACCGTGCTGATGGGGAAGGAGACCGGATAGTCATGATCCAACCGCGCCTTGACATCATCCCTAGCGAAGTAATCGAGTTGCACCAACCAGTCATCCCAGGTTCTGGCTGGCTCCAACCCTTCGGCCTCAAACCAATCTTTCCGATACCAAAGCCCCGTCACATCTGCCTGGACGGGTACGCCGTAGAGATTCCCATCCAGCATGTGATTGAGCAAAACCGACGGTTCCAGTTCAGCGCGCAACCAGTCGGCAAAATCGGGATCTAGTTCGTCTAAGGACGCCAGGAAGCCCAGACGCGCGTACCGTGTCACCCAGACATAATCTAGCGAAACGATATCCGGCGCAGCCACGCCCCCCATCGACGCGCAGAGCTCCTGATGGAACTCGCTTTGAGATGGCATCTCCACATCCAGGCGTAACACGCGGTTGGGATGAAACTCGTTCCACTGTTGCACTGCACTTTCCATGAGCGTCACCCATCTGACGTCGTAGGCCAACAAGCGCAAGGTGATCTGGCGGTCTTGCGGTGCCAGATCGTGCGCCTGTACAAAGGTCCCGCGTCCAGACTGTCGGCGGATATAGCCCTCCTGCACCAGCTCGCTCAACGCTTGGCGTACAGGCGCGCGACTGATATCGTATTTTTCGCACAGCGCGCGCTCAGTGGGTATCCTGTCGCCAGGGGTGTATAGCCCTTTCTCGATCTTATTCTTTATCAGCATCTTCAGCTGATAATAAAGTGGGATGGGAGAATTTCTATCAATCAAGGCAGAATACCGCCTGGGGTTATATGGTTATATCTTTATTACATTATAAGGGTAAAATTGTGCGCTGTCAATACCCAAATCTCGGTGATTACCCAGATCTTCCTGCAGAGCCCACGGAGAGAAGGGAATGGCCCTTTAGATGGAGCCTATGAAGCCAAAACGTCCCAGGCAAGCCTGGGACGTCAGCGTATCCATCCGGGATGCATCAGGAAAAACGCCAAGGAGATTATATCACTGCCCGCGCCAGACCACCATCCACCAGCAGGGTGACGCCGGTGATATACGAAGCCGCAGGGGAAAGCAGAAACGCGGCAACCCGCCCGAACTCCTCCGGATCAGCCATCCGGCCTAGCGGAACATCAACGGCAATCTTGGCAGCCTCTGCATCCGGCGTGCTCTCACGGCGCGCGGCGCGATCCGCCAGCAGCTGCTCAACGCGCGCCGTGCGCGTCCACCCCGGCGCGATGGCGTTGGCGCGCACGTTATCCGATCCTAACTCGATAGCGAGACTCTTCATCAATCCGATCACGCTCAGCCGGAGGCTGTTGGAGAGGATGAGGTTGTCCAGAGGATGCTTCACCGTCAGCGAGGTGTTGAACAAGATACTCCCGCTATTCTGACAGCGCATCACCGGCACCACGGCGTGAGCCAACCGTACGGCGCTCTGAATGGTCAGTTTCATGGCATCTTCCCAGTCCTGCGGCTGGAAATCCGAGAAACCACCCGGCGGCGGCCCTCCCGCGTTGACAAAGAGCGCATCGATCTGCCCGAACTCGTCCAGCGTGATGGCAGCGAGACGATCCGCGGCGTTTGCTTCGGTCACGTCAGCGGGAATGGGCAGCACCTCAACGCCCGTCTCGTCGGACAGACGTTCGGCGGCGTCTACCAGCGGCGCCTCCCGGCGAGCGCAGAGCGCGATATGACACCCTTCTTGCGCCATAGCGCGCGCCGTTGCGTATCCCAACCCCTGACTGGCTGCTGTGATCAGCGCGATTTTGTCCTTTAGGCACAAATCCATGATCATCCTCCCGCCTTACGTAAGTTAACGGCTTGACCGCGACCTCATAAACTCAAACCAGGTTGTCGCATCTCAAACGTCATCTCTGTCTTACCAATCAGAATCTCGTCTCCGGAGGCCAACGGCGCGGGCGCCTCCACTCGCTCATCGTTGAGCAGCGTCCCGTTATGGCTTCCCAGATCCTCGATCCACCAGCGCCCCTCCCGCCAGAGAATAAGCGCGTGATGCGCAGAAGCGTAGGGGTCGTCCAGGCACAGGGTATTGTCCTCCGCACGCCCGATGGCCGTCACCATTTCCAGAGCCATCTCGGTTGGAGCGTCGTCCGCGTAAGAAAGCACCGCCGGCGCCGGCCCATTCTCGGCGGCGGGACGCGCCTCTTGGCGGAGGCCACGCCAGAGGACGTAGAGCGTGAACCCCAGGAAAGCGTACAGAATCACCGCCAGCAGCACGCGCAACGCCAGCAGAAGTTCCGCCATCTCAGCCCTCGACGGTGGCGGTCGGCTGCGTATCCTGCTCCGCCTCCGGCGTTTGAGCAGACGCGCGACCGTTGTTTTCAGCGATGTAGAGCACCTCAACGCCCGCCATAGAGATAAGGTCGCCGGGATATAAAACCGTCTCCTGCACCGACTTACCGTTGACAAACGTACCCGCGGTGCTTTGGAGGTCTTGAAGGATATGTCGCCCGTGGCGCAAGCGCAGCCGCGCGTGGTGACGGGAGACCGCCGCATCTTCGAGAATGAGATCGTTGTCCAGCGCCCGTCCCAGGCGCACCGTCGGTTCCGTCAGATCGAAAACCCGGCGTCCGTTGACAATGAGATAAGCGTTATCCTGCTCGGTGTCATCGTCCGCGCGCTCACGTAGACGACGCAAATCCAGATCACGGGTGGCCTCTCTTGGCTCCCCATCTACCGCCAGCGGCCTGATGTGAACGCCGTGCAACGGCACCTGAGCATCCCCCACCAGCACGATGCGCGGGGGACACCGCAGACGGACGTGCATGTGGCTCACAAGTTCGGTGAGCGCGGTGACCAGCATCTCATCGAACTTAGGATGCTGGTGGCGTAAGGCCGCCAGATCCTCAGGATGCAGTGTAATCCGATAACGTCCGGGAACCTCCGGCACGCCATCCGACGTCACCCGCTCGCCGTCTTCCATAGCGCGCACCAGGTGGGTGGCGACATCTTGCGGCAGCAAGCGGCCGGAGAAGAGCCGTACAAACGGCTCTTCCACCAGCCGGGCGATCCAACTCTCCAGACGTCGTACTCCTCTCATGTTTTGGATTATAATTGTAAATCCGGAAACGTAAAAGACGGCGAGAGCTGACTTTTGGACCCTGCGGGGATAATGTATAATTCAGCTATGAAGAGCCACCTTTTCCGCTGCGCGCTGGCCGGTCTTCTAGTCGTCGTCTCCGTGCTGGGGATGATCCAGTTGCAGGCCCGTCAGCATTTTCTTGTGCAGGGCCGACCCACCGAGTTTCCAGAACCGGTGACCGATACCGCCCTGCCGTCGCTCTGCGTCAACGCGGCGCTGGAGCAGTACGACGAGGCCGCGCTGTCGGACACACTGACGACGATTGACGATGGCGGCTTCACCTGGGTGCGCCAGCACTTCCCCTGGTCCGAGATCGAACCGGCACCCGGTGAGTTCCAATGGGAGCGGTGGGATCACATCGTCGCCGAGACGGTGGGGGCGGGTCTCCAGATCGTAGCGGTGCTGGATTCACCGCCGGCCTGGGCCGGGACGCCGCCCGATCCCGACGCTTTCGCGCGCTTCGCAGGCGCGCTGGCGAATCACTACATGGCTCAGCTCGTCTACTACCAGATCTGGCATAATCCCAACCTGGGCGAGACCTGGGACGGTCAGGCGGACGCCTACGCCTACACCGAGCTGCTGGCGCAGGGCGCGGAGGCCATCCGGAGCGCCGACGCCGACGCGCGCATTGTGCTGGGCGCGCTGGCGCCCAACGTCGAGTGCGGACCACAGAACTACGCCGAGCACCTCTTCTTAGAACAGCTCTACGTGGCGGGTGCAGCACTCTACTTCGACATCGTCGCGCTGCAGCCCTACGGCTTCAACACGGGTCCAGAGGATCGCCGCGTCGACCAGAAGGTACTCAATTTCTCGCGCCCGCTGCTGGTCCGCGAGGTGATGGGAGCGCACAACGACGCCGACAAGGCTATCTGGGCTACCGCCTTCGGTTGGAACAGCCTGCCCGCTGACTGGGAGGACGTGCCCTCCATCTGGAGCAGCGTCGACGAGACAGCGCAGGCCGCTTACACTGTCGCCGCCCTGGAACGCGCCGAGACAGAGTGGCCCTGGATGGGCGTGATGTGTCTCAACAACTTTCAACCGCGCCCCAAGACACCGCACGAGGTGCCGGACGCCGAGGAGCACTGGGGTTTCGCCCTCGTCGGCCCAGAGGGCAAACCTCGCCCCGCCTACGAGGCGATACAAGCCTGGGCCGACCGCCCGGCGGTGGCGCAGCCGGGCGTCTACCCGGCGAGCACAGCGCTGGCCAACTTCGAAGGCTCCTGGCGTCTGGGGCCGCTGGGCGCCGACATCGGGCGCTTTGACGACAGCCGCGTCACGCTGGACTTCGAGGGCACCGGCGTCGCGCTGACAGTGCGACGCGGGCCGTACCGCGCCTTTCTCTTCGCCACCGTCGATGGTGAACCGGCGCCGGCGCTGCCCCGCGACGCCCAGGGCCGGGCCTACATCGTGCTCTACGATCCGCTGGCCGACGTGGCGACAGTCCCGTTGGCAGAGAACCTGACACCCGGCGTGCACACCGTCGAAGTGACCGCTGACCGAGGCTGGTACCAGTGGTCGCTGGTCGACTGGCGCATCGCGGCGCGCCCGTCCCGGCGCTATCTCCGCGTGGGCACCATCGCCTTTGCTGTGTTAGCCGTGGCGGGCATGGCGCTCGGTCTCTACTCAGCACGTCAGATCCAGGGACACGCGCTGCTCCGGGCCCTGCGGCGATGGAAGAAACGGCTGCGGGGCCCGGCACAGGTCACCGTGACGACACTCCTCTCCGCCGTCTTCGGGTGGGCGGCGTGGCTGACCTGGACGCAGGGCGCCTTCCGACGTCTGGGCGAGGGCGTGGGACTATCGGTCATCCTGCTGGCGGGCGGCCTCTTCTATTTCTCACCGTGGCTGCTGCTGACGCTTTTCAGCGGCGCGGTGCTCTTCCTGCTCATCGTCCTGCGCCCCGAAGTCGGACTGGCGCTGGTCATCGCCACCTCCCCCCTCTACCTGCACCCAGTCTCACTCTTCAGCAAATCCTTCGCCATCGCCGAACTGCTCCTCATCCCCACCCTGATCGGCAGCGCCGGGGCGCTGTTGGCCTCCTTCCGCGCGGACGGAGAGGACGCCTCATGGTCCTGGGGAAATCTCGACGACCTGGCGCCGGTGCTGATCTTCGCGCTGGTCGCAACCATCTCCACACTACTGGCCCAACATCGGCGCGAGGCGCTGCGCGAAC
>CAYVKR010000121.1:0-1937 GCA_964452025.1 uncultured Anaerolineales bacterium
CTGGACGGCGCCACGCGAACGGTCATCCTCGCCCACGGGCTGACCGGCACCGTCTACAGCAGCGTTCGCTACGCGACCATGTTCCGCGCGCTGGGCTTCAACCTGCTGCTCATTGAGCACCGCAACCACGGGCGGAGCGGCGGATCCTCCACCAGTTACGGCGTTTACGAGAAGCACGATCTCAAGGCCTGGGTCGATTGGGCGCTGGAACGCTGCCCTGGATGCGCTGTCGGCACCCACGGCGAGTCGCTGGGCGCCGCGACGGCGCTGCAGCACGCCGCCATCGACGATCGACTGGCCTTCGCCATCGCCGACTGTCCCTACGCCAACGCTCGCGACGAGTTCGCCTACCGGCTGAAGGAGGAGTACGGCCTGTCGGGCTTCCTGGTCATTCCCCTCGCCAGCCTGATCACGCGGGTGCGTGCCGGCTGGTTTTTCGATGATGCGGCGCCGCTGGATCAGATCGCCGAGGTCGAGACGCCCGTGCTCTGCATCCATGGGGAGGACGACGCCTACATCCCGCCGGAGACGACGATCGCCCTGCACGACGCCAAGCGCGGCGTCAAGCGGATCTATCTGGCGCCCGGCGCAGATCACGCGCAGTCGTATCAGGTGAATCCAAAGGCGTATGAAGCCGTCGTCCAGGATTTCTTAGAGGCCACCAGCGTTCTGAAGCCAGCCTCATGAGGCCAATACAATCAATCCCCAGATAGACATCCGATTTCTTGAAGAAATCGGATGTCTTTATCAAGAAGAGCAGGATTTCGAAGCAAGTCCGCTGGTGAAAACGCCCTCTGTACCGTAGAAACTGTGTAGACGAAAGCAAGGCAAACGAAGCTGGGGTTGATGCGGGAGGGAAACATGATGGGAAGCCGCCTATGGCGTTTGAGCCACCCTGGAACTGCTTCGTTTGCCCAGAGCTAGTCAAAATCGCGTCGAACAGATGTTCTGGTATAATGGAGTTGGAGGTGTGAGATGGCCAAATCCGATATCCGCTGGGTCTGCCAGGAGTGCGGCTGGAGTTTCGTCAAGCAGATGGGCAAGTGCCCCAACTGCGGCGCGTGGGACTCGATGCAGGAGACCATCGTCGAGCCCGAGAAAGCCGGGAAGCGTGCCCGGCGACCGGGCGCGCCGGGTCGCCCCCACCCGCAGCCCCTCAGCCAGGTGGAGATGGAAGGGCACGCGCGCATCCCCGTCGCCATCGGCGAGTTCTCGCGCGTGCTGGGCGGCGGCCTGGTGCCCGGCTCTGTCGTGCTCATCGGCGGCGAACCCGGCATCGGCAAGTCGACGCTGCTGCTGCAGGTCGCCACGCGCCTGGGCGATCCACGCCATCCCGTGCTCTACGTCTCCGGCGAGGAGTCGCCGCGCCAGATCAAGCTGCGGGCCCGGCGGTTAGGCCTCTCGGGCAACACCGTCCACGTCCTGCCGGAGACCGACGTGGATTACGTGCTACGCGAGGCAGACGAGCTGGAGAACGTTCAAGCGCTCATCGTCGACTCCATCCAGACCGCGCGGACGGAGGATCTGGACTCCGCCGCCGGCAACGTGAGCCAGGTGCGCGAATGCGCCTCGCGGCTGCAGCGCTGGGCCAAGGGCATGGGCGTGCCCGTCTTCCTGGTGGGCCACGTGACCAAAGCCGGGGCTATCGCCGGCCCCAAGGTGCTGGAGCACATCGTCGATACCGTGCTTTATCTGGAGGGCGATCCCTTCCACACCTACCGGTTGTTGCGCAGCGTCAAGAACCGCTTCGGCGCCACCTCGGAGATCGGCGTCTTCGAGATGCGCGAGGAAGGCATGGTCGAAGTCGCCAATCCGTCGGAGGCGTTTCTGGCGGAACGCATGGTCAACGTGCCCGGCTCCGCCATCGCCGTGACCATGGAGGGCACGCGCCCGCTGCTCGTCGAGATCCAGGCGCTGGGGAGCTACACCAGCTTCGG
>CAYVKR010000121.1:2037-8968 GCA_964452025.1 uncultured Anaerolineales bacterium
CCCCACCCCAAAGGCGTCGACGTCGTGCCGGTGCGCTCCGCGAAAGAGGCCATCGACGTGGCGCTCAAATAGTCAGCCGATGAAACTGATTGATCACATACGCGAGCTTGTAACATTCTAACGTTAAAACGTTCGAACGTTTGAGACGATCCATTTCAGTTGGTGATGAGGAGAAAGAGATGAACGAGCTGGCAATCGCACTGTTGCAGATGACGTCGCCTGGCAATGATCAAGCTGCGAATCTGGAGAAGGGCGAGCGGTTCTGCCGGCGAGCGGCGGCGATGGACGCGGATATCGCGCTCTTCCCGGAGATGTGGAACATCGGCTACGCGGGTTACGACGCGGACGCGCCGGGCGCGCGTGAGGCGTGGCAGGCGCAGGCTATCGCGCGCGACGGTGCTTTCGTCCGGCACTTCCAGGCGCTGGCGGCCGAGCTGGACATGGCAATCGCGCTCACCTACCTCGAAAAGTGTCCGGGCGCGCCGCGCAACGTCATCTCCCTCATCGACCGCCACGGTGAGATCGGCCTGACCTATGCCAAAGTCCACACCTGTGTCTTCGACACGCCGGAGGCCGACACCACGCCCGGCGACGACTTCCACGTCTGCACGCTGGACACGGCACAAGGCAAGGTTACAATCGGAGCGATGATCTGCTACGACCGCGAGTTCCCGGAGAGCGCGCGGATTCTGATGCTCAAGGGCGCGGAGATCATCCTGACGCCCAACGCCTGCACGCTGGAACAGCACCGGCTGGCGCAATTCCGCACCCGCGCCTACGAGAACATGGTCGGGCTGGCGATGACGAACTACGCCGCGCCCCAGAACAACGGGCACTCCATCGCCGTGGACGCGGTGGCCTTTGACGAAAACGAGCGTTCGGTGGACAATCTTATCGTGGAGGCCGGGCCGGCCGAGGGCATCACCCTCGCGCCGTTCGATCTGGAACGATTGCGGGCGTACCGGGCGCGGGAGGCCTGGGGCGACAGTTTCCGCCGACCCAGCCGCTACCGGCGGCTGACCAGGAGTGAGGCTGCGCCACCCTTCCAGCGTGCCGATGTCTACGGAGAGCCGTTCACGGGCGAGCGACGATAGGACAATGAACAGGAGCGATGATATGAACGATCTGATCGAAAATATCTTTCGACGGAGGAGCATTCGCGCTTACCAGGATAAATCGGTGGCGCGAGAGACCATCAAGCAGCTGCTGAAAGCGGCCATGGCTGCGCCGACGGCGTGTAACAGCCAGCCGTGGGAGTTCGTCGTCGTGACCGATCCGACGCTTCTGCAGCGACTGCGTGAGAACCATCGCACGGCCGACTACAACGCGCCGACGGCCATCGTCGTCTGTGGCAACCTGGCCCTGGCCGAAAACGCCGCCGCCAAACGCTTCTGGGTACAGGATTGTAGCGCGGCGACGGAGAACATCCTGCTGGCGGCGGTCGCGCTGGGATTGGGCAGCGTCTGGATCGGCCTGCACCCGCTGAACAGCCTGCAGCGGCGCGTGGCCAAGATCCTCGATCTGCCGGAAGGCGTCGTCCCGCTGGCCATGGTCTACGTCGGCTATCCGGCGGAGGAGAAACCGCCGCGCACCCAGTACGATCCGGCGCGCGTTCACTACAATCGATATGGAGATGTCTGATGGCTCGAAACTTTCTTTTCGATTGGGTCGCACCGTTCTACGATTGGGTCATCCGTTCGCCAAACCCAGACAAGCTGGAAGATCTGCTCCAACTACCCGTGGACGGCTGGATGCTCGACGCGGGCGGTGGCACGGGGCGCGTCTCCGCGCAGTTCCGCGCGCAGGTGGGCAAGCTGGTCATCAGCGACCTTTCCCACGCCATGCTCCGGCAGGCCTACGGCAAGTGCACGCGCTGCCCAGTGCGCTCGCAGGTCGAACGATTGGCTTTCGCCGATGCGCGTTTCGAACGTATCATCGTGGTGGACGCGCTGCACCACTTCTCCGATCAGCGGGAGGGACTGGCCGAACTGCTGCGCGTGCTGCAGCCCGGCGGACGCCTGGTCATCGAGGAACCGGACGTCAACCGCTTCGCCGTGAAACTGGTCGCGCTGGGTGAGAAACTGGCGCTGATGCAGAGCCACTTCCTCAAACCGGCGGAGATTCAAGCCCACGTCGAGGCGCTGGGCTATCCGGCGACCATCGAGCGTGAAGGCTTCATCGCCTGGATCGTGGTGGAGAAATGACCGAGATCAAAACGCAGGTATCTGGCGCGATCATCGATCTCTGCTCGACAGCGCGGTGCAAGACGGACTACGTGAAGGCGTTGCGCAAAGAGCACGTCATCGACCATCACGTGCTCTACACGACAGACGGCGCCCATGCGTTCTACCACTATCGCGGCGCGGATCTCGAGCAGATCGATTGGGAAGACGAATACCGATTCTTTCTTCAGCAGCCCTTCTGGACCCACCACGGCGCCGTCGCGCTGGTCAGCCTGGGATGCGGCAACGCCGATCCCGAAAAGCCGCTGTTGGCCCAGCTGAGTGCAGAGGAGCGCGCGGTGGCCTACGTCGGCGTGGACACGTCGCGGAGCATGCTCGAGCTGGCCCGGCACAATCTCAGCGAGGCGGGCTATCCACGCACCTACGTGCTGGGCGACTTCACCACGGCTGCCTTTCGCAGCGCCATCGAACCGCTGCTGGCTCCCTATGAAACCCGCGTCTACGCCATGATCGGCGGGACCTTTGGCAACTTCGAGCAACACCAGATCGCCCAAGCGTTGCAGCGACTGATCGCGCCGGGTAACTATCTCTATCTTGACGTGGTGCCCAAGACCCAGGCCGAGCAGGAACTGGGCGCGCTGAAAGGCCGCTTCGCTCGTCTGCCGCAGAATTATCGACGCTTTTTTACCAACCTGTTGGAGCGCCTGGACGTACCTCAGGATGCCGTCAAGATCGTCAGCCAGGAGCTGGCGGAACCGGCGCTGGATGCGCTGCGCACCACGTTCTTTATCGAGCCACAGCAAGAGGTCACGCTGAGCTATTTCGGCGAGCCGGTCGCACTGGCAGCGGGCGAACGCGTCGAAGTGCTCAACATCCGCGCCTACGATCCGGTCGCGCTCAAGGCTTTTATGGCCGACCACGGTTTTCGCTTCGTCGGTGAGTTCTTGCCCAAGGTCGGCCAACTGAAGCACGGCTGGTATCGCCTGCTGCTCCGGCGCGACAACAGCATCAAAGAGCAAGGAGAGACGTGATGATGGATCACAACGAGAAGATCACCAAGGGATTTCTCATCAACGGCCTGATCTTCGTAGGACTGACCCTGGGGTTGTTGGCGCTCAACCAGATCTTATGGCAGAGCTGGCTGGACACTCTGGTGCTCATCGCGATTTTTGCCGTGGGAACGCTCCAGTTTTTCGTCAACCTGGTGCTGAGCCTGGTCTTCTGGAAAAAAGACCGCCCGGCTGCGGCGTGGGCCGCCATGGCTAGCGGCACCGCCGTGCCCATGATTGGTAACCTACTGCTCTATGGCATGACACGACTCTTTATCTGACACGTACTCACATCCACAGCGAGCCAATCTGACAACTACTTCTCAGCGCCCAGATGGTATAATATCCGTGTAGCAAGCCAGTCCTTCGCCTGGTGCGTATACCACGAGAGATGATTACAGTCGAATGAAGGCCTTATGACAAAGAAGAAATCTCGCGGCAAGAAAAAAGGACCGCTGATTCAGCTAAGCCGCGACCGCCAGCTGGATCTGTTAGGCATCGCACTTATCCTGGTCGCGCTGCTCACGTTCCTCAGTTTCCTATCAGCACAGCAGGGCCGTTTGACCCAGGCCTGGCTGACGGCACTGGAGCGGGTCTTTGGCTGGGGCATGTACGCTACACCGCTGCTCATCGGCGGCTTTGGACTGTATCTAGTGCTGCGCCGCTTTGGCGAGCGCATCCCCTGGCCTGAGCCAGAGCAGATCGTCGGCGTGATCCTGGGTTTCTTCATCCTGCTGACGACGTTTCACTTTATCGACGCGCAGATCATCTCGACCGATGAGGCGATCTACACATTAGCGCAGCAGGGTTCCGGCGGCGGATACGTCGGCGCATTTATCCTGAACCTGGCGCTTCAGGCGCTGGGACCTGCCGGTGTCGTCATCACGCTGCTGATGGGGTGGCTGGTGGTCATTACATTTACTGCAGGCATATCGCCCGCAGAAGCTGTAGAGATGACCGCCAATGCCATCCGGCAACGCAAGGAGCAGCTTGAAGCCGCCGATCTTTCGGAAGCCTTGGCGCCATCCGATCAGCCGGAGAAGAAGTCCAAACGCATTACACGGCGTGCCAAGAAAAGCGAAGAGAAAGCGGTACAGATCAACGGCCCCGCCAAAAAAGAAGAGATCGACATCGTCATTCCGCCGCTGCCACCCGGCTCGCATTGGCAACTCCCACAGATCAGCGAGATCCTGGTGGTTAGCACCGAGCAGAGTTACAGTTTCGACCTGATCCGCCAGCAGGTGCGCACCATCGAAGATACCCTCGCCAGCCTGGGCGCGCCCGCCAAAGTCCTGGAGACCAATACCGGCCCGGTGATCACCCAGTACGGCGTGGAGCCGCTCTTCCTTACGTCGCGCAGCGGCAAGCGGACCAAGGTCAAGGTCAGCAAGATCGCGTCGTTGGCCGATGATCTGGCGCTGGCGCTCTCCGCCAAGACCATCCGCATCGAGGCGCCCATTCCGGGCAAGAGCCTGGTGGGCATCGAGGTGCCCAACGAGGACGCGTCCGTGGTCGGACTGCGCGACGTGATGGAGTCACAGGCCTTCGCGGGCCTCAAAGGCACGCTGCGCCTGGGGCTGGGCCAGGACGTCTCCGGCAACGCTGTCGCCGCTGACCTGCGGGCTATGCCGCACCTGCTCATCGCCGGCGCAACAGGCTCAGGCAAATCCGTCTGCATCAACGCGACCATCACCTCGCTGCTGCTGCAGAACTCGCCCGACACGCTGCGCCTGCTGCTCATCGATCCCAAGCGCGTCGAGCTGACGCAGTACAATCACATTCCGCACCTGCTCTCGCCCGTCATCGTCGATGTAGAAAAGGTCGTGCCTGCCCTGCGCTGGGTGATGCGGGAGATGGACAGCCGCTTCCGGCGCTTCGCCGACGTGGGCGCCCGCGATATTGAGGACTACAACCACCGCGTCACCGACATGGAAGGCAAGGAGACCGTGCCGTATATCGTGGTGGTCGTGGACGAGCTGGCCGACCTGATGATGCAATCCGCCGACGAGACGGAGCGCGTGATCTGCCGGCTGGCGCAGATGGCGCGCGCCACGGGCATCCACCTGGTCGTCGCCACGCAGCGGCCCAGCACCGACGTGGTCACGGGGCTGATCAAGGCCAACTTCCCATCACGCATCGCCTTCGCCGTGGCGTCGTCCATCGATTCCCGCGTGATTCTGGACACGCCCGGCGCCGAGCGACTGCTGGGTCAGGGCGACATGCTCTTCCTGCCGCCCGACGCGGGCCAGCCGCTGCGGCTCCAGGGGACCTTTGTCTCCAACCTGGAGATCGACCGGCTCATCGACTACTGGTATCAGACGACGGAGCCTGGGTCTACGATCCCCGAGGCAGCCATACCCGAAGCGCCGCCCGGACTGGAAGAGGCACTGGTGCAGCCCTCGCTCTTCCCCGAATTTGACGAGCCGACGGATCAGTTCGAGGATCAGCTGGTGCCCGCCGCCGTCGAGGTGCTGCTCGGCGAAGACCGCGCGTCCATCTCGCTGCTGCAGCGCCGGCTCCGCATTGGCTACACCCGCTCGGCGCGCATCATCGATCTGCTGACAGAGATGGGTATCGTCACCGAGGACGTGCAGACGGGCCAATCGCGTGGCGTCAACCGAGGTCCGGCTGAGGCGCTGCTCCGCTCATTGGAAGAGGAAACCGTCGAGGAGAAGATAAATTCATGAGCTATCATCTGTACCGTGACGCCTTCTCAGAGGTCTACACATACCGCTACCGACTGACCAACACGGACGAGGAGCTGCTGCTCGAGGCGACCTGGCCTGCCGCCCACGCCGGCCCACAGCCGGAAGAGATCACACTGCACAACGCCCAGGAAAACGAGGTGGGCCGTCTTCAATGGCAGAATCGCAGCTGGTGGCGCGGGGATCGCTTTGCGCTGTGCGGGACCGACGGTAAGCCTATGGCTCAGATCGCTGAACTGTGGAACATCGTGGACCGCTTGCTGCTGCATCTACCCCGGTATCAGATCCAACTGCCAGATGGCAACCGGTTGGAGACGCGTGGCAGCCGATACGGGGAACGTTTCTACGAGCTCTTTGGACTGCCCGCGCAGGTCTCCGATGAGACCGAAGAAGATACGGGCGTATGGCTAGGAGAGATTCTACATCCGCCCGCTGGCCCAACATACATACTCAAAACGAATTCGCCGCTACTGACGGAGTCACCCATCTTGATAGCGGCAATTATGATCGTGGTGGATCTCTGGGGCCTGGAGAAAGTGAAGAAAGCCTGAATAGGTTAGCAAGGAGCTGACGTCACTCGGAGCGCCGTTCCAACTCCGACCAAGATATGGCGCGTTCAGGATCAGAGGGAGCGTTGACGACTTTTCTCACCGCATCCACGATTTCCTGAGAGTCCGCGTCGGACATCTGTTCGCCCATAGCATTCAAGGCTTCTTTTTCGGCTTGCGAAAGATCCTGCCCCAATTCTGATTCGAGTTGCGCAAACGCCAGGAGCAGGGCCTGCTGATCGGAATCCAGCTCTTCAGCGCCGCTCTTTTCCAACCAATCTACCTTCTCCGGTTTGAGGAACGGAGAGTCTTGTGTAGGGTCTTGCACAGTCGCCTCCTTGGATTTTAGACATGATAGCATAGAATCAGAAAGGAGCAATATCAGGGAGCAAAAGGGCAAACGAAGCAGTTCCAGGGTCGCTCAAACGCCATAGGCGGCTTCCCAT
>CAYVKR010000122.1:0-8934 GCA_964452025.1 uncultured Anaerolineales bacterium
GCTGCGCTCAGGGTGACAATTCAGTGGGGATTTGAGCATATTTACCCGGCGAAATCCAAAAGAGCCCCCCCTTTTTTCGGGTGAGTCACCATTGACACCAGGACAACAAATGTTATAATCAAGTTATGTAAGGCATACCTTATATTATTAGCGGACCGTGGCACTTTTTATCTGGATAAGCTTATGAGCCAAGTTGACGTACAAGAGAGCGAAGAAAACTATCTAGGCGCCATTTACCGCCTGCGGAACGATGCAGAAACACCCGTCCCCCTCTCAGACCTACAAGCCTATTTTGGCTTCTCCCGGGTCTCCATCCACGAAATGATTCGCAAGCTGGCGAACAAAGGACTGGTCACGTACCATCCTTACCACGGCGCGATGTTGACCCCGGAGGGAGAGAGCATTGCTGTTGCTCTGTTGCGCCGCCATCGTCTGTGGGAACGTTTCCTGACGGATCAGCTCGATGTGTCGTGGGATGACGCTCACGAGATCGCGTGCCGGTTGGAACACGCAGTCGCCAACGAGATCACAGAGCGATTGGCAGATCTATTGGATGACGCCGACGCCTGTCCGCACGGCGGCCCGCTGCGACCGGGAGAGCAGCTAGAGCCAGGAAGGCCGTTGCGAACGCGCGAGCCTGGTAGCACGTGCCGCGTCGTGCGCATCGCGCCGGAGTCACCGGATTTGTTGCACTATCTTCGCGCGCACCAGATCAATCCATCAAGCCGCTTGCGGGTGCTTCAACACAACGCGGACTACACGCGCATCGAAATCAGAGCCAATACCGTGGATCTACCCGCCCACATCGCGGATACTATTTGGACCACGAATACAGCATCGTCTTGAGGAGGTAGGATACGTGACACCCTTGATTCAGCTAAATAACGGAGAAAGCGGAAAGGTCCGCGCCCTACATGGTGGTCGTGGTTTTGTCAGCCGTTTGGCGGCGATGGGCTTCACGCCTGGTGCCACCATCACCATGATGCGGAACAGCGGTTTTGGTCCCGTGATCGTTGCGGTACGCGGTTCGCAGGTCGCCTTGGGGCGAGGCGAAGCTCGCAGGGTGCTGCTGGCAGGGAATGGAACCGCGAGGCCGCACCAGCATCTGGGACCTGGGCCACATCCCGGTCATCACGGCAGGCATAACTAACGAAAATGGGAATAAATCATGGCATATCCAGCGCTCACTGAAAGCAAGACCCAATCACAGATGCAGGAACAGGAAACCATCACGGTAGCTCTGGCCGGGCAACCTAACGTCGGAAAATCGACACTCTTTAATATTCTGACCGGACTTAATCAACACGTTGGCAATTGGCCTGGCAAAACCGTAGAGCAGAAGGTCGGCAGCTTGGAACACGAAGGGCTGACTTTCGAGCTCATCGATCTGCCAGGCACCTATAGCCTCACCGCCAACTCGGAGGAGGAGCGGATCACACGCGACTTCATCATCCAATCTCAGCCGGACGTGGTGGTCGCCGTGGTAGATGCTGCGGTACTGGAACGCAGCCTCTACCTGCTGGCGGAACTACTCCTGCTGCCGGCGCCCGTCGTGCTGGCCCTCAATATGATCGACGTAGCAGAGCAAGAAGGTATTCAGATTGAGGCCGAGGTCCTCTCTACCGCTCTGGGCATCCCCGTGGTGCCTATGAGTGCCACCCATGGAAAGGGCGTGCTGCGGTTGGTGGAAACGATCCAGGGCCTTTTGAACGGGGCGCAGCCCTATCATCCTCGGCGGCCGACGATTCTGCCGGCGCATGAGAACGTCATGCAAGAGATCTTCGATCTGATCGCGGACTACGTTCCCCGGCCTTATCCTGCCCCCTGGGTCGCCTTGAAACTGCTGGAAGGCGATGAAGAAATCCTTGAGATGATGGAAGGGCGGCTACCCGCTGATCTCTGGCAGGAAGTTAACGCGCGGCTTTACCAGCACGAGGACGCCATCGTCGATATCGCCGGCGCCCGCTACGCCTGGATCGAGCGGATGGTGCGCGCCGCCGTCGTTCAACCCAAGGTGGGACGTGTAGGATTCACCACCCGGCTCGACAAAGTGCTCACCCATCCGCTCTGGGGGACCGCCGTCCTGCTGCTGGTCCTGGGCGCCGTCTTCTGGCTGACCTACACGGTGGGCACACCGCTCCAGCAGATTATGGAGACGTGGCTCTCGCAGGTCGCCGAGGGCACGCGCAGCCTGGCGCTTTCCTACGGCCCCTCGTGGTTCGCCGATCTGCTTGCCGACGGCGTCATCGGCGGGGCTGGCATGGTCGTCACCTTCCTCCCCATCCTGGGCATCTTCTTCACCATTCTGGCCGTCCTGGAAGATACCGGCTATATGGCGCGCATCGCCTATCTGATGGACCGCTTTATGCACCTCATGGGGCTACATGGAAAGAGTTTCATTCCCCTGCTGCTGGGATTTGGTTGCAATGTCCCCGCTATCCTGGGAACGCGCATCATCGAGACCAAACGTGCGCGCCTGCTGACCATCCTGTTGGCACCGCTGGTACCCTGTACGGCGCGACTGGTCGTCACCACAGTACTGGCGTCTGCTTTCTTCGGCGACGCCGCCAGCCTTATTGCCTGGGCTTTGGTCGCCAGCAACCTCATCGTGCTGGCCGGGCTGGGCATTCTGCTTCACCGCCTCATCTTCCAGGGCGAACCCGTCGCGTTTATCATGGAACTACCCCTTTACCACGTCCCCAACCTGAGGACCATTGGACTCTACGTCTGGCAAAACGTGGTTGCCTTTGTGAAAAAGGCCGGCACGGTGATCCTGACCGTCTCCGTGCTGATCTGGATTGTCTCCTATTTTCCAACGGGCGACCCATCGGAGAGCTACCTGGCCCTGGCCGGGCGCAGATTGGAGCCCATCGGCGCGTGGATGGGGCTGTCTTGGGAATTCATGATGGCGCTGTTTACCAGCTTTATCGCCAAAGAGAACACCATCGCGACGTTGAGCATACTCTTTGGAGATCTGCCCTCGACGCTACCGGCGCTGATCAGCGCCCCAGCGGCTCTGGCGCTGCTGGTCACACAGATGCTCTTCATTCCCTGCATTCCCACCGTGGCAGCCATCAAGCAGGAAACGAATCTCAAATGGACGCTGATTAGTCTGGGTTTGATGTTGGCCGTCTCGCTGGGCGCCGGCACCGCCGTCTACCAACTCGGACGCTGGCTGATGGGAGGCTGACACGTGCTTAAGCAACTACTGCGCGAGCTTGGAGAGAGCAATCGGATGCAGACGCCAGAGGAGTTGGCGCATCGTTTAGATGTCACGCCACCATTGATCGAGGATATGATTCAGCGGCTGGCTCAGCAAGGCTACCTCACGGAATCAGCACAGTGTAGCGATGGCTGTACGGGGTGCCCGTTGAAGTCGGGCTGCAGGGCGCGCCAACAGAACGTGCGCTTCTGGACGCTAACCCCGAAAGCGGAGCGGCTGTTGTCCTCCTGATGAAGCGTTTTTCAATAGCAGAAGCGAAAAAGCCCCCGATTCCCATCGGGGGCTTTTTCTTACTTCTTACTCGTTGGCTTTGGGGTCAGCCTACATCATGCCGCCCATGCCACCCATACCCCCCATGCCACCAGCGCCGCCGCCCCCGGCAGGCATATCAGGTTCTTCTTCAGGGATGTCGGTGATGAGCGCTTCGGTGCTGAGCACCATGCTGGCCACTGAGGCCGCATTGAGCAGCGCGCCCTTGGTCACCTTCGCCGGATCAATGATGCCGGCAGTAAGCATATCTTTGAACTCTCCGTCAAGCACATCGTAGCCGATGTGGTCGTTGTCCTCGTTCTTCTGACGGCGGCGAACGTCGGCCAGAATGACAGCCCCTTCCTCGCCGGCATTTCCGGAGATCTTGCGGATGGGCATTTCCAGCGCCTTGCGCAGGATGATGACGCCCGTCTGTTCATCGGGATAGGTCATCTCAAAGCCATCCAATGCCTTCATAGCGTTGAGCAGCGCAACGCCACCGCCGGGCACGATACCCTCTTCGACGGCTGCGCGTGTGGCGCTGAGCGCGTCCTCGACGCGATGCTTCTTCTCTTTGAGCTCAGTCTCGGTGGCCGCACCAACGCGGATAACGGCAACACCGCCGGCCAATTTGGCCAGACGCTCTTGCAACTTCTCCCGGTCGTAGTCAGAGGTGGTGGTCTCAATCTGGGACTTGATCTGGTTGACGCGCGCCAGGATCATGTCGTTGCTGCCATGCCCGCCAACAATCGTGGTCTCATCTTTGGTGCTGATGACCTTGTCAGCGCGTCCCAGGTCATTCAAGGTCGTGCTTTCCAGCTGACGACCCTCTTCTTCGGTGATGACGTGGCCACCGGTCAGGGTCGCAATGTCCTGCAGCATGGCCTTGCGGCGGTCGC
Organism: uncultured Anaerolineales bacterium; assembly: GCA_964452025.1. Lineage (GTDB taxonomy): Bacteria > Chloroflexota > Anaerolineae > B4-G1 > SLSP01 > G713. Next base: position 4,372 of record CAYVKR010000122.1, read on the forward strand.
CAAAGCCGGGGGCCTTGATGGCCAGACCGTCAAGCATACCACGCAACTTGTTGACCACCAGGGTGGCCAGCGCTTCGCCGTCGATGTCTTCGGCCAGCACAACCAGATTGCGAACGCCCTTCTGCACCAGCTTCTCAAGCACAGGCACGAGATCCTGAGCAGCGGAGATCTTGGCATCGGTGATGAGGATGTACGCATCTTCGATCACAGCCTCCATGGAGTCGGAGTCGGTGATAAAGTACGGGCTGATGTACCCGCGATCAAACTGCATACCCTCGACGTAGTCTTTCTCAAACGCCAGGCTCTTGGACTCTTCCACGGTGATGACGCCGTCTTTGCCGACCTTGTCCATCACCTCGGCGATGAGCTCGCCGATCTCGCGGTCCTGCGCAGAGATGGAAGCAACGTTAGCAACGTCGTCTTTCGTGTCTACGTCTACGGCTGCCCCGCCGATGGCATTGGCAACTTCCTCAGCAGCAGCCAAGATGCCACGCTTCAGGAGCATGGGATTGGCGCCAGCCGCAACGTTCTTCATGCCTTCTTCAATCAGCACGTGAGCCAGCAAAGTCGCGGTGGTGGTGCCGTCACCCGCGATATCATTGGTCTTCGTCGCTGCCTCTTTGAGCAACTGTGCGCCCATATTGGCGAAGGGCTTCTTCAACTCGATCTCTTTAGCAACGGTCACACCATCATGCGTGATGGTGGGGGATCCCCACTTCTTATCCAGGGCAACGTTGCGACCCTTGGGGCCCAGGGTGGTCACCACGGCCTTGGCCAGGGTGTCCATCCCGCTCTTCAATTCCGCACGTGCCTCACTTCCAAACTTAAGCTGCTTAGCCATAGTTACCTGTTCCTCCTAAATGATTGTAGCTTTGAAAACGTCGTTACTCTTCAATGACGCCGAGAATGTCATCTTCACGCAGAATCAGCAGTTCCTGACCTGCACGGGTCTTGAAGTTGGTGCCGCCGTATTTGGCGTAGATCACCATGTCGCCCTCTTGCACACCGATGACGTTGCCGTCTTCATCTTCGGTGATGACGTCGGGGCCAACGGCCAAAACCTGGCCATGTTGGGGTTTTTCCTTGGCCGTATCGGGAAGCACGAGTTTACCATCAGCAATGGTCTGCTCTTGCTCCTCGATGGGCTCTACGATAACACGATCACCCAGGGGTCGAATCTTAACACTCATCTTTTTACCTCCATCCATACTGAATGTTGTGGTTTACGCTTCTTAGCACTCTAAAGAATTGAGTGCTAACAACATCCATAATAATAACATAGGCTCCATTTTTTGTCAAGCACTCTCACGGCGAGAGTGCTAAAAATGGGGGGACGCTTGACAATCTCGACCGATTTATTAAAATAGAAATGGTTAACAATATTGTGGGAAAAGGAGTGAATTATGAGCAAGCAACCGAAGGTCGTCGTTTTTTCAACCCCAACGTGCCCCCACTGCCGGTCCGCCAAGCGGTATCTGGATAAGAAGGGCATCCATTACACTGACGTGGATGTCTCCCGGGATCGGCGCGCCGCGCGGGATATGGTCCGACGCAGCGGGCAGCAGGGCGTGCCACAGATTCTCATCGATGGGAAGCTCGTAGTGGGCTTCAATCGCCGGAAGATCGACCGGCTGCTCAAGATGAGCTAGCCCACTCGACCGCCGATTACAGAACGCGGGGATGCTAGCATCCCCGCGTTTTTGTATGACCATTGGAGTCCCACCCATCAGCCCAAGAAATCCTCCAAAAGCACTCGCGCAGCCCTTACCGGTGACTCTGCGGCGTCCAGCCAGTGGATATCCGATGCGTTGAGACGGAACCAGGTGTACTGCCGCCGAATGAAATCGTGAGTATCCAATTTGATACGCTCAACGACCTCATCTAGCGTCGCCTCACCCACGAAGTAGGGGCGGAACTGCTGATACCCCAGGGCCGACATGGCGGGCATCTCCCAGGTGTAGCCCGCTTCCAGCAAGCCGCGCACCTCATCCAGCAATCCCGCCTCCATCATGGCATCGACGCGGGCGTCCGCGCGCGCATACAGGGCGTCACGGTCCATGGTCAGCCCAATTTTGAGCACCCGATACGGCGGCGGCTTGCGACGCCGGAGCTCAGAAAAGGGCCGTCCGGTCTTGATGGTCACCTCCAGCGCGCGGATGATGCGGCGCAGGTTATTGGGATGGATGAACGTCGTCGCCTCCGGGTCGAGCTCCAATAAGCGCGCCCAGAGTGCATCAGGATCACACTCGCCGAGCGCCTCAAACTTCGCCCGGAGTTCCTTGTCCGGCGGCACGTTGGGCACCTGCCAACCACGCAACAGCGCACGTACGTACTGACCGGTGCCACCTACCAGGAAGGGTCGCTTGCCGCGCTCGGCAATCTCGGAAATTGCCCGGTGAGCCAGATTCAAGAACTTTGCCAGACCCACGGTCTCTTCAGGATCGGCGATGTCCACGAGGTGATGGGGAACGCGAGCCCGCTCCTCTGCCGTCGGTTTCGCCGTGCCGATGTCCATACCCCGGTAGAATTGTCGCGAATCGGCGGAAACGACCTCGACTTTGAACGTCGGGCCAACCTGGGCCACCAGCCTAGTTTTGCCGATGGCCGTCGGGCCAACAACGGCGACCAGCGGAGTCAGATCTCTACGTCCCACGGTTCTCCTTCCAGATCAGGATAGACAGTTATGCGCACCACACGACCACGCCGATCCATCTGCAGCGCGACGAGTCCCAGGTGCCAGGCGACGTCCAGGCTGTCGACTTCTTCACTGATATAGCGCCGCGCGACGGCTTCCATACGGGCTCGTTTGCGCGGTCGCACCGACTGTTCAGGTATACCGTACGCTTTGCCACGCCGCGTACGAACTTCAAAGAAGGTCAGTTCACCATTGCGCGCAGCGACGATGTCAACCTCCCCTTCGGAGCAATACCAATTCCGCGTGACGAGTCTGTATCCATGGCGCGCCAATGCCTCCGCCGCCAACGATTCCCCTCGCCGTCCCAGCCCAACCTTTCCTTTCGCCACGCGAGCATGGTACCTGAAAGCGACACACTGTCAACCTTTTGATCTCAGAAGATCTGCCACCGCATGAAAATCGCCATCACCGTAGGTTGCAGATCAGACTTTACGTCAAAAAGAACGCTGGCTTGACACTTCCAGTCAAGGCCATACAATGAGGAACTGTTATCAAAATGCATGCCAGTGGAAAGGATGGTATCATGGATATTTTTGAGAAATGCTGTGGGGGGTTCAAGCAGGCCCGAGAGGCCCAGGAAGCTGGCCTTTACCCGTATTTCATCCCCTTGAGCAACAACGAAGGCACCGAATCACTTATCGGCGATCACCGGATGATCATGATCGGCTCGAACAACTACCTGGGGTTGACCATGCATCCCAAGGTACGACAGGCAGCCATCGAGGCCATCGAGACCTATGGCCCCAGCTGCACCGGTTCACGCTTCCTCAACGGCACGCTGGAGCTGCACCTGGAACTGGAGCGCCGGCTGGCCGAATGGGTCGGCAAAGAAGCCGCGCTGGTCTTCAGCACCGGTTACCAGGTCAACGTGGGCACGATCTCCGCGCTGGTCGGGCGCCACGATTACGTGATCACCGACAAAGAGGATCACGCCAGCATCATCGACGGCTGTAAGATGGCCTACGGGCAGATGAAGCGCTTCGTACACAACGACGTGGAATCGCTGGATCGCGCCCTGGCCTCGGTGCCGGACAAAGCGGGCGCCCTGGTCGTCGTGGACGGTGTCTTCAGCATGGGCGGTGAGACGGCGCCGTTGCCAGAGATGATCCCGGTCTGCAAGAAGCACGGCGCGCGGCTGATGGTCGACGATGCGCACTCCGTGGGTGTATTAGGCGGCGGGCGCGGCACGTCGGCGCACTACGGCGTGACCGACGACGTCGATCTGATCATGGGCACCTTCAGCAAGTCGTTCGCCTCGCTGGGCGGCTTCATTGCGGGCGATGCCGACGTCATCGAGTACATCCAGCATACGGCGCGCTCGCTGATCTTCAGCGCCAGCATCTCGCCGCCCAATGCCGCTGCGGCTCTCGCCGCGCTTGAGGTGATGCAGGAAGAACCGGAGCGCATCGAGCGCCTCAACGAGATTGCTGCCTTTATGCGCCGCCGCTACCGGGATCTGGGCTTCAACGTGGGTAATACCGAAACACCCATTATTCCCATCATCATCCGGGACGAAGACAAGACCTTGCACGCCTGGAAGATGCTCTTTGAATCCGGCGTCTACACCAACCCGGTGATCCCGCCCGCCGTGCCGCCCAATCTCTCCTTGCTGCGCACCAGTTACATCGCAACTCACACCGATGAGCAATTGGAAGAGGTGCTGGAGATCATGGCAAAGGTGGGGAAAGCATTGGATATCATCTAAACGCGTCGCCCAAAAGCGAAGACTAGATAAACTACTGGGCGTGCGGTCACGCCCAGTAGTTTATTCGGGTCTCTAGGATTTCGCCGGGTGGCCCAAAGACGATCATAGATTTTTACCACGGATGGCACGGATTTTCACTGATTTTTCATTTTCTGGGTGAATC
>CAYVKR010000123.1:0-8908 GCA_964452025.1 uncultured Anaerolineales bacterium
GCGGCGTCTCGCGGCTGGGCACGCTGGCGACGCTGGCGGGCGGCGCGAGCATCGGATTGGCGACGGCGCTCTTTTTGGGGATCGACAAGGCGCTGGGCGGTGCAGGCTTCGCGCGCCTCGCCGCGACGGAGTGGGGCGACGCGCTGGGGCTGACGCTTGCGGCGACCGTCGGCGGCCTGGCGGGCTCCCTGCTCGACAGTCTGCTGGGCGCGACGGTGCAGGCGATCTACTACTCGCCCGGGCGCGCCAAGGAGACGGAGAAGCCTATTGATCCCGACGGCACGCTCAACGAGCACGTGCGCGGCTGGCGTTGGCTGACCAACGACTGGGTGAACTTCATCAGCTCGGGCTTCGGGGCGTTGGTAGCGCTGGGAATTAGTCGGATAGTCAGATAGTCGGGTGGTCGGATGGTCGGATGGCCGGCGATGCTGATTCATCCGGTGAATCCGCCTGATCCGTTGATACGAAACGGCCCCTCCCGTCTCCGGTCAGTCTTCGACGCTTTCACCCCGCTTACGGGAGATCAGGATATTTCGCCTCGGGCGCGTAGGCGGCCCCGACTAACCCAGGCCCGGTGTGCGCGCCCAGCACCGGTGCGATGGAACCCACCGGCAGCCAGGTGCAATCGAAGCGTTGATCGATCAGATCACGGAGCGTGGCTGCATCTGTCGAGTTGTTAGCGTGCATGACCTTCACCCGCAACGCGTTGCCAACCCCTACATCCTCCGCCATGATGTCAACGATCTTGCGGATCGCCCGCTTGAGCGTGCGCTGCTGGGCCCGCTGGTAATACCGCCCATCCTCTTTGCTCACACCGATCACAGGTTTGATATTCAACATGGAGGCCAGCAAACCTTTGATGTGACTGATCCGTCCACCGTGGATGAGATACTTGAGATCCGGCAGGGTGAAGAGCGTCTCGGTGACGTCCCGCACCTGTTCCAGAAGCGCTAGAATGCGCTCCAGGGGCCAGCCGGCCTGAGCCGCGCGCGCCGCCGCTTCGACCTGCCAGCCTTCCGCGCCGGAGAGCGTCATGGTATCAAAAAAAGCGATGTTCGCCTCGGGCACCATGCGCGCCCCTTGTCGCGCCGAGTTGAAGGTGCTGCTAAGGCCCGAGGAAATGTGTACCGAGAGAATGTCAGGGTCCGCCTTTGCGATCTCGCGGTAGAGCTCTGCGAAATCACCAGGCGATGGCAACGAGGTCGTCGGCATGCCCTCCGCCGAAAGCAGCAGCTCGTAGAACTCGTTGGGCTGCACGTCCACCCCACTGACGTAGGTCTCGCCATCAAGATGAATGATTAACGGTGCAAGGTGAATCTCCAGTCCCTCCCGCTGTTCTGATGTCAAATCCATCCCGCGATCACTTACGATTTGCATCTCTCCCTCCCTTCTTTTAATAAACTCTGGCACGTACTACGAATATCTAGATCGGCTCAACGGCTGTGTCCGGCAAGCGAATCTCCACGCGCACGGCATCCGGTTCGCCGGTGTCCACCCTCAGTGTACCACCGAGGCCGGTGCAGAACTGACGCGGGGCGCCCAGCCGCAGCGCCGCTTCTAACGTCTCTGTATCGGACGGAACGCCTGCCCCCTGAACACTGAATGCAAGTAAAACGCCCATATCGTCCGGGGTCCTGTGGGCCGACAGTGTGATAATGGCATGATCCGCAAGGTGCCCCATCGCCAGTACGAGGTCGAGCAGCGCCCAACGGGTCTGCGCATACGCCACCGGAAGCGCCCCCAGGTGTCCTTCGAGCTCCAGATGCAACTGATGTCCGTGCCTCTCCACCAGGGGTTGGGCCGTCGACACCAGATCGCCCAGCAGGATAGCGAGATCTGTGACGCCACAGGCTCCCTGGCGCTGCGCCGCATCTCGCTGCATCGCGCCCATCACGTCATCGATCATCCTCAACAAGCACGTCCCACTTTCGAAGATAATGGTCAGGTCTTCTCGTTGAAGATCAGTGATGGGGCCATCGAGACCTCTCAATATCACCTTGGAGAAGCCGGTGATGGAATTCAGCGGCGTCTTAAGATCGTGCCGCAGCCGCTGGATGACAGCCGCATCGGTAGCGCGGGTCGTCTCAAGATAGGCGCACCAGAAGCCCAGCGCCAACTCACCTCCAAGCCTGATCAGCCAGGGACGTTTCACCACCTCCTGCTCGGTCGACAAGGAGTTCTGAGCCGTTGTCAGCCAGGCCTCCTGGAGCGCAGGCGTCACGGCAGGAACTGGCGGTGCCAATGTGAAAAGCTCCGCGCCCAGTTGGCGCGCCCGGCCCGCATCCTCTACGTTGGACTGGACCAGATCCACCGCTTCCGCCGCCAGCGATCTCACCTTAGCCTCTGCCTTGCCAGACAAGGGTTCAGGGCCGGCTTCCGCAAGCACACGAGCCCAACGGTCTCCCAGATCCTTGGCTGTCTCGTTCAAGCCATCTCCTCATCAAACGCATTCAGCACGCACCTGTTGCCTTCGAAAGCACCGTCTCAGTTACAACTCAATTATGCACTAGTTTTCAAAACTTCCAACCGCACGCCGGCTGCGGGCAAACGAAACGGTTCCAGGGTGGCTCAGACGCAATAGGTGGCTTCCAGTTATCTTTGCCATGCGCATTAACCTCAGCGCACATCAACTTCTTGCTGCGAGGAACAAAACCAGGATCTACCTGGGCTAAAAGCAGATCCCGGACAAAAAAGAGCCGCTCAATGATTGAGCGGCTCTTGCATGAAGTTTAACGGTTTACCAAAAACTCGTGCGGGTCTCAGTGCTCGAAGAGCTCCCACCGACGATTTCCACGTCTGCGGCCTGTAGGCCCTTGGGCGTCTCCTCAATGGAGAACTCAACGCGCTGACCCTCTTCCAAGGTCTTGAACCCCTGCGCCTTGATGGCGGAGTAGTGCACAAAGACGTCTTCGCCCTCTTCACGAGAGATGAAGCCGTAGCCCTTGGATGCATTGAACCACTTAACTGTTCCGGTTTCTTTATCACTCATAGTGTTTCTTCACTTCCTTTTCGCACTCCTGTGCAAATGATATTAACCAGTGAGCCCTGATACAACAAAAAGCACCCGCAAGTGGTGATCCGGGTGCTTCTGCCCAGACTGCAAGCCCACTCAATCCAACACTAATATTGTAACCGATTCATGAAAAAGTGTCAAGTGTCTTCCAAAGAAGCTCTTTGGGAGTATACGACAGAATATAGGAAAAATCCGCGAAATCCATTTCGCGCTTCAGGGTGCGCGATTCAGAAATCGCGGCTACATTTCCCCAATAATTTATCCTCTACCCATCCTCTGCAATCACCTATATTTCTGCGGGCCCTGTGCTAAAATGAAGAGCAGGTAAGGACATCTGGGATGATTCGTCATCCGACCACTCAGAATCGAGTCTATAAGGAGTAAACGGTATGCGACGCAAGTTTTATCTAGCTATAGCTGGGGTCCTATTGCTCCTGAGCCTCCTCGGCGTGCAGTTCTCACACGCCCGGCTACAAGGAAAGAGCGGATACTGGCAGGAATTCAACGTGGATATCACACTCAATGAGGACGGCACGTTCTGGGTCGAAGAGACCCAGGTGTTGGCCTTCTCGGGCGGGACCTTTACCTTTGTCTCCCGCAACATCGATATGTCTCGAATCACCAAAATCACCGAGGTGCAGGTCTTTGATGAGGCTGGCAACGCTTTCCAGCCCATCTCCAGTGAGGGAGCCAGGACTTTTGAGACCTATACCGAGGATGGCGATTTCTACATCCGCTGGTATTTCCCGCCGACCGAGGGGCGCGTGGCGTTTAGATTGCGCTATCGTGTACACGGCGCGTTGCACTACTACGAGGACGGAGATCAGCTCTGGTGGAAGGCTGTCCCGTCAGGGTTATCCGCGCGCGTAGAGAACGCCACGGTCACGGTGAACCTGCCGAACGGCGTTGTTGCGGAGCCGGTCGAGGTCTATTTCACGGACGCCCAGATCACCGGGGAGGGAACATCGACGGTGACCTTTGAGGCGCTGGAGACCATTCCCCAAGGCCAGGAGATGGAGGTGCGGGTACAGTTCCCCCACGGCATTGTCGCTGGCTCTCCGGCAGGTTGGCAACGCACCGCCGATATGAGGCCGGTCGTCGATCTCATCGTGATCGTTGTGAGCGTGCTCATATTGATCGGGGGCATCGCCGGGCTGATCCTGCTCTGGTATCTGCGAGGACGCGATCCCGATGTGGCGATTCCCGCCGACCTCCTCTCTCAGCCGCCGTCGGAGGATCCGCCGGGCATCGCCGGGACGCTGGTGGATGAGCGGACCGACATGGAGGACGTCATCGCCACCCTGGTCGATCTGGCTCGGCGGGGCTATCTTGTCTTCGAGGAAGAGCAAAAAGAGGGCATCTTCGGCAACGTCAACCGCGAGTTCACCTTCAAACGCACGGACAAAGCGACCGACGACCTGCTGCCCTACGAGCGCGATCTCATCCGGTACGTCTTTGGCTCGCGTTCCACTCGCGATCTCGAGGATCTGAAGGAGAAATTCTACAAGCATCTGCCCAAAATCCACAAGCATCTCTACAAAGAGGTGGTGGAGCGGGGATACTTCCGCGCGGGTCCGCAGGCGGTGCGCGGACGGTTTACGGCGCTGGGCATTGGCATTATCGTCCTGGGCGTCCTCGCCTGGATCAGTTTGAGCTGCGTGCTTTCCTCACTCAGCAACGTGCCGGTGCTGCCAGCGATTGCCTTGGGCATCGTGGGCATCGTCGGGATCATCGTCGCGCAGTTTATGCCGGCGAAGACTCGCCAGGGCAAAGTGGCGGCCTTGAAGTGGGAGGCCTTCAAGCGCTACCTGCAGGATCTGGAGCGTTACACCGATCTCAAGGAAGCGACCGATCTCTTCGAGACGTATCTGCCCTACGCCATCGCCTTCGGCCTGGAGAAGCGTTGGGTGAAGAAGTTCACAGAGCTGCCGAGTACTACCACGGTCCCCATGCCCGTCTGGTACCGACCCTACTACGTTCCGCGTAACGGTGGACGCAAAAGCCTGGCCTCGCCCAGTCGAGCTGGGGGACTATCCGCGCCCTCTTTACAAGAAGCCAGCGACAGCATGGTGGGTGGCTTGCAGAGCATGTCCGACGGGCTGATCAACATGCTCAACAGCACCGCCAGCACCTTCCAGAGTTCGCCTTCGAGCTCCGGCAGCGGCGGCTTCAGCGGCGGAGGGGGCGGTGGAGGGGGCAGCGGCGGAGGGGGTGGCAGCTTCGGGTAGATACTGACGGGGGACGGATAACCGGAGACCGGTTAGAAGCCAATCCCAGGAGATAGCCCATCGTCAATCAGATGGAATGCAGAAGAGGCACCAAAACGACGGTGCCTCTTTTTTGTGGATCTTCTGGACTTCGAATGATCAGATTGAAAGTTTAACCACAGATTTCACAGATTCACCCAGAAAATGAAGAATCAGTGAAAATCCGTGCCATCCGTGGTAAAAATTTAAGATCGTTTTTGGGCCACCCGGCGAAATCCCAGAGACCCTTTTTGTTCAAATCGAGTGGTTTCCTTACGGCGCAGGGATGCGGAGCTGCTGTCCCACTGCGATATTATAGTTGGTGAGGCCGTTGACCGCCATCAGATGCTCTAGCGTCACGCCGAAGCGGCGCGCGATGGAGTAAAGAGTATCGCCCTGGCGAACCGTGTAGACCTGCACGGTTGGTTGGGTGGCGGTCGGCCTTGGCGTTGCCGTGGGCGTCGCCTCACCGAAGAGCAGCCGCAGCCCTTCCTCGGCCTCTGGGCCACCGGGATTGACCGCCAGTGCCCGGCTGAAAGCTTCTTTGGCCTCCTGATAGTCGCCCTCCTCCATCAGCTGATAGCCATAGTTGACCTCGGCCGCGTAGAGCTTTTCTTCCCACTCAGCCCGCCCCGGTTCTACACCACGAAGCTGCTGTAGCAGGTCGAGGGCCGTCTCCCAGTCTTCCGCTTGCCAGGCCACATCCAACTGCGCTTCGAGGGTCGTCTCCGACGCAGGCGTCGGCGCGAGGAATCCCTCAGCTTGCTGCAGGCCGGCGACCGCCTCCGCTCCCATCGGATCAATCTGTAGTGCGATTTCGAACTGGGTTCGAGCCGCCGACGCCTGACCATCCTCCAGCAGCTCGTTCCCATAGTTTACGCGCGCACGATAAAGACGCTCCAGCCACACCTCGTTGGAAGGATCCTCTTGCAGCAGCTGGTTGAGCAGATCGATAGCCTGCTGCCAGCGCCCCGCCTCCCAGGTCTGCTCCAGCAGCACCACGGGCAAGTCGCTCTCGCCGGGAGGGCGCGCGCCGTTCGCATAAGGCGACGTATAGAGGATTACGTCAAAGATGAGACTGTCGATAGAGGCACCGGCCTGCAACTTCACGTTGGTGACGTTGAAGCCGAGGTAGGCTGTTTCTTCCAGCTGGCCCAGGAGATCCAGCAGGTTATGGGTCTCCCCCTGCGTTTCCAGGCGAAAGGTCTGGACGGAATAGAGCGTCGAGGTATCCTCAATCTCCGGCAGCGGTACGGCGTCGGACTGGATACTCAGGATATTGACCTCGGTCTCGTCGGCGTAGCGGTAGAGCCGATCCAGCGCGGCGGCGGCCTCATCCTCGCCCAAGAAGACAGTGGCTGCCGCTTCGGTCAGTTCAGCTCTGGTCGCTTCGATGTCGGCGCGCACCTGCTCCGGCGTCCAGCGCTCCTGCTCGCGTTGCGCCACCTGCAGCTGGCGCCTGGTCTCCGTCAGACGCTCATTCACTTCCTGCCACTGCTGCCAGCGAGGATAGAGGACGCCGCCCAGCAAGAGCAGATTGCCCAGCAGAGCAGCGACGCTCAGCCCCACAGCGATGGGGAAGAGCAAGCGGTCGCGCTCCGGCAGGTTGGGATCGAGATCGCGCAACATACTCATGGCGCCGTCGCCTCCATCTCCAAAATGATGACAAAGCGGACGGCTTCTGGATTGAGGAAGGTCTGGCTCCGGGGGAAGAGACGCCACCGTGGCACCGTCCGCCCCACCCCAGGCGACCGAACGCTAGACGCAGATGATTCGCTCTCGGCCTCTGGCGTCAGGGTCGGCGTCGCCGTCGGGGTAGGCGTGGGTGCCACTTCTTTGAGAGAGATCTGGTAGTAGGCATCAGCGCCGTACTCTCCCCGGTTCGCCACGGTGATGAGCGCTTCATAGTCACGGTCGTCTGGAACCGTCACCACGACCTCAGAACCCAGATCACCGGGCGCGCGGTCGTCGTTCACCTCGACCTGGGTGCCGACGGTGACAGTAAGCACCGTGTCCACACCCAGCGCCAGCTTCGACGTGGAGACGCGATAGGTCCGCCCGGCCTTCGCCAGGAACGCAAGATAATCCACGTCAGCCTCAGGATAGAAGCTATGACGTTGGGTTTCTCCCAGCGCAATGAGGGGAGGTGCAGGCGGGTCATCGGGTTCAAAGGGATCCCGCAGATCGGGCGTCGGCGACTGCTGGGGAACAGGGGTGTCGGTCGCCGTGGGACTGGGCGTCGATGTTGGTGTCTCTGGCGCGAAGGTGGGCGTCGGCGTTGGTAGTACCTCCTCCACGACGACGCGGTACTGCTGCTCAGGGCCAAATTCGCCACGGTTGGAGATTTTCACGACGGCATCGGTATCATAGCCGCCGGCCTGGAAGACAACCTCGGAACTGAGATCGCCCGCCGCCCGGTCGTCGTTACGATAGGACACACCGCCGACACGCACGTCCAGAACCGTGTCGACGCCGGGCCGCAAATCGGTGGTATAGACGCGATAGTAACGCTGCGCCTTAGCCAGAAAGGTGACTTTGTCGATGTCATAGACTGGGTAGAAGTTGTGCAGCTGGGGCTGATCAAGAAAAATGGGCGCAGGATCAAAGTCGTCGACTTCATAGTCGTCACGCAGGCCGGGCGTTGCCGTCGCCGTGATGGTCGCGGAGGGCATCGTGACGGTGGGCGTGGGCATGGGCGTGGGCGTGACCGTCGCCGTCAGCGCCTCGCGGTTGAGCAGATGAATGGACTGGATCAAGACACGCGAGAAAAGACGTGAGGCTTCCAGAGATCGCGTGTAATCGACGACCACCGCATCATTGACGGCTTCCCCCTGTAATATGATCTGCTGCTCTTGATGATTCAGCGCGGTCAACGCCAGCTGTTGGGGATCATACCGGCGTACGGCGTCCATGGCAGCCGGCCAGTAGACGTAGGTACCGCTGATGCTATCGGCAACGTCCTCGACCTGAGTGATCTTCCGCTCAAGGGCCTCCAAGGTCGCCAGCAGCGGCTGCACGTCGGGCTCCGGCGTCGGTTCCTCGGCCAGTTGGCTCTGGATCTGCTCGATTTCGACCTCGGCAGCCAGAATATCGTCTCGGAGAGAGCGGGAGAACAGGCCGAAGGGCACCAGCGCCAGGAGAAGGCTCCCCGCAATCAGCCAGAGGAGCAGCAGCTGGCGCGGAGTGACAGTTGGCGCGGGGGACGGCTCGATGTCTACATCATCGAGGTCGTCAAGATCGTCACGTTCTAAATCCTCAAAAGAATCCATCGGAATCCCCTCATCCTGCAATCATATTACCATAAAGAAGGGACGGTGACAAGCCAAACCGCTCGGGAAACCCGTAGACGGTTACGAGCTGCGCATTGTAGGGAAAAAGGATTCACGGCCCATCAAAAAACGTTACGCCAAAGAGACCGCCTCATGCGAGGCGGTCTCTGAAAAGCGTTGGCAAAAAAGGCTACGGATGCGTCGTGCAAGTCACCCGCTGCCAGGCTCGCGTGCCGCCCAACACCACGTGGACGTCCTCCAACCCGGCGCGTCGGAGCACGCTGGCGCCCAGCATGGACCGCAGCCCACTGCCGCAGAAGACGTAGACCGGACGATCTCGCGGCACACGCTGCAGGTGATCAGGCAGCTGTGTGATATGG
>CAYVKR010000124.1:0-8842 GCA_964452025.1 uncultured Anaerolineales bacterium
GGCGACGCAGTTGGCGCCGCTGCAACGGGCTATGGAAGAAGAAAAAGAGGAGGTGCCAATCCTCATCACGCGCCAGGCGGAGGTTGAGGCCAAACAGGCTACGCTGGAAGCAGCGAATTTCACCTTTCCCAGTGAAACTGATAGTACTCGCGTACTGGCCCTGGTTGTGCTTCAGGCCGATACCCACGGGATCGCCTTGCCCCGGATTAGCGCGCAAGCCGCCACGACGCTGACCCTGGGGGGCGTTGACTATCGTGTAATTGGTTACAATGTCACTGCACAAGGAGATTTGACCGCTGTTTCTAACTTTATTCAGGCGTTGGAGACTGGGCCCATCAGTAGTACCACTCTCAGCGACATTAGTGTAGTGGCCCAACCAACCCCCACGCCGGAGGGGCCGATACCATCGTACCGGGCGGAGATCACACTTAAAATCTATGCCCGCCCACGGCAGCCGGGTACACAGCCACCCTCCACGGGCGAGCCGCTGATTTCCACGGCTGAGCTCATTGAGCAGCTGGAGGGGCGAGTTCGTGACGCGCAGCAGGCTGGTGCTTGGGAGCGTGCGATCAGTCTGCTGTTGGTGCTCCGTCAGTTGCAGCCCACTCAGGAGAATTGGGATGCTCAATTGATTGAAGCTTACGTCAAAGCAGGTGAACAGCAGCTGACCGAAGGCGCCTATTTGAAAGCAACCCAAAATTTCCGCGCAGCATTGACGCTCGATCCTGACAACTCGGCGGCCCAGACCGGCCTGACTCAGTTGCAGCTGCTCACGCCGACGACGACGCCGACCCTTACCCCCACGCCGTCACCGTCTCCTACGCCATCACCATCCCTCACGCCGACGCCCTCAATGACCCCCATGCCCTACTACGTCAGCCGGTTAGAGCGCACGGCGAACACGCGTTATGAAGACCTGGGGTGTGATTGGTTTGGTTTCTATGGCAAGATTACGGACGTCAATGGATACCCCGTTTCCGGTATCAACGTCCACGTCTGGGCGCAGGATTGGGTTGGTTTGACGACGACGACCTCCAGCAGCGGCGAGTACGAGATCTACCTGGACGATCATCCGAAAAAGGAGACCTGGTTTATCCAGCTCCTCGCCGGTGGGGAAGCGATCTCTGAAGCTATCGTCGTGGAATCCTACGCAGACTGCGGCTCTGCACTCATTCGCATGGATTGGAAACGAGGCTTCTGATGAAGCTATCCTGGCTTCGCAACGAACGTTTCATGCTCCACATTGAACCTGACGCTTTGCGTGCTGTCGTTGCTGTCGGGAAGACGCCCCGGCGGTGGGCCAGCGTGCCCTTGCCGGAGGGAACGTTGAACAACGATCAGGTCGTTCGTCACAAGGATTTTGTCAGCGCGTTGCAAGAGTTGCGCCAGCAATTGGACGCACGTATGTCGGGTGTTCACCTCTCCTTCCGTCACCGTCGCGCCATTCTCCGGCTGTTGCATCTCCCTGACGTCGCAGATAAATTACTGGAGGAAGTGGTCCGGCGTGAAGCGCGGCGCGAATTTCCCCTGTCGCCGCAAGAGCTCTATCTCTCCTGGAAGAAGTTGGATGCATCGGTGCCGGGGCAGGGTGGGATATTCACGGTGGGTATCCCACGCAACGCCGTCGATACCTACGTCCAGGTTCTGAAGCGTGCGGGTCTCAAACCTCTGTCACTGGATTTGAAGTCGCTGGCATTGGCACGGGCGATTCATCAACGCAATGTGTTGGTGCTGGACATGGAGGCAGAGAGTGATCAGCTGATTCTGGTGCACGATTTCGTCCCCTGTCTTGTGCGGACGTTGAATCGAACGGCGCAAGCGTCGCTAAGTGAAGAAGCGACTCAGTTGATGAGCGAGATCCAGCGGGTGATCAACTACTGCAAGAACAATCTGCGTGCCGTCTCACCGGAGATGGTGCCCAAACTCTGCCTGGTGGGTACAAACCCCAAACTCGATCAACTTGCAAACATCCTGGACAAGCGCTGGGAGCTTGTCGACCCTGACCCACCGGTGA
The DNA here is from genome assembly GCA_964452025.1 of uncultured Anaerolineales bacterium. Classification (GTDB taxonomy): domain Bacteria; phylum Chloroflexota; class Anaerolineae; order B4-G1; family SLSP01; genus G713. The sequence continues at coordinate 2,015 of CAYVKR010000124.1, forward strand.
CTGTGCCGGAAGATTTTCCGCTTTCCACCTATCTTGTAAATCTCGGCGTGATGCTGAAAGAGGTCTGACGATGTCCAACGAACCGCTGGATCTGAATCTTCTACCGGAACAACATCGTGGTTTTCAGCTCAGAGTTTGGCACATCGCGCTGGCTCTCGTGGCCCTGGGCCTATTGATTAGTCTGGTTCCCAATGTGCAAGCCTTCCGCAAAGAGCAGGCCGCAACCGCAACGGTCGAGAAGCAGCTGGAACAGGCTCTGCAGCTGTTGGAAACGTTGCAGATTGATCAGGATGAGCTCGCGGACATCAATCAGAGAATTAATGAAACCCAGGTGCGCCTTCAACGGCTGCAAGAGGAAGCCACTGTTCTTAAGCAGCAGATGGATACTCGATCTCCTGGCATTATCACGGCTGTGGTGCAGCGCCCTGACAATGTTTTTCTGACCCGTCTAGAGCAGGGGAGTCAGCGTCTCATAGTGATGGGTAGCACCGACTCTGAGTTTGGGGTGCTTGACTATGCTCGGTTTCTGGAAGCCAGTGGGCGTTTTGTTAATGTGCGTATTGAAGTGATGGAGAGTCTGACATCATCGCTTCCCCAACCTCGCGTTACTTTCACGATCATCGCCGAGGATTGACGTGACTACGCTCTGGCTGATCCTCTGGACGCTGCTGGGTCTATCGGTGGGCAGCTTTCTGAACGTCGTCGCGGATCGGCTGCCGGAAAACGCCTCGTTGCTGCATCCTCCCTCGCGCTGCTCGGCGTGTGGGCGGCAGCTCTCGCCGTTGGAGATGATCCCCGTGCTCAGCTATGTCGCGTTGCGTGGTCGCTGCCGCACCTGTGGCGCGCGAATTGGGCTTCGTACGCCGCTCGTGGAAGGTGTCTGCGGTCTGCTCTTTGCGCTGGTGGCGTGGCAGGCCCGCACACCGACCGGTGTCCGGTGGTTGCCGCTGTTCTTTCACAGCGTCTACGTCGCCGTGCTATTGTTGGTCACCATTACCGATCTGGAGCACGGTCTCATCTTCGACCGGGTCACGTTCCCGGCGCTGGCGCTGGCGGGGATTCACGCACTGCTTCTGGGTTGGTCCGAACTGGGCCTCCGCGCTGCGGCTGGCGCCTTGGGCGCCGGCGTCATCGCGCTGATCATCCTGCTGGTGCCCGGCGGCATGGGCTGGGGCGATGCCAAATTGGCCGGCTTTATCGGGCTGATCACAGGCTTGCCTGGCTTGCTCTTCGCCCTTTTCATCGGCTTTGTCAGTGGGGGGCTAGTCGGTGGTGTAATGTTGGCTAGTGGCAGAGCCCGCCGAGGCGATACGCTACCGCTGGGACCCTTCCTCGCCTTCGGCGGCGTTGTGACGCTGCTCTACGAGGATGCGTTGATGCGGGCTTTCCAGATACTGTCCGCTGTCATCTGAATCTAAGATAAGGAGTCGAGCGTGGAACTCAAGCCGCTGATCGATGCGATGCACGCACACGGCGCTTCCGATCTACATCTGAAGGTGGGACAGCCGCCCATTCTGCGGGTCAACGGCGTGCTGACGCCGATGATTGCCTACGACGATCTGACCGGTGAGGATATCCAGGCGTTGGTGCATGCCCTCACCACGCCGGCGCAGCGCGAGGTCTTCGAGCAGGAGAAGGAACTCGACTTCGGCACTACGTTCGAGTCCACGGCCCGCCTGCGCGTCAACATCGCCCGCCAGCGAGGGGAACCTGTCTGCGCGCTGCGACTACTGCGTGGCGCCATTCCTACCATCGATGAGTTGTATCTTCCATCCATCTGCAAGACGCTTGCTGAGCTGGAGCAGGGTCTGGTGCTGGTCACCGGGCCGACGGGCAGCGGGAAGTCCACGACGCTGGCTGCTATGCTGGAGCACATTAACCGGAGCGCGGCGCGGCACATTGTCACCGTTGAGGATCCCATCGAGTACATCTTTGAGGAAAAGCAGAGCCTGTTCACGCAGCGCGAAGTGGGTGCCGATACCCGATCGTTTCAGGCGGCGCTCAAACACGCGCTGCGCCAGGATCCAGACGTGATCATGGTGGGTGAGATGCGGGACCTGGAGACTATCGCCGCGACGCTCACCGCTGCCGAGACCGGGCACCTGGTGATGGCGACGCTTCACACGCCCAGCGCGCCGGAGACCGTGGATCGGGTTATCGACGTTTTTCCTGCCGACCAGCAGGCACAGATCCGCGCCCAGCTGGCGATGACGTTAGCCGGCATCATCGCGCAGCGCCTTGTGGTGCGTGCTGATGGAGTGGGTCGGATCGCCGCGTGCGAGGTCATGCTCGGCACGCCGGCGGTGCGCAATCTCATCCGCGAGGGCAAGACGCACCAGATGCGCAGTATCCTGCAGACGAGCCGCGACGTTGGTATGCAGACGCTCGACGATGCGCTCAAGGCGCTCTATCGCGACCAACGCATAGGGTCAGAGGCGATGCAGCGCAGCAGCAACCATCAGCCGTTTGGCTCTTGATCTGACCCTCAGCCCTGGAACGTGATGCGTGAAGAGGCCTCTTCACGCATCACGTTTTACGCTCTCATGGCACGTCGAGTCTCGGTACCCCGACGCGACCCACAGCGCTGGCTGTCGTCGGCTGCATTCGCAGTGCGCTCTCCTCTGCCAATTGCTTGATCTGATCCATGAGCTGAGCTGAAAGCGCCCGCACGTGCGCGCGATCCGTCACCTCACCGGCTAGCTGGACACCGGTTCCCACGGTCATCGTGTAAGGGCCGCGCGAATACCACGTAACCGGTGCTGGCTTACCGTCGATCTTGGTCTCGGTGGTGTGGATGCGGCTGCGGTCCAAGTGGATGCCTAACGGCACCACCGGCGCGCCGGTCTCCAGGGCCAGTCGGACGACGCCCGTGTGCGGCTTGCAGAACCCACCCTCTAATGGACTGATGTTGCCTTCAGGGAAGACGACTACCGTATGTCCTTCAGCCAGCAGCCACTTCGCCGTCTCGTAGGCGATCTGTCCGTGCCCGGAGATGACGGGCACCTGCTCCAACAGACGCAACAGGATCCCGGCCACTGGCACGTTGAACACTGCCCCTTCGATGAGTATGCGCGGTTCGCCGGGGAAGAGCGCGGCGACCAGAAACGGGTCAATGATCGTGGGATGGTTCGGGGCGATGATCTTGGCGCCAGACGGCGAGTCTTCGTGCCAGGTCACGTCTAGATCAAACATGAGCCAGGCATAAGTCTTGATCGCGCCGCGCACACACGTGTACAAAGCCTCTCGCAACATAGCGTCCTCCTACAAATCCGATCAACAATATGCCTATAGCGTACGCTACGTTGCGACTCGCGCCTAACAAGCGACTAACAACCAGCTATCAACCCACTATAGATGCAAAGCAGTATGGGCTTTGCGTAATCCATCAACCAAATGCAGGATGACCAGGATGGGATGGTAGAACAGCATTCGGGGGCCGGCGTACCGCATGACGGCCCGAATCTCCTCTCGCCTCTCAGGCTTGTAACAATGGCTGGGGCATTTGGCGCATGTCGGTTTGGTTTCCTGAAAAGGGCATCTCTCAAGGCGTTGATCCGCGTATTGGAGCAGAGCCTCGCACTGCGGGCAGAGCGTATGCTGCGACTCATGTTTACCTCGACAATAGAGGTGAATCATTGCATTGACCGTCCGCTTCTCTCGTCTCATTCGCGGGTGTGGCTGGCGCATACCCTCTTTTCTGTATTGTTTTCCTTAACTCATCCTGCTGATTGATCATACCACACTTCTGTGAAAAAGACGGGGTTTGCTATTTGGGGAGCAGGGCAATCGTATCGAATCTCCACTAGGCGATGTTAACTCTCCGATTTCTCAGAGAAATCGGAGAGTTATGCGGTCTTTCTGTGCTTACGAAGTGAAATATCTTTGCATCCGACGACGAATCGCAGGGAGCGACCGCCGTTGGCGCATCTGCCGCGCGATGATGCTCACAGGCCGTTCAATGTGCCGGAAAAACGCTTTGTAGCCCGCGCAGAGCACGTTAAGCGGCGGTTCGCCCGGTGAGGGGGGCAACCGGTTTTTCGGACAGCCGCCGTGACAGAGGCAGCGCACGTCGCAGGTCTGGCAGGTGTCAGGTAGATTGGCTTTGGCGTTGCCGAAAGCACGTTGTTTCGGCGAACCGACCAGCTCGACAAGCGGCGTCTCGGTGATGTTGCCCAGGCGGTGCTTTACGTCGACGAAGTGATCGCAGGCGTAGAGATCGCCGTTGTGCTCCAGCGCCAGCGCGGAGCCGCAGGTCTTCGAGAAGACGCAGAGGCCCGGGGGGCGCCCCAATGCCATGGAAATCGCCACGTCGATGATCTGGATGAAGACTTCGCCCAGATCCTGATGTGCCAACTCGTCGAAAATCGCGGTCAGAAACGCGCCGTACTGTTCTGCATTGACCGAGCGCTCCGTGAGGCTGCCGTCCGCCTGCTGCTGCACGATAGGGATGAACTGGATGAATGCCGTACCGACCTTGTCACGGAGAAAGCGGTAGGTCTCCAAAGGGTAGGGCGCGTTGGCTGCGTGGACGGTCGCCAATACGTTGAAGGCCACGTCGTGCCGTTTGAGTACCTCCAGTCCGTCCATGATGCGCTGGAAAGTAGGCGCGCCGTTTTTGGTGCGCCGGTAGGCGTTGTGGAGATCACGCGGTCCGTCGAGGCTCAGGCCGACCAGAAAGTCATGCTGCTTGAAGAAGCGACCCCACGCATCATCCAGCAACGTCCCGTTGGTCTGCAGGGTGTTGATGACGCGCATGCCGGGGCGTCGATATTTGGCCTGATACGCCAGAGCGCGCTCGAAAAAATCGAGCTCCAGCAGCGTCGGCTCGCCGCCCTGCCAGCCAAAGGTCACCGCCGGGACGCGCTGCGCCTGGATATACTGGCGCGTAAAGGATTCGAGCACCGCGTCGGACATGCGAAAGTCCGTCGTCTCTGGGTAGAGCCGTGTCTTAGAGAGATAGTAACAGTACGCGCAGCCGAGGTTGCACGTCGGCCCGATGGGCTTGGTCATGATGTGGAAGGCGGTAGGAGCATTCATGGTCGGTCTACTGTCCACTGTGCTTCATAAGTCATGAGTCATCAGTCAAGTGCGTGTTGCGTGGTACGTGGTGTGTGATGATTTTGGGAGCCATGAGTTAGTGTTCGTGGGGATGAAGGTGAGCGAGTGTTTTGGCGTGGTGGGCACGCCCGGTGGCACGCAGGCGTTCCAGGTAAGCGGGTAACTCGTCTCTGGTGTGATACGGGCCGCCTTCTTGCAGCACCGTTTGCATGGGATTGACGCCGTGGTTCGCCGTCGTTACCATCTCATGATGCCAGTCTGCCAGCATGCCCATGGCGCGGTTGACCACGTCCGGGCGCTCGGCGGCGAGGTTGTGCTGCTCGTGTGGGTCTTCTGTCAGATTGAAGAGCATCACCGGTGCCAGTTGCTTGTAGCCGTCGTGGTAGGTGCGGAGGCAAAGATAGTCGTCGAAGCGCACGCCGCGCTGGCAGGACCAGGCGTTCTGGCTGATGACCAGGTAGGGGCGGCCTGAGGTCGCCTCGCCGCGCCGAAAGGTCTCCGTGAACGGTGCCGCGTCCCAGTTACCAGGGATCTCACCGCCGAGCAGCTCGACGAGCGTCGCCGCCCAGTCGAAGTGGTAGTGCAGTGCGCGATCCACGCGGGGCGCGTCCGTCAGCCCGGGCCAGCGCACGATGAGCGGTACGCGGCAGGTGGGGACGTCGGCGGTCTGATGGTCGCCCCAGACGTTGAGCTCACCCTGGTTCTCGCCGTGATCGGCGCTGACCATGATGATCGTCTCATCGAGGACGCCCGCGTCAGCCAGCGCGTTGAGCAGTCGGCCCACGTGCGTGTCAGCGTAGCGGATGCCGGTGTCGTAGCCGTCGATCCACTGCTTCACTGCCGCCATCGAGTCGAGTTGAGCCGGAATGCGCAGGTAGTCTTGATAAAATGTCTCCCGGCCCCAGCCGTGCGGCTCCTGCGGGCTGTGCGGCCCGTATCCCTCCCAGCCGCGCTGACGCACCTCCTCGGCCAGCCAGGCGGGCATCGGCTTGTCAACAAAGGGATCGCCGAAATCCGCCGGCGTGCGATAGGGCGTGTGCGGATCCCAGTAGTTCACGTGGAGAAACCAGTCGTCGGTCGCGGCGTTCCGTTCGATCCAATCCAGTGCCAGCGGCGTCACGTCATCGGCCAGTTCCATGCCGCCTTTGCCGGGGTTGTAGACCTCCAAATAGCCTGCGTACCAGTGCCAGGCCGCGTGGCGCTCGCCAAAGGGGCTGACGGTGACGGTGCGCAGGCCGACGTCGCGCAGCGCGCGCATCCAGCTGGTTGCGTCGAAGGTGTCGCGGAAACCACGGTCGGGGCCTTCGACAAACGGCTCGGCTGCCGTGCCGCCGTGGTTGACGACGCCGGTGTGAAAGCCGAAGCGCCCGCTCCACAGCGCCGTGCGCGAGGGCAGACAGGGCGCGTCGGTGTTATAGCAGTTGTCAAACCGCACGCCCTCATCAGCCAACGCGTCGATGTTGGGGCTGGTCTCGCGGTGATAGCCGTAGCAGCTGAGGTGGTCGGGACGCAGCGTGTCGATATCGATGTACAGAACGCGCATGGCAGCCTCCTATGAATTGTGGTACTGTCCGATCTCACGCACCAGCGAGAGCGCGTATTCGTAGGTCTCCAGCGTGGCGCCAGGCGGGATGGAGTGGTCGCTGTGGTAGACGTAGCCGCCGCCCGCCATGGCAGCCGGAATCTTGCGTTCAATCTCCGCTCTCAACCCCTCGCGGTCGTTGTTCTGGAAGAGCCGCGCGTCGATGTTGCCCATGAAGGCGAGTTGAT
>CAYVKR010000125.1:0-7394 GCA_964452025.1 uncultured Anaerolineales bacterium
ATGGGAAGCCGCCTATGGCGTTTGAGCGACCCTGGAACTGCTTCGTTTGCCCCATCTGGCGCGGATTCGCCGTTTTTGTGGGGACGTTGTATAATGGAGTCCCGAAGCAAGTCCGCTGGTGAAAACGCCCTCCGTACCGTAGAATCTGCGTAGACGAAAGCAAGGCAAATGAAGCTGGGGTTGATGCGGGAGGGAAACATGATGGGAAGCCACCTATGGCGTTTGAGCCATGCTTCTTCGTTTGCCCATAACGAGGCGCGTTGGTTGGCGTATGCATAAGGGGACGCGGGTCAGAATGGTGGATCGTGTTCGTGGATGGTTGTTTCTGCTGCTTCTGTTGACGGCATGTGGGACGCCGACGCCGCAGGTAACGCCGACGCCCGTTCCGCCCGAAACGCCAACGCTTGCCCCGACGCCAACCCCATCGCCGACGCCCACGGCGACGCCGCTGCCTCCTCTCGCGGTGACTATTCGCCGCCTGGACGCCGTCTCGGCGGTAGCGCCGACGCCGGTCACCGTCGATATTGTCCCGCCGCCGCCGGAGCCTGCGCCCGCCATCGTCGCCTCTGTCCTTGATCCGACCGGCGCGGCCTATGCGCGCTTCGATCTGGCGCATCAGGGTGGGGGGCGCTACGTCGCGCCTGCGCCGCTGCAGCTGCCGCTTGATCCGCTACCCGGCGATTGGCGCGTTGTCGTTGGCGTCAATACGCAACGGTCGCTCATCGGTGAGCAGACGCTATCCTTCACCCCGGTGCCCATCGCCTATCGTCCGCTGACGGAGACGTTGCCGTCTGGCGTCTCGCTGCGCGTGCCCGAAGCCTTCGAAGAGATCGCGGCGCAGGGCAACGCGCGAGCCGGCTATCGCCGCTGGGCTTACGCAGGTGCTGAGCTCGGTCTTTGGTGGGCGCCGGGGCCTACGGAACCACTCCAGCGGGATACGGCGCTGATGATGCTGGAAGCGACCCGCGACGCGAGCGCGCCGGCCCTTCGCACCTTTGATGAGACGACGTGGGGCGAGCGGACGGCTTTCGCTTTCACGGAGGACGCATCCGGCGAGGGATGGGTGCTGCAGGACGATGCCTACATGCTCTACGTGTTGCGCCTGCGTTCTCCTGACGATGGTGACGTCTCCGATATTGTGCGTGAGGTGTTGGAGACCTTCCGCTTTGTCATCGATTGAGCAGGGTGAAAATCGATATGAGGGTGGAGCATCTCGAAGCGAGTCCGCTGGCGAAAACGCCCTCCGTGCCGTGGAACCTGCGTGGACGGTCGTGATAACTTGACTCTACTGAAATAACTAAATATCTTACCACAGAGAGACACGAAGGGCACAGAGAAAACAAAACAATCCTTAAATAAAATTAGCTCAATACGCTTATTTTATGAATTCTTTTCAATAAGTTTTTAGGCTCTTTTGGATTTCGCATGATCAGACTGAAAGTTTAACCACAGATTTCACAGATTCACACAGAAAATGAAAAATCAGTGAAAATCCGTGCCATCCGTGGTAAAAATTTAAGATCGTTTTTGGGCCACCCGGCGAAATCCCAGAGACCCAATTTTTAATATTCACCTCAGTGTTCTTGTATATTGGGTTTAAGGGACCTTAACAACACGAATAGCCAAAACTAAAGATCGGGTAGAAAATCTTTCCTGGGAGTCCGCGGCGGCGACCGAATGTGTCTGAGGAGCGTAGCTGCCTCGCCGCAGAGATTGTCGTGCGGACGGCCCAGGAAGACCCGATTAGGAACATTGCGGCTACCAAGGTAGCAAGGCGTAGGCCGCGGATCACACGCAAGGCTGGGTTGAGTCATACCGGGACCTGGGCGAGGTCGTTGCTATGCAGGACTCTGTAGCATTCACGTTAGTTACCCTTACAGGAGGATGACTATGTACACCCGGATCATTGGTATCGACTTAGCCGTTACCGCTCGCCATCAAGCTGTGGTACTCGACCCAGCCACCGGGAAATTCTTGAGCCGGCCCTGGAAGTTCCGCCCTACTACCCCCCAAGCCCTGGACCGGCTCCTGCACCGCGCACGGCAAGGGCTTTCGGGGCCCGTACATCTCGTCGCGGTCTTAGAAGCAACCGGGTTGGCTTGGTATCCCGTTGGCGTCTATCTGCATGATCATGGTGTGACGGTTTATCGCGTCAATGGACGCAAAACGCGCGCCCTCCGGCAAGGGTATGCGCGCCATGCCGGCAGTGATCGCATCGATGCCCGCGTCTTAGCCCACTTGTATCAAGTCGCCGCTCAGAAATTGGTGCCGTGGGTACCGCCCACGGGCGACCAATTAGCGCTGCAACGTGCGTGTCGCGCCTTCGACCGCTGGCGTCAACGCAAGACCGCGTTGCAAAATCGCTTGGAGTCTTACGATCAGTGGGCCTGGGGTCATCTATCACCCTGGATGCCAGCCACGGCCCGCGACTGGATGCGTACGCATTGTGGTACGATCCGTGGACTGTCCAGGACGCTGGCGTAGGGGCATTGACCACCGCCTGGCAAGCGGCGTCCCCAGAGCAACCGGCGGATGTGGCGTGGATTCCGCGCTGGGTCAAACGCGCTCAGGAACTGACTACGCTCTATGGCGCCCCGGAACGGGTCGGGTATCCCGCCCTGCAGGCTTCCATTCAACGCGCTTTGCGCTTGCTCCAACAATGCCGCGAGGCGCAATCTGAACTCCGGACCATCATCCAACCGCTCTATCGCCGTCTCTATCCGGCACGCTGGTTAGAAACCATCTACGGCATTGGAGCTGACAGTGCGGCCATCTACCAGGCGTTCATTCAAGATATCCAGCGGTTCCCCACCGTGGCGCAGTTTCGCAGTTGGACCGGCATGGTACCTTTCAGTAAACAGAGTGGGTACGCCGAAGCCCAGGGGTTGCGCCTGACCCAGGCTGGCCCGAATCTCATCAAGGCCACGCTCTATCTGAATGCCGATGTGGCCCGCCAGTGGGATGTGCAATTCGCGGCGCTCTACTATCGCCAAATGGTCGACTATGGCAAGCACCATACCGCAGCGGTGTGTGCTTGTGCCAGTCACTTAGCCAGTCGCATCTATGCGGTGCTCAAACAGCAACGCCCTTATGAACTGCGCGCGCTGAACGGTCAGCCTATCTCGGTGGCGGCTTCGCGGCAGCTGTGCCGAACAAAGTATCGTGTTCCAGAGAAAATCCGACGCCAGCGCCGTGTGCGAGAACGACGCCAGGCCGCCAACCAACGCACCGAACGCCGTTTTCAACCGCAGTAGCCTGATTTTCTAGCGAAAGGCATTTCCCTGGCCCGAGTCGTCTTTCTGCTCAACGGCAAACTTTTCTATAGTATTCTAGGAGGCGGCGTCAAAAAATAGCAGGATGCCGTCCAGGATACCTGTGTGTCTGAATTCGTTTTGGCTATGCGTTTGTTAAGGTTCGGATGACTTGACAAGATTTAGAACATCTCAGTGGTTCAGATGCTTTTTTGGGTCTCTGGTATTTCGCCGGGTGGTGGGGAACTTGTCATTCCGAACGTAGTGAGGAATCTCGTTGGTGGGGAACGAGACCCTTCGCTGCGCTCAGGGTGACAATTCAGTGGGGATTTGGCCATATTTACCCGGCGAAATCCAAAAGAGCCGCTTTTTTCACCAGAGTCATAACTTGCATTTTGGCACCAGCGTGCTAAGCTTACCTGTAGGAGGAGTTGAAATCGAGTCCTAAGATGGCAATTTTACTGCTTAACGCAAGTTACGAGCCGCTGCGCGTCGTCTCTGAGCGCGACGCCGTAGGCTACATGCTGGATGAGAAAGTCGTGCCCGCCACGGACGCGGTGGGCGCGCGTCTCCGCACGCCCAGCACCATCTTTGAGGTCCCCTCGATTTTGCGCCTTAAGCACTACGTCAACGTGCCGCATCGCAAGGCCACGTGGACGCGGCGTGGCGTGCTGGACCGCGACGGCTACACGTGCATCTACTGCGGTGCATCTCTGGGCGAGGTCAAGCACGGACGACGTCTCACCAAGCGCGATATGGAGCTGGAACACATCAAGCCGGTGAGTCGCGGCGGGAAAAACACCTGGAGCAACACGGCTTGCGCTTGCCACTACTGCAACCAGCGTAAGGGCAACCGCGAGCCGCACGAGGCCGGTATGCGGCTGCTCTGGGAGCCCAAGACGCCGCGCACCAATTATCTTGTCGCCGCCGGTGAGATTCCCAGCGAATGGCGGATCTACCTGGAGACGTGAACGTTGGACAGAGAAAACGCGATGCGTGAAGCGTGAAACGTGAGGTTTTACCGCGTTTCACGCTTTTTCTTTCTGCCGCATGACGTAAAAGTGCGGGATAGGTTTGTCTTATGGTAGTGTGCCTGTTGACTGATGTTGAGATTCGCGCCCGGTTGGCCCAGGGATTGAGGCGTGCTCCGCTTGCGGGCAAGCGGGTGCTCCTCATTGTCCCCGATGGGACGCGCACCGCGCCACTGCCGCAGATTTTCAGTCATATCCGCGCGCTGTTGGCCGATCACGTGCAGGCGCTGGATCTGCTCATCGCGTTGGGCACGCACCCGCCTATGTCGGAGGCGGCCATTCGACGCCACCTTGGCGTTGCGCCCGGCGAGGTGCGCGTCTTTAATCATCGCGGGGACGATCCCGACATCTTCGTCACCGTCGGCACGCTGACCAAAGACGAATTGCGCGCGCACAGCGAGGGGCGTCTGGCGCAGGACGTGCCGATCGCCGTCAACCGGCGCATCTTCGACTACGATCACCTCATCGTCTGCGGGCCGGTCTTTCCGCACGAGGTGGTGGGCTTCTCGGGCGGGACCAAGTACTTTGTGCCGGGCATTTCAGGGCAGGAGATCATCGACGTTACCCACTGGATCGGCGCGTTGATGACCAGCCCCACCGTCATGGGGCGGTGCGATACGCCGGTGCGTCGTCTCATCGACCGGGCCGTCCGCTTCATTGACCTGCCCGTGACCTACTGCAATCTGGTCGTCGGCCATGAGGGGCTGCGCGGCCTTTACGTCGGATCGTATCCCGAGACCTGGCGCGAGGCGGCGGCGCACTCGGCGCGGCTGCACGTGCGCACCGTGGATCGGCGCTTCCGGCGCGTGCTCTCCGTGATGCCGGAGATGTACGATGATATCTGGACGGCGGCCAAGGGCATGTACAAGGTCGAGCCGGTGGTGGAGGACGGCGGTGAAGTCATTATCTACGCGCCGCACATCGACGAGCTCTCGTACACGTACGGCGAGATCCTCGACGAGATCGGCTACCACGTGCGCGATTACTTCGTCGAGCAGTGGGCGCGTTTCAGCCACTATCCTTGGGGCGTACTGGCGCACGCGACGCATCTGCGTGGTGTAGGGGACTACGATCCCGAGACGGGCGAGGAGCGCCCGCGCATCCGTGTCACGCTGGCGACGGGCATTTCCCGCGAGCGCTGTGGGCGCATCAACCTGGGCCACCGCGATCCGGCGACTATCGATCCGGCGGATTGGGTGCATCGTGAGGACGAGGGCATCTTGTTGGTGCCGCGCGCCGGCGAGCAGCTCTACCGGCTTGCGGATACAGAAAAGGAGAGCGTATGAGTATTGTTGTCCCAGAGCAGGCTCAATTGCCTTTAGTCCTTTCGGTGGATATCGGTAGTTCTGGCGTCCGGGCGGTCGTCTTTGATACGCAGGGCCGCGCCGTGGACGGCGTCAGCGCGCGCGAGGCCTATGCATTTGAAACGACGCCGGACGGCGGTTCGGAGATCGACGCGGATCGCCTGGCGGACTGTGTCTGGCGCTGTCTGGATCAGGTCACGGCGCAGGCGGTGGCGCTGGATCTGCGTATCGACGCGGTCGCCATGGACACCTTCGTCACCAACGTGCTGGGCGTGGACGCCGACGGGCATCCGGTCACGCCGCTGACGACCTACGCGGATACCCGCGCTGTCGAAGAGGCCAGGGCGCTGCGGGCAGCGTTGACCGAGGACGAGGTGCACCAGCGCACGGGCTGTCGGTTGCATGCCAGCTATCTGCCCGCGCGATTTCGCTGGTATGTACGGACACAGCCGGACGTGTTTGCGCGGATCGCGCGCTGGATCTCCATCGGCGAGTATCTGGAGGCGCAGCTCTTTGGCGACGGGGCGGTCACGTACTCGGTTGCGTCGTGGACGGGCTTGCTACACCGGCGCGCCTTGAGCTGGGATGCGGCGATTCTGGACGCGCTGCCGGTGGAGATAACGCAGCTCTCGCTGTTGACGGACGTGGACCGGCCTCGGCAGGGCCTGCGCGCACCCTTCGCCGAGCGGTGGCCTGCGTTGCAGGACGTGCCCTGGTTTCCGGCGGTCGGCGACGGCGTCGCTGCGAACGTGGGCAGTGGCTGTGTCACCCCCTATCGCGTTGCGCTGACCGTGGGGACGACCAGTGCGCTGCGCGTCGTCATCGGCGGGACGCCCAGCCATGTTCCGGCGGGGTTGTGGTGCTACCGCGTCGATCGGCGGCGTGCGCTGCTGGGAGGCGCGCTGACCGAGGGCGGCAGCATCTACGCTTGGATGCGCGAGACGTTGCGCCTGGACGATCCGGCGGCGGAGGAGGCGCTGGCGGCGCGGGCGCCCGACGTTCATGGCCTCACCGTGCTGCCCTTCTGGGCCGGCGAGCGGAGTCCGGGCTGGGCCGGGGACGCGCGGGCTGTGATCCGGGGACTGTCACTGGCGACCGAACCTATCGATATCTTGCAGGCCGGACTGGAGGCCGTCGCCTATCGGCTGGGTCTGGTCTTCCATCAACTGCGTGCGGAGACGCCGGCGGAGGTGGAGGTGGTGGTCAGCGGAGGCGCGTTGCCCGCGTCCCCGGTCTGGTTGCAGATGGTGGCGGATGTGTTGGGCCAGCCGCTGGTCGTCTCGCGGGTGGAGGAGACGACGGCGCGAGGGACGGCCCTGCTGGCGTTGGAGGCGCTGGGCGCCCTCGGCGATCTGGCCTCGGTGCCGACCTTCGATGGAGAGGCCGTGCAGCCTGATGCCGGACGCCACGAAGTCTACCGTCGGGCCATGGCGCGTCAGCAGGCGTTGTATGGGCGGCTCGTGCGCCTGTAAGCAGCGCCGTCTTGATAGAGGGCTGGATGGGGCGCGGCGTGCGCTTCAGCCCGGCCCAAGTTTTTTGGCAGACGGGTGGCAGGCGCCGGGCGTGGGCGGTCTGTGACGTTTTGATCTGCCAGAGAAAGTGCTGCTTTAGAAAACGTGGATCGGTGTGCCGACGCGGCAGTCGCTCTGGATGAAGGCGTCCTCGTAGCCGCCGATGGGGTGGACCCAGCGGTAGATCCAGCGCGCGGCTTCGATGGGGATGTTGAGGCAGCCGTGGCTGCGGCGGACGCCGAAGTCGTTGTGCCAGTAGGTGCCGTGGATGGCGGTGCCGTTGAGGTCGAAGAAGAT
>CAYVKR010000125.1:7494-8761 GCA_964452025.1 uncultured Anaerolineales bacterium
GCGTAGACGCGCACGGGCAGCACCCAGGCGGAGTGGACGTAGCCCAGGGGCGTCTCGTACCAGAGGTCGTTGTGGGCGCTGTAGGGCGCGCGCACCTCGTCGAGGAGGCGGAAGCTCTCGTCGCGCCGCCGGGCGGCGCGTCTTTCGGAGGTGCGGTCGGCTTCCTCGTAGAAGGTGACGGTGTAGATGGCGCGTCCCATCCACGTCCAGGCGCTGCTCCCGTCGCCGGGACGGGGCGGCAGCGGATCGGCGGTGGGATAGCGGGCCCGCGCGTGCAGGCGCGGTGAGAGCGCGGCCGTCGTGGCGCCCGCGAGAATGAGTTTTAGCAGCTGGCGACGGCTTAGATATCTCATGAGTCACGAGTCATGCGTCAGGCGTCAGCGGGGTGGCTGGGTGTTGGAGAGCTTGGCGCCGGACTCGTCCACCTTGCTGATGGTGACGTTTTTGATGGCGTCGCCCTGCTCAATGGCGTTGACGACGTCCATGCCGTGGATGACGCGCCCAAAGACGGTGTGCTTGCCGTTGAGGTGGGGCTGCGGCTTGTGGGTGATGAAGAACTGGCTGCCGTTGGTGTTCGGCCCGGCGTTCGCCATGGAGATGACGCCGGTCTCGTGAATCAGTGGGTTTTCCTCGACCTCATCCTCGAAGGTGTAGCCGGGGCCGCCGCGCCCGGTGCCTGTGGGATCGCCGCCCTGGATCATGAAATTCTGTATGACGCGGTGGAAGACAACGTCATCGTAGAAGTCCTCGCGGGCCAGGAAGACGAAGTTGTTGACGGTGACGGGCGCGTGCTGCGGATAGAGCTCCAGTTCGATGCGGCCCTTCTCGGTCTTCAGCAGGGCGCGGTATGTCGCGTCCGTGTCGATGGTCATCTCTGGCTTGCTATCCCATTGTTGACGGGGCATGGTTGCTCTCCTTTGTGTGTCGTCTGGCAGTCGGATGGTCAGCGGAAGCAGCGGTTCAAGCTGTTTCCTGACATCTAGTATACCCGCGATTTGCGTGCTGTGAAGTGAGAGAGGGACGGATAAGTTTGCGACATCAGTACCGAAAATTGGTTTTGGTGAAAAAAGCCTTTTTACCGCAGAGAGCGCAGAGAACGCTGAGAAAAATGAATGTTGTGTTTAACTATTTTTACATTTCTCCGAATTTCATGATAGAAAATCATAGTACAACTAAGAATCTCTGTGACCTCTGCGTGCTCTGCGGTTAGATTGACCTTTTTTCAGTAGAGACCCCGGTGCGAGCGCACACCATCCTCGTACGAAAA
>CAYVKR010000126.1:0-8748 GCA_964452025.1 uncultured Anaerolineales bacterium
CGCTTCGGAGAGGACCTCTACGTCTCCCAGGTCTCCTACATCAAGGGCCCCATCAGCAAAGCGCGGGTGATCTTGGCGCTGGTCCTTATGGGCCTCGCGGTACTCTCCATCCTGAACATCATCGCGGTCTCGGCCAACCTTGCAGCGGTGGCCGACTCCGCCTCACTCTTCGGCCCGACGCAAGAACCCAGTGGCTTTTTGATCAGTGCTACCTGTTGCACCGGGCCGTTGGGAGCGATTTCTCAACTTGTCCTGCTAGTGGGCTTTGCTTTCAGCGTCTACAAATTCATTACCGAGAAAGACTTCTTCGCCATCTTGCGCGCTGAGCCCAACGAATTCCAAGAGGACGACATCGTCTCCCTGGAGAAAGCGGTGAACGAGACAGTGCGGCAATCGGCCGACCTCATTGGCATTGACCGGAAACTGCTAGCGCCCGACTTGGCCTACCTGGCGTCGAGCAATCGCCAGCGGCTGATCTGACGTCTTCGGAGCCCTCATGCGACGGTGTCAACACTGCGGAACGCAACTGCGCCCCCAGGCAAAATTCTGCCCCAGGTGCGGTAGGCCGGCGCCCCTCGCTCAGAAGCAACAGGACGCGCGGGACGCTCGTCTGGGCCCGACCTTCTTTCACCAGGAAAGCGTGCAGCAGGAGCAAGGTTACACGCTGGCCCCGCGCCCTGCGGGCGACCAGATCCTCTTCGGGTACGAGTTCGAGCACCTGCCCGATTGGCTGAGTCTTCCGCACATCATGGGCAACGCGGAAGGGGAGAGACTCACCGCCGTCTTGCAACAGTGGCAACAGCTCGTCACTCAGCTCTGGAAGTGGAAAGGAGCCGCCTTTGCCTTGCGCTTTCTCTCCCACCCGGAGACGCGCAGTGTCACGATAGCACTTTTGGTCCGCTTGCGACGACCCACGAACGGTCACCAGATCGCCCAGGCGCTCTCACAAGAGATCAAAGGACAACTGCAAGCGCAGCATTTGACGCCGGTACCCATTACGGATAGGCAACGGCTGGCGCGCTGGCGCCGCCCCATGCCCCTGACCGCCTGTCTATTGGAAGTCAGGCAACAAGAAGCCGTCGTCCCGGTCAAATTCGGGGACGCTTACGTCGTCTATCCCTTTCCCCAACCCGCCGGTGATTTCAGGATGGTGTGGGAGACACTGGCCCACACCACGACGCCCACCCTGGTAAGCCTCTACCTGGAGCCCGTCACCCAGACCCCAAACGAGCGCACTGTCCTGGCGCAGGCTGCGTCCACAGCACAGACCATGGCCGATTTTCAATACAGCGGGGAATACTACCAGGGACACTGGATCGATCCCCAAGCCAAGTTGGTGGGCACGGCCTACCAGGAATTTCTGCACCGCCTGGGACAGCCGTTCCTGGCGGTGGCGCATCTCGCCGCCGCCCATCCGCCCGACGCCTGGGGCGTGGCGCGGGCGTTGGAGAGCGCCATCACCACGCCCGCCGCCTCACAGACAGAATCGTCGGATATCCCTGCGCACTGCGACATCGTCCAGGCGCTGGATGCACCGGCCCAACGCGCAGTGCAACGCTCCATCACCGACCTGACCCTGGGCGGCTGGGAGTTCGACAGGGCCAGTCCGGGCAAAGAGCGGCTGCGATATCTCACCGACGCGGTCGGGGCGACCGCGCTGTTTCGTTTCCCCGTCGTCCGTCCCGGCGAAGCCACCGGGATCACCGTCAAAGAGGTGGCGCCGGGCGGCGCACAGGGGCCGGCCTACGCACAGCCCGCGCCCGATGAACTGAGCTTGGGTACTTATTTGAACGGCGGCAAAGCAACGATCCACCGTCAGGCGCTGAACCGTCACGGACTCATCGTCGGCTTCACCGGCAGCGGAAAGACTAATACCTGCCTCTACCTTCTACAGCAACTCTGGCAACGGCACCGACTCCCCTTCCTCGTCATTGAGCCGGCGAAAACCGAGTACCGGGGCCTGATGAAGAAGCGGGGCTATGAGGATCTCCTGGTCTTCACCCTGGGCGACGAAGCGACCGCCCCCTTCCGCCTCAATCCCTTTGAGCTCCTGCCGGGGATTCGTGTCGAGGCCCACGTCTCCGCGCTGAAAACCTGCTTCAACGCCGCCCTGCCCCAGTTCGGCATCTTGCCCTCCATTATCGAGGAGAGCCTGCTACAGATCTACGAGGAGAAGGATTGGTACCTGACGGACCGAGCCGGCAAAGACGAACAGCGCCTCTTCCCGACGATGCAGGACATGTACCACACGGTCATCCGTGTCGCGGAACAGCGAGGATACGCCGGCGAGGTGCACGACAACATCCGCGCCGCCGTCGGCGGTCGCCTGGGGAGCCTCCTTTCGGGTAGCAAGGGCTTGATGTTCAACTGCCAGCGTTCGATCCCACTGGAGATGCTGTTGCAGCGCCCCACCGTCCTGGAGCTCGACGCGCTCAGTGACAAGGAAAAAGCGCTGACCATGATGTTCCTATTGACCCAACTCCGCGAGTACTGCAAGCTCAACCGGCCGGACAGCCAACTTAGACACGTCACCCTGATCGAAGAGGCCCACCGCATCCTGGCAGAGACGCCGTCCTTAGCGGGCAGTGAGATCGCCGCGGACACGGAAGCCGAGGCCGTGCGGTATTTCAGCGGCGCCCTGGCGGAGATCCGCGCCTACGGCGAGGGCTTCCTCATCGCCGAACAATCTCCCGACAAGTTGGCCGCCGACGCCATCCGCAATACGAACCTCAAACTAAGCCACATGTTGATGGACGCTCAAGACCGTGAGGTTATTGCCGGCAGCATGATCATGGACGCAGAGCAAAAGCGCTTCCTGGGCAAGCTGCCGGTGGGCCAGGCGGCGCTCTTTATGACGGGCTACGAGAAAGCCGCCTTTGTCCAGATTCCTCTGGCCAAGAAGGACGGCTACGCCGAACGACTGTCCGACGAAGCCGTCGGCGAGCACATGCAACCGTTCCGCCAGAGACACCCGGCCGTCTATCTACCCTTCGACGGCTGCCGGTTCTGCGGTCACCCCTGCCAATTCCGCGGACACCTCGCGTCGGTGGCTCGCGACACTCGTTTGCGCACTGAGTTTCAAGAAGCCCTCCTCACCTTCGACGAGCGCCCGGGTCCAGCCCACGAGGTGGAGAACTGGCGGGGCATCGTTCACGTCTGCGCCAAAGCCGCCCGGCGGGCCGGATATGGAGACCACGTTGACGGAGCCTACTGCTATTTCGTGCACGAGATCGACTTTCCCTTTACCCGCCACATGCGTGAGAAGTTCACATCTGCATGGCATGAGATGCACAAACAATCGTAGATTGGAGTGAAAAACATGCGAGACTATAAGCAAACCGAGGTTCGTGAGGACGACCGAGGCGTCGAGAGCCATCCCCGGCGGCTGAGCGACCGGGGCCGTCAGGCGATGCAGGGCCTTGGCGATAGAGAAACGGCAGAAGGGGAAACCCCAAAACGCTACCTGGACGCTGCCCAAGAAGGGGCTGCCGAGCATCCCGACCACCGGGCCAAGGCCCAGGGGCGCGCCGGAGAGCGCGTCGCCCTGCAGGCGATTGAAGACCAGGCAGGCACCGCCGTTGACCTCAACGACACGCCCGCCGCCAACGCCGCCATCTACGACGTAACCGGTCCGCACGACGTGGCGTCCGTCAAAGTCCGGGGCCTCGGAGATGGGGCCCGGCTCAAAGAGCGCACGCTTCGTCAGTATCAGAAAGACTTTGCAGAAGCCATCGGGCGGGGCGGCGGTGAGGTCGAGCCGACGGTGCTGGGAAAGGAGACCGCTACCCCTCACGGGCTCAGGAAGTTCAACCAGGCGGCCCGCGAGATCCACGAGCGAGCTGAAAAATCCCCTGAGGGACTGCCGGCCGAGCTGGCCCAAGGGACCGACGAGGCGGCGGATTATCTGCGCAACCACGCCACGTTGATGATCCCCGAGGATCACGCCGGGCAGCTCCGTGATGACCTGCGAGAAAAACTGCTTTCGGAGGACGAGATCACCAGAAAAGTCTACGCCTCCAACCTGGGGCTAGACGTCAATCATAAAGAATACGGCGAGCAGGTAGAGGCACTGCTGGGACGCATCAAAGGCTTGCCCATTGAGTCCGATAAGATACGCCGGGCCGTGGAGCAACGGCAGCAGAACGCCTAATGGGGAGGAACAGGCGCCGCAGTGGAAGGAGCTCAAATGCGTGACATCCGCGAAACCCGAGAATCTGCAGAGGGCAACCGAGACGGAACGCGGGACAAGGTCAGGCTGAGCGAGGCCGGTCAACGCGCCATGCAAGGCCGCGACACCTACCGTCCCCGCCCGGACGACACGAACTTTACCGACGCGCAGGGCAGGCCCATCACGATACGCACCTTCGGCACCGAGGATCACAAGTATATACACGCGTATGATCGGAATGTTCGTCAACCTCCAGAGGGTGGAGATCCTGGACAAGCAGGATACGCCAACGTGCACCTTGAGCGAAGCCTGTACACGGATGAAGTCACCCGCGCCAAACTGCAAGATATCCATACCACGCCTGCCTATCGGGAAAGTGGCATCGGCGGCACCATGCTCGGCGTCGCAGAGCAGCAAGCGCAGCAAGCAGGGGCTCGAGAGATCTACGGATCCCTGGACCCTGGACAAATGGAGCAGGGCAGCCTGCACGACTTCTACACAAACCGGGGCTATAAAATTCAACCGTCTTCTGGCGGAGGTGTGGAGATACACAAATCACTTCAGGAAAACACGTGAAAGGCCAAAAGACTACCATCCAACGGGCTCAACGGTGAGATAAGATGCGATCATCCATGCCCACCCTCCCCATGGGGTACGTCCTGCAGGAGCGCTATCATCTGCTGCGCAAGCTGGCGACTGGCGGCTTTGGGTCTGTCTACATCGCCGAGGACGTGCGCCTGCGTGGGCGCAAGGTAGCGGTCAAGGAGCTCAGTGACGTCTCTCCAGCCTCTAAGCAGCTCTTCCAACAGGAGGCCCGCGTGCTGGCTGCACTAGATCATCCGGGGTTGGTGCACGTTTCCGATTTCTTTGAGGAAGGTCGCAGTGTCTATCTGGTCATGGACTACATCGAAGGGGAAGACCTGTTAGCGTTAGCCTCTCAAGCTCAAGATGAACATCGGCTGTTACCCTATGAGCAAGTCCTGCAGTGGATGCTCCAAGTCTTTGAGGCCGTCGCCTACTTACACCGACACAGGCCGCCTATCATCCACCGTGACATCAAACCCAACAACATTCGGCTGGATACCACCGGGCGCGCGATCCTGGTAGATTTCGGAATCGCCAAGGTCGGCACCCAATCCAAAACCCAACGCATGGCCGAGGCCGTCTCCCAAGGTTTCTCTCCGCTGGAGCAGTACATCAGCGGAATGCGTACCGACACCCGCTCCGACGTCTACGCGCTGGGCGCAACGCTTTACTGCCTGCTCACCGTTTCGCTACCGCCGGATAGCCTGCAGCGATTCACTCAGAAGATCCCGTTGCCATCCGTGCGCCAACTGAACCCTAAGGTAGCTGAGAACGTGGAAGCGATGATCCAGAAAGCCATGGCCGTGCAATCTGAGCAACGTTTTGAAGACGCCGGGGATTTGCTGGTCGCAGCACAGCAGGCACTGAACCTGCCGGTCAGCTCTTTGCCACCCAAACCACCGCCCGAAGAGAATTCGATCTTCGAGACTTCGACCTCTCGACATACCCCACCACCGAAACCGTCACCTCTTCCTCCAAAGAGAACGAACTGCCCCCGCTGTGGGCACCCCGCACGATCCAGCGCGAAATTTTGCAGCAAATGTGGCACCTCGCTCAAAACTGACTTACGCTGTCCTAACTGCGGAGCCGCAAATCGCCCTGGCGCGCGGTTCTGCGCTCACTGCCGAGCCCCACTCGACGCGCAGCACCGTACCCCACCGCCTATTTCCCCGGAACGGTACATTCGCGAGGGCGACCGTCACCGCAAGGCCAGACGCTTCCGAAATGCCGTCACTGCGTATGAAGCTGCTCTCCGCCTGGGCGCCATGGACGCAACGCTATGCGAGCATCTGGCCCACTGTTACCTCGAAGGGAACCGCTACGCTCGAGCCGTCTCGCTGTTGGAGACCGCCATCCGCCGCTATCATAACAATGCAACGCTCCACATCCAACTGGCAATGGCGTATCTTGGTAACGGCGACGCCGAAAAGGGACTCCAAGCCATGCGACGCGCCCAGCAACTCGCGCCCCAGGATGCGGAAATGGGCTACGCGTTGGCTAACCTTTATATGAGATTCAACCGCCACGCACAGGCGCTCCCGATTTTGGAAAATCTATCTCGGCAATACCCCGGACGATCGGACCTGCGTGTGCAATCAGCGATTTGTTGTATAATGACGGGCAAGTTGCAAAAAGCAGCGTCATTGGTAAAAGCGCTACAGCGCGAGCACCCAGAGAGCGCCGAGGTTACCTTCCTGCATGGTATGATCGGCTTCAAAAAAGAGCGGTGGCGGCAGGCCCTCCGGCATTTCCAGACGGCTGTTCAGCAAGACCCGAACCATGCACTGGCGCACTACTTCATCGGCGAGATTTATCTCCGCCGGAAGCAGTGGCAACGCGCCTTGCAAGCGTATCAAAACAGCGCACGAGCCAATCCCAATGATGCAGATACCCCGGCCAGCATGTGCCTGTGTTATCTAGCGCTAGGCCAAGAGACAGAAGCCAGTAACGCGCTGCAGGAAGCATTACGCATTGATCCACACAACTCTCTAGCAAAACGCATTCAGAGGGAATTAGAACTATGAGCCGGGATTTCGAAGCGAGTCTGCTGGTGAAAATGCTCTCCGTATCGTAGAAACTGCGTAGGCGAAAGCAAGGCAAACGAAGCTGGGGTTGATGCGGGAGGGAAACATAATGGGAAGCCGCCTATGGCGTTTGAGCGACCCTGGAACTGCTTCGTTTGCCCTGAGCCTTCATCCTGTTGAATCAAGTTATAATCAAATCCATACCATCGTTAGGAGATAGCTATGCGACGTTTAGACACCGGCAAAATCGTCAACCAACGTTACCGCATCGCCCGCTTGTTGGGCCAAGGGGGGATGGGCGCCGTTTACCGCGCCTGGGATCTCACGCTGAACATTCCAGTCGCCCTCAAAGAGATGCTGCCTGACCCCACGTTGAATCCGGAGAGAATTGCAGAATTGCGCGAGCAATTCAAGCGGGAGGCACAGGTATTAGCAAATTTGCACCATCCCAACCTTCCGCGTGTCACCGATTTCTTTACCTGGAACGGAAACGATTATCTCATCATGGACTTTGTTGAGGGCGAGAGCCTCGCCGATCGCATCGAGCGCCAAGGACCGCTTCCACAACATCAAGTACTCGTCTGGACAGAACAACTGTTGGACGCTCTCGATACCTGTCATCAACGCGGCATCTTACATCGCGACATCAAGCCGGAGAATATCATCATCCGCCGCGATGGCCGAGCCATCCTGGTCGATTTTGGCCTGGTCAAGCTCTGGGATCCCAACAAACCCCAAACGCAACGGATCATCCAGGGGATGGGAACGCCAGAGTACGCTTCGCCTGAGCATCTGCACCTCAACAACCGCCACACGGAACCGCGCAGCGACATCTACAGCCTGGGCGCGACGCTCTACCATGCCCTCACCGGTTATCCACCCCCCTCCTGCCTAGAACGCACGACCCAGGCTCAGCTGACGCTACCTCGTCAGCTAGGTCGTGACGTGAGCCCCGAGATGGAGCGGCTGATTATGCAGGCCATGTCTGTCGATATTGACCAACGTTTCAGCAGCGCCCAAGCGATGACGCAAGCGCTGAGTCCGCGCCGCGATTCACCTACACCTCATCCTAATCCCACGCCCTATCCACACCCTGATGACGAGATAAGGAAAAAGCCCCCGGAAATCGTGCGAGGACGGAGTCACTCGTGGCTCCTCGAGATGGGTACCGGCATGGTCATGGCTATACTGGGCACCGTCTCTCTTAACGCTGTGCTCTTCGGTGAGCGCATTCCCATGGAACAATACGTAGGGCTTAGCATCGGCTCTATCCTTCTGGGCGGCATCGGCTGGTTTGTCGGCGATACGATATTCCAGGCGCTGACCATGCCAAAAAGCGTTACCACCTACAGCGCTCAAGCTGGCGACGGCAGTGGGACCGCGAAAATGCCCGGTAGTCCGACTCAGCGCCTCGTAATGAAAACCCGCAAGCTCATCCAACACCTTACACCGGCCCAACAGGTCGGCATGCTTGTGATGTTAGTCATCGTCGCTGGCTTGGCTGCCTGGCTGCTGGGCCCTGTCATCGCCAACGTTCCCTTCTTATGGAACTACCTGCCCTCCTACGCCTTTGCGGCGCCATTAGCATATGCAGCCATGGGTAAGCGCCTGGGACGTGGCGGAGCCGCTCACATCCTGGTCACCACCATCGGCGGGCTCGCCCTCTCCGTCAGCACTGGCACCTCGTCCACGGTAGGCGAGCTGCTCGTCGCCGGTCTGGTGGGCGCCGCCTTGATTGAAGGATTAGCCCTACTCGCCAGCGAGACTTATCTGCGTAGCCGATAATTGGAGAATAGATTATGCTTGAACCCGACACCATTCTGCAGGACCGTTATCGCATCGCCGAGCAACTCGGTGGCGGCGGCATGGGCGACGTCTACCTGGCCTACGACATGCGCCTGGCCGACAAACGCTGCGCCATCAAACAGCTGACGTCCAATCCCGATCTTTCGCCGGAAGAACGCGCCGAGG
>CAYVKR010000127.1:0-8725 GCA_964452025.1 uncultured Anaerolineales bacterium
CGGCGACTGGCATTTGGCGCTGGCGGCGGGCACGTCACCGCAGGACGTCTTCCGCACGCTGGCGCAGCAAGAGGGCGCGCGCATCGAGCGCTTCGAGATCACCGAGCCTTCGCTGGACGACATCTTCATCTCCGTCGTCAAAGGCGAAACGTCGGCAGAGGAGGTTGCATCCTATGCGTAAGCTCTGGTTAGTCGCCAAGCAAGAGTACCTCAAGCGGGTCAAAAAGCGCTCGTTCCTGCTGGCCGTGCTGGGCATCCCGCTCCTCATGATCGGCGTGAGCGCCGTGACGGCGTTCATCATGATGGCCAGCGCCGACGATAGGCCGGTGGGCTACGTCGACCACGCCGGGTTTCTCGACACCGCTGTGGGCGGCGAACTGCAGGCTGAGAATCGACGCTTTGCAGACATCCGCGCCTATCCCGATGAAGAGGCCGCCCGCGCCGCGCTAGAAGAAGAACGGATCCAGGCGTACTACGTTGTGCCAGAGGACTATCGTGAGCAGCCAAAACTGGAGCTCGTCTACTGGCAGGAAGCGCCGGACGATGAGATCCAGGAGGATTTCAGCGAGTTCATCAGCGCCAGTCTGATCTATGATACGTCCGAGCCTGTACGCACGCGGATCAACGAGGGGCCCAAACTGACCATACGCTCCATGGACGGGCGGCGCGAGTTGAGCAGCGAAAATGTCCTGGACGTCATCCTCCCGTTCATTGCCAGCTTCTTCCTCTATTTCGCCATCGCCATTTCCGGTGGATACATGCTGCAGGCCGTGACCGACGAGAAGGAAAATCGCACCATGGAGATCATGGCGACCTCGCTGTCACCCCGACAGCTGATCGGCGGCAAGGCGCTGGGCTTGATGGGCGTCGTGCTCACGCAGATGCTGATATGGGTCGGCGCGCTGGTTGTCGCTGTGCTCATCCTGGGTCAATTCTTTGAAGCGGTGAGGATGATCACCCTTCCCTGGGGAACGATAGGTATCATCGCCCTCTTCTTCCTGCCCACCTTCGCCCTGATCTCCGGCTTGATGACGGCCATCGGCGCAGCGGTCACAGAGCAGCAGCAGGGACAGCAGATTTCGGGCATGGTCAACATGCTCTTCATCTTCCCCGTCTTCTTCAGCGCCCTGCTCCTCACCAATCCTAACCACCCCATCATCGTGGTGCTCACCCTCTTCCCAACCTCTTCGTTTATCACCGTGCTGATGCGATGGAGTTTCGGCGTGATCCCGCTCTGGCAACTGGCGACCGGTTGGGTTCTAGTGATGGCCTCAGCCGGCGGCGCCATCTGGCTGGCTGCGCGGATCTTCCGCATGGGCATGCTGCGCTACGGTCAGCAGTTGAAGCTTGACGCCATACTCACCGGTCTGCGCGAGTGAACGGGAGGTCATTGTGAAAAACATCTGGCTGGTTATCAAACACGAAATATCGTCACGACTGGGCAAACCCTCGTTCTGGCTGACCACCTTCCTCTTTCCCATGATCATCATGGGCATCACCTTCGGCTCGCAGCTGCTGGCTAACAACATCGCAGCAGACGAGGAGCAGGGTCTGATGGAGATGCTGACCGGTCAACTGGAAGATCAACCGGTCAGCGGGTATGTGGACCGCGCGAACCTCGTCACGCAGTACCCGGAGACCTTTCCGCGCGCGCTCTTCCAGGCCTACGCCGATGAAACTGCCGCCGACGCGGCGCTGCAGGCAGGCGAGATCGATCAGTACTACGTCATCCCGGAGGATTACGTGGAGACAGGCGACCTGACCTTGATCCAGGAGACGTTCATGCCCTTCGAAGCGCTCACGGATCAAAGCCTGATGGAGTACCTGATCACCTACAATCTGGTCGGGGATCAACGGACCACACAACTGCTCTCTGCCCCTGCGCTGCAGGTAGAAACGACCGCGCTGGCGCCTGAAGAGACCGGCGATCAAGCGCCCGACGCCGGGCCGACCGGCGGTGCGGGCACAGCCGTTTCCTATGGCGTGCTCTTTATCTTCTTCTTCCTGGTCACCATGAGCAGCGGCTTCATGCTCAACAGTGTGACCAAAGAGAAGGAAGACAACGTGGTGGAGGTCCTCCTGCTCAGCCTCCAGCCCCGCGATCTGATGCTGGGCAAAATCCTGGGATTAGGCGTCGTCGGCCTGCTGCAGATGGTCATCTGGGGAGGCGCCGCCTTTGCCTTGACCGGCAGCGGCTTGACCATCACCGCGCTTGCTGCGCTGAGTAACGTCTCGCTCCCGCCCATGTTCTTCGTCTGGGGCCTGCTCTACTTCTTACTGGGCTACCTGACCTTTGCGTCAGCCCTGGGCGCCATCGGCGCATTGGCGCCGAACACGCGCGAGGGCAGCCAGTTCACCTTCGTCGTCCTGCTCCCGCTGATGCTCCCACTCTGGCTGAACACTGCCTTCACCGAAGCACCCAATGGGCCGCTGGCCACCGCCTTCAGCCTCTTCCCGCTGAGCTCACCGGCTGCCATGATGGCGCGCTTGGCCGCCACCACCGTCCCGCTCTGGCAGATCCTGGTCAGCCTGGGCCTGCTGGCGGGCACCACCTACGGCTTTGTCCTGCTGGCGGCCCGCCTCTTCCGCGCGGACAACCTGCTTTCCGGGGAGGCGCTGGATGCGAAACGGCTGCTCCGCAACGTGCGCGAGGCTGTGCTGGGATCATAGGCGTATCAGTCATCAACGCCCCCTCTCCAACAAGGGGGCGTTTTGTTTACACGGTGTCTAGAACTCGGATTTTTCCAAAAAATCCGAGTTCTGACGTCGCCTCCTGTCAGGGCCGGTGGTAGATTTCACAGTCCGTAGTACACTGTTCAGCGAACAGACAGGCCACGTCCTGGACAGGAGGTTACACGCATGAACGAGACCTTGCGCACGTGGATAGAGAGCACCTTCAACGTAGCTTACCTCTTCACCATCTGGGGATTGGTGATTGCTATGGCGCGGCAACGCGCCAGTTTGCTCCCCCAGAAGCGAGATCTCGCGCGGCTCTTCACGCTGGCTTTCGGTCTGCTGGCGCTGGGAGATACGGGCCACGTCGGCTTCCGCGTAGTAGGGGGCATCTGCTCGGCGACCTGGAGACGACGGTGACGCTTCTGGGCCGATCCATGACGCTGGTGGGCCTGGGCGCGCTCTCGACCGCCGTTACCGTGACGCTCTTCTATGTCGCCGTGCTCGTGATCTGGCGCCAACGCTTCGCTAAGCCCTATGGCTGGTTCGGCGCCGTGCTCTTCGCAGCCGCTGCGGTGCGGCTGCTCCTCATGGCGCTGCCGCAGAATCATTGGGGGCGCATCACCCCACCCTGGCCCTGGTCGCTCTATCGCAATCTGCCGTTGATGGCACAGGGATTGGGCGTCGCCTATCTTATCCTGCGCGACGCCTGGGCAGCCGACGATCGGCTTTTCAAGCGGGTGGGCGCGCTGATCCTGGTCTCCTACGCCTTCTACATGCCGGTGATCTTCTTCGTGCGCCAGGCGCCGCTGCTGGGCACGCTGATGATCCCCAAGACGCTGGCCTACGTGGGCATCGCGGGGCTGGCCTATGGGTGGATGCGAGATGCCGGACAGACAGAACGGCAGGTCATTGAGGGCTAGGCTTCGGTAAGCTTATCTTTTGACATTTCCAAGTCCACTTCGGTAAGATTATCTTTTGACTTGACACGCCCTGACGCGCAGGGGGGCAAACGAAGCAGGTCCAGGGTCGCTCAAACGCCATAGGCGACTTCCCATCATGTTTTCCGCCCGCACCAACCCCAGCTTCGTTTGCCTTGCTTTCGCCTACGCAGTTTCTACGGTACGGGGGGCATTTTCACCAGCAGACTCGCTTCGAAATCCCGCCGGGGCCTCTGGAGGCCAGAATGGCGGATGCTCCAAACGCCAGATGGCGTAGAGTCCCGCAATTACTACGGTCCCACCTACCAGATAGCTGGGGAGCACGGTAGCCTCGGTGACAAAGAGCGCCAGCAGACCCAGGACAAAGGCAGCGATGTAGAGGACCAGTACGGCTTCCCGCCGTGTCAGTC
Source organism: uncultured Anaerolineales bacterium (assembly GCA_964452025.1). Lineage (GTDB taxonomy): Bacteria > Chloroflexota > Anaerolineae > B4-G1 > SLSP01 > G713. The sequence goes on from CAYVKR010000127.1 coordinate 4,025, forward strand.
CGGCGTAGGTCAGGCGATGAGATGTATGATCGGTGCCCGGCGTGGTCAATGGATTCAGCCCACGCCTCAGACGTGAGATCACCACGAGGGTGGTGTCAAAGATGGGAATCCCCAGGACAAGAAGGGGAATCATCCAGGTGACGAAGTTAACGTTCTCTGGAAAGCGCAATTTGATACCGATGGACGCCAACGTAAATCCTAGAAAGAGGCTGCCCGAATCTCCCATGAAGATGGTGGCCGGATTCCAGTTGTAGGCGAGGAAGCCGACACAGGCGGCCATGACGGCAATGGAGAGCGCTCCGACCAGATACTGTCCGGTGAAACTACACATCAGCGCAAAATATCCGGCGGCGATAGCGGCAATGCCGCCCGAGGCGCCGTCCATGTTATCCAGCAAGTTGAGAGCGTTTGTTATCCCCACCACCCAGACCAACGTCGCCCCATAGTTCAAGACAGGGTGGGGGAGCGAGGTGATCTGCACTCCAGTGATGAGCAGCAAGCCAACAGCGATGATCTGGCCCAGCAGTTTGAACCACGGGCGAAGACCAAACCGATCGTCCCAGAGGCCTAGCATGGAGACCAGCGAAGAACCGACCAGGATGCCCGTCAGCTGATCCAACTTGTAGCGTCCGCGCAGCAATAAAGTCACAATGAGGGTGCTCAAAAAGATAGCAAGTCCGCCCAGCCGGGGCGTTGGAATGGTGTGGACCTTCCGGCTGGCATCAGGCTGATCAATAGCGTTGACACGCAGACCCAGTTTTCGCGCCAGCGGCGTGCCTAACACAACCAACACCAGCCCTCCAACAAATACGACCAGATACGTTTCCATCTCCCCAGACCTCTATGGCTCCACTGAAGCGGGTTCTTGAATTGCCGCGATCAACTGCTCAACCACTTGTTTCTGCCCTTCCGGTGCAAGACGCAGCGCTTCATTGGCCAACTGCAGCGCCTGATCCTGTTGACCTTGATAGAAGAAAGAGACAGCCAGAAGCCGGTACACATCCCAGAGATTTGACATATTCGGGCAGTACTCAAACACAGGCTCAAGCGTCTCCACCGCCGATACCCAGCGGCTCTCCTGGATCTGCAATGAGCCCAGCGTATGGCGCACGCGGCAGTTCTTCGGCGTGAGGGCGACGGCCTTTTCGTAAGCCTCAATCGCACCTGCGACATCGTCCAGGGCGTTGACCCGCACGTCCCCCAAGGTCATCCAAGTCTGCTCAAACTCCGAATCGAGCTCCAGAGACTGTGAGATAGCTTCTCGGAAAGCGATAGGATCCTTTAATTCAAACGCATTCAGAATCGCCAATTCGTTCCAGAGAATAGGATTGTTGGGGCTTAACGTCAGTGATTTGTAGTAATTCTCCCGCGATTTCTGCAGAAGATCCTCTCGTCGTTCCGCATCCGACACGCTGGTTCCCCAACTCCGGTAGAAGCGCGCCAGGTTGGCGCTGTGATCGGTGTTCAGCGGGTTGATCTCCCGCGCCTCCTGCAGCACGCTTTCTGTGATGTTGAAAACCTGCTCACGCTGCGCAGGATCGGTCTCAGCGGGCAAGGACTGGGCCAATTCCAGATAGGCCTTCCCCTGGAAGAGTCGGTAGTAATCCTCGCGGGGCGCCAGCTCAATCGCCTGATCATAATGCGCAATGCCGATCTGTTTCTGGTTGGCGTCCCGGCTGTTGGCAAAGGTGCTACCTTGCTTGAAGACGATATCGGCGCGAATGAGATCGTAGCTATAGCTGCGAATGAGCAAGACGCTGAACAGGAGCACGATAGGTAGCACAACCAGGCTGACCAACTCACCCCATCGCTTGGGAGCAGCCTTGGCTTCGCCTGACAAGACCAGCGCTAACCCAAGTAAGGTCACGAAAATCAGGCCATAGTAATGTCCCAAGACGCCGGCCAGCGTCATAGCGACTCCGACTACATCGTCGATGGTCTGCACCTGGATGAGCGGCAATCGCGCGTGGAAAGCCGCAAGATTACTGCCAAAGATCAATAGACCGACCAGCGAGATCCCACTATAGATTAGAATGGCCGACAGCCCGCGTCGTCCACGATCACCCCGGAATAAACCCTCGCGGTCAAACTCGCCAAGCCCCACCACACCAAACAGCATCCACGTGAAGATGAAGATCATCAACGCACCGTAGGAGGTACGCCCTTCAGAGTAGAGCATGGTCAGCGAGCGCCAGAACACCTGCCCTCCATCGGTCAATCGATCAGGATTGGTGATGTAGTCGAAGGCCAGGGTCCCCAACAAGAAGATAGCTGCCAGGCTCAATCCCAACACGGACCAGACCCAGGCAGTATCTCCCCGTTCTCTTCGAGAGCGGCGGCGGGCGCGAGAAGTACGATTCTCACGATTGCGATCCGCAGCAATGGGCCCAGTCTGTCCTGCCATTTCCGGCAGCCACTGCTTACCCAACACGACCAGAATGCCAACCGTGGCCCAGAAAACAGTGCGCGTAGCCGCAATGGCAATACCAAAGTTGATCTCGACAAAGTGGCCCAGGACCAGAGCCAGGATCGCCACCATCAGCAAGGCATGGGGCGGGGTTACCGGGGAGCGAGAAACCGCGTCTGCGCCCCGCACCGTGACGCGCACCCCCTGCCAGGTCAGATAGAGGCCTGTGCCGATCACGAATCCCAAGGGAATGGCCACCGCAAAGAAGTAAAGGTGGCCCAAGGCCACGAAGAGCACAAAGAGCGCCAGCGTGATGCCCCCTATAAGCCCCAGGTAGATCCAGAGCTGCCGGCGATTTTCTAGAAGCCCCAGCCAGCGCAGACCCCAATAGAAGACGCTTCCGAAGGTGAAAAGATAGGTAAGCAAGCCCAACACCCCGGTGATCACGACGGAATCCAGGGTCTCGTTGTGAGAGCGGTCTGGTGAGGCCGTACGAGACTCATACTGGCCCAGCTCCGGCGGATAAAAGCTGTTATATCCCACGTACATTGACTCTGGCCCGTAACCGATCAGAGGACGCAAGGCATTCCACCGATCTGTACTGCCATCGGGAAATTCGATAGGCTCATGGATCGAGATCATATCCAGAGCACCCTCCCAGATCAGAATGCGAACCTTGCCGGTGCCTCGCTCCCACTCCAGGATGCGAGCCATACGACTGAGTTCCGTCTCGCTCGCCCACGCATTGAGAGGCCCCACAACGTTGATGGAGAGTAACGCCAGTGCAGCCACCAATCCAATGGTGAACCAGCCAATCCAAAGCCAACGCCATCCTTTGCGCTCGACAATATAGTAGAGCCAGATTCCACCGAAAACCAGAACAGCCAGGCCACCGCCCACGTAGAGACCAAGTTGTCCAGGCAGCGCCAACCAACCCAATCCGACAAGCAAGCCGGCGATGGCGACGGTTCCTACGCCAAACCCAAGTCCTTTCAGCCCGTCCTGAAGCCACGAGGCGTCTGGAGCGCCAGCCTCGGTTACACTGCGTCTTTGCAATAGCAGCAAAGTCAGGAAGGGAAAGAGAAAGAACAATGTCACCGTGCCCAACCAAGGACCACGGCTGCGCGCATACCAGATAGTCAACAGCTGCACTGCAAGGATGAAGATATAGCTCGATGCCCGCAGGATATCGCTGAGACGGGCTTCTTCCCGCTCCAGAATATCTTGAAAGCTCTCAATGATCCGAAACATCACCAGCGGCACGATCATGATCAGGTAGGCCGCGACAAAGATGGCGTTGCCCATATTCGACGCGACGCGCCTCTGGACGTTTCCGGCCCACGGCAGCGGATCTCGCCCTCCATGCTGGATGATACCATAGAGCGCCACCGGCAAGCTGCTCAGAATGAGCACCGTGATTAACCTGCTGAGTTGCGTACGCGTGCGTAGACTGGTAAGAATAGCGAAAAAGATCACCAGATATCCAAATAGCGTAAACGTCCCCTGGAGCCGCTGATATGACCCTACGAAACTGGTATAAGGCACCAGCGAGAACGCCGAGCTGAGCACATACACGACCATCGTGACCAACGCAGGCAGGACCATGGGGCTCTTGAGCGTGAACCGCAGCGGACGCTCCCCTTGCAAGACCTCTTCAAGAAACCTGATCAGCCAGAGAACGGACATCACAACCGCCAGAGAACGTAAGGACGTCAGCTTGTCAGGCTCAAAGACGCGACTTGAGTAAACGTTAAAGAAGACCGGGGTAATGATCACGGCAATCAGCCAACCGGCTTCCAGCGCGCGATCGCAGAAGAGGCTAAGTTTGGTAGAGGATGAATTCATAATCGTACCCTCTCATTCGTAACTAATCCAACCCTATGGGTTAGATTCCATTTAATAAAGACAGCGAGAGTCAGAGATCCACGCTGCCCCAATGCAATGCCAGATCAACAGGAATATGATACCGTAGTCAGGAGAGATTACAAGGTCGCGTATTCTGTCACGTAAAATCTTACCGAATGAGGTATGGTATTGTCAAAGGCTCTTATGGGTTTTTAGGTGAAATGCATTTCGCGTCCTGACTAGCTCTCGGAGATGATGATTCCAAAGACACGACAAAGCCTTGATTTTGGCCTAAAAATTGTGGTTTGAGCCGGTTTAGATTGACTCAAACCGTCATGCCAGACTTTTTCACGTAAGACGGGTTAACGGCTTCACCTAATTCCCAATAAGAGCCATTGTCAAATGATAAGCTTACCGAACAAAAGGAGACCTACCATGCCCTCAGAAAC
>CAYVKR010000128.1:0-6853 GCA_964452025.1 uncultured Anaerolineales bacterium
CCGTTCTCGAAGGTCAGGTACTTGATCCAGCGCTTGTCATAATCAGCAACAAAGAGCGCACCGTGATAAGCGGTCGGATAGCGCGTGCCGGTGTAGAAGTCGCTAACGACGATGGCGGCGCTCTCGTTGTTGAGATAGGCGTAGCGCGGCGCTGTGACGCCGTTATCGGGTTCCTGATCGTAGAGCGGCTGGCAGAACGGTCCGCCCAGTGGCTGCCAGAGATCGGTGAGCAGGATATCGATGTCGCTGACCGTGCCGCCCTGGACCGTCACGGGGTCGGCGCGTCCGTCGCCCTCATAATCGTACCAGGCGAAGGGCTCAGCGCCGGGATCGTAATCGGAGCCGCTGTCGATATCCAGGTAGGCGAAGACGTAATAAGGGCCGTCCTCGAGTCCTGTCAGCGTGTAGGCACGATCCACGCTGTTGGTTTGGGCCGTCGTCACCGGCGGAGGTAGAGGTTGCTCGGTCGTCGTGTAGATTGAGAGCTGAATTGACTGCGGGTCGGGCAGGCTGCCGTAATAGGTCACAGTTCCTTCGACAACGCCGGTGTCTGTCTGAGCGCGGGACGTCCCTACGGCTAAGATCAGGCTCAAGGTCAATAATCCCGCCGTGATAAGGACGCCAATAAATGCGAGAAGGTATCTCCTTCGTTTCTGAATCATCGCTGCACCTTGTTGTAATGCTGTCAACTCCGCTATCTCCCGAGCTATTTCAGTCCAAAGATAATCAGAAAGATCTGCAAGATGTTGGAGCGCCTGACGGCGGTCCGCAGGACGTTGACGACACGTTCCCTCAGAGCCAGACCGTGCCAGGAGTTGCGCACGGTCCGACTCAAGCCTACGACGAAAAACGCTGCCCAGAAGAGACTGCCAAGATCGGCCGTGGTCAGCAAGGACTTGGTGAGAGCGTGGTAGATGCTGGCGCCGATGAGCGCCAGGAAGAGAGTTAATTGCGGAAGGATTTCGCGCCAGTAGAGACGGTACACGTGTTCCTTGCGGGTGACGCGATATGTCGGCTTGCGGTTTGGACCGTAGAGCAGAGCGATGACCATGGCTTTAAGATAGACTGGTGCCAGGCCCAGCCACGTCTGGCGCGCGCGCCACAGATCCTCGTAGGGTAAGCCATCGGCTAGAGCGATGAGCAAGAGCTCCACAGCCAGTGCGTTGGGCCAGAAGTGGAGCGCGTACTGGGTCTGGGTCGTGATCAGCGGATAGACGTCGAAGATCAGCGAGAAGACCGGGGTGATGGCGAAGATGAGTACAGAGAAGCTTAGCATGTAGAAGAAGCCGAGCTCGGCAAATTGCAGGTGCTGCCGCAAGTTCAGGCCGCTCTTATCCCCCCAGAACGTGAGACGCATGGTATCTAGGGCCCACGTGCCGCGCTGCTTGATGATGTTGGGGATATCCTCGGGTGCGGTTTGCCCGACTGCACCGACGATGGGAAGATAGATGCCGCGCCATCCGCGCCGCAGTGCTTCGACACCGGATTGCAGATCCTCGACCAGGTTCCACGTCGGGAAACCACCGATGTCTTCCAGCGCCTCGCGGCGCCAGACCAGGCCGGAGCCGCAGGGAAAGACAGCGTTGGCCGGATTTCTGGCAAACATTGCTTTGCGATAGAAGAGCGGCTCCAGGTTGCCAAAAGGGTCGCCTGGGCTCACCTCGGCCTCTTTGATCGTCTGGACAAAGCCCAGTTTGGAGTCTTTCATCAGCTGTCCAACGGCCTGCCGCAAAAAACCAACATCGCCGATGAGATCGTCGCCTCGCGGGGCGGGATGCCGCGCCGGAAGATGTCGGCGAACTCGCGACGGTAGTCCGCTGAGAAGAAGATGTTGTGCTGCGCCAGGTCGGGGTGCTCACCCGCGACGCCCAACAGTAACACAAATCCCGATCCCGAAGACGTCATGCGCGTGAAGCGCCGCCGGCGCCGCGCCGGGACCGCGTCCGCCGGCAGCAGGTCGGTGTAGACCGTCGCCACGTCGACGTTGACGAGCACGGCGCGGGCAGCGAGCCGTGCGCCGTCGTCCAGCGTTACGCCGGTGGCACGCCCCTCTTCTACATTGATCTGCGCGACGCGCGCGCCGGTGGTGAGGGCCACGCCCAGCTCCTCCATCAGCCGCTGCAGCGCCTGCGCGATGGTGTAGATGCCGCCGACAGGATACCAGACGCCCTGATTGAGCTCCACGTGGGCGATGGTGTTGAGCACGGCGGGCGCGCGGTAGGGGCTGGCGCCGACGTAGGTGGCGAAGCGGCCCAGCAGCTGGCGCAGTTTGGGCGAGCGGACGTGGGCGCGGGCGGCCTGGTGCATGGTGCGCCACGCGTCGACCTTGGGCAGATCCCGCAGCGGGACGCTGAGGATATCGCGCAGGGTGGGCGGCTCGCCGTAGATAAAGACGTCGCCCGTGATGCGGTGCAGGGCGGCGGCGTGGCTCAGGAAGCGCAGCAGCCCCTCCACGTCGCGCGGTTCGATGGCCTCGACCTGGGCCAGCAGCCGGGGGAGGTCGCGCGTCGCGTCGAAGACGATGCCGTCGGGGTAGACGTAGCGCGTCAGCGGCTCGACCGGCTCTAGCGACAGGTAGTCCTCAAGATCGCGCCCGGCGGCGGTGAAGAGCGCCTCGAAGACGTGGCGCATGGTGATCACCGAGGGGCCGGTATCCCAGGTGAAGCCCTGGGCTTGCAGGCGCCCCATCTTCCCGCCGACGTGGTCGTTCTGCTCCAGCACGTGGACGCGTTCTCCGGCGCTCGCCAGGTGAATCGCGGCGCTCAGCCCGCCGATGCCGGCGCCGATGATGACGATAGGTTTGTTCATAGGTGGATTGTCCTTTCTCGGTTCACGTCTTGGCGCTGACGTTTTTTTTGAACGTTCGCCCCTTCCACCGCGGCCCTCCGTAGCGCACGCGCCACCAGATGGATTGCGCGGCGATGACGGCCATGAGCAGCGTGGAGATGGGCAGCCAGATCGCGTCGCGCACTCGCTGGCGGCTGAAGGCGGCGGTCAGCGCGCGGACGCCGACGCCCAGGACGACCAGCGCAAGCGGCCACAGCGGCCAACCGGGCGGCCCGCCCAGCCAGCCCAGCGCCAGCCAGAGCCACGGCAGCAGGAAGAGCAGCCAGTGGAAGGCCCAGGAGAGGAGCAGGAAGGCCACACTGTCGCCGTGGCCCGCCAGGACGTTCTTGGCGAAGCCGTTCCGCACCTCGTCCCAGTTGTGATACATGCGGCAGCAAATCACGCCGCCGCCGTCGGCGACGCGCAGCCGCAGCCCCGCGCGCTTGACGGCCTTGGCGAAGGCGACGTCCTCGACGATCTCGGCGCGCACGGCTGCGTGCCCGCCGATGCGCGCGTAGGCCTCACGGCGGAAGGCCAGGCACTGGCCCATGGCGGCGGCGAAGACAGGCCACTGGACGTAGTGCACGGCTAATAGCGGCAGGTAGCCGATGATGACGAAGGCCATCAGCGGGACGACCAGGCGCTCGGTCCAGGTCTCCGTGATCTGCGTCGGCCAGACCGTCTGCAAGTCGGCGCGGCGGTGCTCCAGCTCCCCGACGAGGCGACGCAGCGCGCCGGGCGTCCAGATGACGTCGGCGTCGGTAAAGAGCAGGATGTCGCCCTGGGCGGTCTGACCCAGCTGGTGACAGGCCCAGCTCTTACCCAGCCAGCCGTCGGGCAGCGGGCGGCCCGTCAGGACGCGGAGTCGGTCGTCGCCCCCGGCGGCGACGCGGGCGACCTCGGCGGTGCCGTCGGTCGATCCGTCGTCCAGCACGAGCACCTCCAGCGCGGAGTAGTCCTGATCCAGCAGGCGATGCACCGTCGCGCCGATGACCTCGGCTTCGTTCCGCGCCGGGATCAGCACGGAGACCAGCGGGAAGGTCGTCGGTTCCGGCGCCTCGTCGAGTCGGGGAAAGGTCAACACGTTGAGGATGGTGACACCGGCGATGGCGATCAGCGCCAGTGTAGCAAAGATAGCGGCAACGGTGAGAATGAGCGTCATCATCAGACAGAGCCTTTTTTCTCAGTAGATTAAGCAGATTGAGCAGATTTTTCTTTTTATTTCAACGGATGAAACGGATGGCAAGCGATCAAAAATCCGTTCAATCCGGTGAATCCGTTGATTGTAGCCAGTTGCGCAGGTGCGGCGGCTGACGGAGATCGGCGCGGTGTTTCCACGCGAGGATCAGCCCGTTGGCCAGCCAGATAGTGAGCAGCACCGGGTCGCGGTTGAAGCCCGCCAGATAGCCGCCCAGTCCGAGCCAGCCCAGCGCCACGGCCCAGCCCGCCACCGACTGCACGGCGTACCCCAGGCTCATGCACGCGGTCGCCACGACGGTACCGACGCCGTAGGTCAGCCCGATCCAGATGCCGCCGGTCGCCGCCACGGCCTTACCGCCTCGTCCGCCCAGGAACGGCGAAAAGGCGTGGCCCAGCACCGGCGCCAGCGCGATGGGGATTGCGCCCGGTCCCCGGATCTCGCAGACGACGTAGGCCAGCGATACGGGCAGCGCCGCCTTGAACATATCGAGCAGCATGGCAAGCGCCGCCCAACCCTTGCCCCCGGCGCGCAGCACGTTGGTCGCGCCCGGGTTGCCGTCGCCTACGTCGCGGATGTCGGCGCGCAGCGCGTGCCGGGCGATGAGCAGGGAGAAGGGGATGGAGCCTGAGAAAAAAGCGATGACTGTCCAGAATATAATTGTCATGATGTCACTTTTTGACACAGAGAGACTCTGAGATGTTTAGTGTTGTATGCATGTGTAATTATCAAAGCCAAACCAACACGACGAAAAGCCCCATTCCGACGAAGCCCGCCACCGCCGACGTCCGTAGATTCCAGAAAACTGCCTGCCCGATGGTCTCCAGCGTCCAGGTGACGGCGTAGATGAGCAGCAGCGGCGCAACGGGAAGCGCGTCGGGGTCGATCAGCGCGGTCATCACCGTCGAGGCCGCGAACCAGCCCAGGAAGTTGACCCAGGGGATGCCGACGTAGCCGCCGGGCTGGTCCCACTGCCAGAAGCGCCAGCGAACCATCTGCGGATCGAGGAAGAGGTCCCAGGCGGTGAAGGCCAGCCCCGTGACCAGCGCCGTGGTCAATCGCCCGCCGCCGCTGATGCGCGCGCCTACGGCCCAGGCCGGCGGCAGCATCATCAGCCACGCCAGCGGGATGAGCAACGGCACGCCCTTGAGTTGTGGCTGCAGGCGGTCGGTGTAGTGGTAGCGCCCGAAAGGAACCCCCGTCTGCGAGCCGGTGAACTCGACGAGCCACGCCAGCACTGCGACGACGCCCACCGTCGCCAGCAGCCGGGGCGGGCGCCACGCCGTCGCCAGTACGGCGATCACGGCGGCGAATTGCAGCAACACGCCCAGCACAATCCCCGCCCGCTCGGCGCGCGCGCCTCCATCGGGGCGTGCGCCCCAGATCCACTTGAGGATGGGTACGCTGAGCATCTCCAGCGCCCAGAGGCCCAGCAGTATCTGCACGGTGAGGGGCAAGGCGCGGATGGCTTCAATATTCATTTGCGGGGTTGGATGCTGGATACTTGATGCTGGATGCTTTGTCGAGAGCTCGCATGGTTACCCCTTCCGGTTTCACGAAGCAGGGTCTCTGAATCCCCCGCGATCTCCAACCCCGCATTGCGTCCGCGCCCCTCGAAGATGACGCGGTTACCGCTGCACGTGGTGAGCCGCACGTCGACGCTGGCGTTGAGCGCCTCCGGGACGCGCACGCCCATGTCGACCTTGCTGGGACCGCGCAGGTTGACGCTCTCTCCGCGGTCGGCGACGATCTCCAGCCGGTAGAGCCGGTCGTGCAACACCCACTCGATCTGCTCCGGCGTGACCGCCAGGTGCTCGGTCTCGGCGCCGGTGTAGGTGGCGAAGCGGTAGAGGGTCCCCCGGTGTAACAGGCCCGCCATAAAGCCGCGGAACGTCCGCCCGATCCAGGGGATCAGGGAGATGGCGCCGAAGATGCCCGTCTCCGGCGTCTCAAAGTGGTTGCTCTGCAGCCAGATCCACGCCGAGGGGAAGGATTGGCCCCAGGTCTTCTCGGTGTAGCCGCGCCCGCCGGTGAAGTCCACCGTCGCCCCGTCGATCTCCAGCGCGCCCTCGATGGCGTGGTCGAGGCTGACGACGCCCTGATAGCACTCCATGCGCGGTATCCAGGCGTACCAGCCCATGGCGCCCGGCGCCAGCGGCGTCACAGGCCACGGGGTGATCTCGTGGAAGCGCAGCGCACCCTGTAGCCGCAGGTCGTCGGTATGTAGATTGAGCCGGAGGGCGTCCTCCGAGAAGAAGTTGGGGCCGACGTGGACGGCGAAGCGGTCGCGGGCGGCGCGGAAGGCGTCCAGCGGGTAGCGGACGTAGGACATCTTGCCGCGCACGTTGTCGTTTACCTGGACGAAGGCGTGGGGCGTCTCCGCGGCCTCGGTCTTGAAGACGGCGGCGATGACGGCATAGCGGTGCGCCTCCGTCGGGTCGACAAGTTTGAAGTACCAGCCCTCGAAGTAGGGGACGGGTTCCTGGCGGCCTTGATACCAGGCGGGGTGCAGTGTCGTCCGAATTGTCTCTAGCATTGTTCGCCTCGCAGTACGGATAACTCGATTTGAGATAAGAAGTGGAAGATACGTTGACGGATAGCCGGCCAATGTTGTCCCTTGGAATTCAGAAGATGGCACCGTGTAGCGCCTCCGCCAAGGTGTGTACCTCGGCGGGCGTGCCCGGAAAGCCGTGGACGAGCAACGCGGCGCTCTGCTCCCCGTCGAGCTGAAACGCCTCGTGCTCCGAGCCGGCAAATGGCTGGAATTTCGCCTCTTCTATCACGTTGGCTCTTTTGGACTTTGCAGGATCAGACCGAAAACTTACCCAG
>CAYVKR010000128.1:6953-8719 GCA_964452025.1 uncultured Anaerolineales bacterium
TCCGTGCCATCTGTGGTAAAAATTTACGATCGTTTTTGGTCCACCCGGCGAAATCCCAGAGACCCATCACGTTTTACGCCTCACGTTTCAGCTGCAGCACGTGGAGCAGATCGAAGACGAAGAGGAACCCGCCCTGGATCACAATCCCCCAACCGGAACCGCGCCAGAACTCGTCGTCCTTACCTTTGGTGCGCGCCAGCCAGAGTCCGCCCAGGACGTAAAGCACGTCGAGGCCCGTGTTGACACTCAGGATGGTGCGCAGGTTGCGACGCTCCTCGGCCTGGCGCTCCGCGGTGTGGGATTCGGGCTTCTCACTCTGCTTTGTGGCATTCCGTGCGCCGAAGAAAGCCACCAGCCCGTCGATTATTCCCCAGCCGACGAACTGCCCGCCGACGCCCTGCTTGAAGCGGTCGCCCGTCAGCGCCAGCGCCGTCCCCGTGCTAATGCTGAAACCGGCCCAGCGCATCAGGCGGGCACTCAGCCCCATCTGAAACTGCCATATATCGAATTTGGGTTCACTCATCTCTTTTTCCTTCTTTGATTTCCGCTCATCTCACGAGATCCCTAGCTAGATCCGTGAGGGGATTTGTTTCTGTCCCAAAACGCGACTTCGCTGACGCTTCGTCGCTAACTACGAGCCTATTTTGTCATTAACCATTTGTCATTTTCCTCAAATTCCCCGCCGTTTCACGTTGAACCACGCTTTCGTAAAGGGCACCCACGGTACCGAGGCCATCACCTGCAGATCCTCGGCCCAGGTCGTCTCCTCGTCGAGGAAGCGGAAGATGCGCTGGATGGGGTTCTTACGGAAGAGAGCGGTGAAGGTACGCGCGCCCAGGTCGCCCGGCTGGGTCAGCACGTCTAACAGCATGGCGTCGAAGGTGTGGAAGCGTGGCGGCGCCTGCGGCACGTCGAAGGGATGTCCGTGGGTCGCGAGGGATTCCACGATGGCGGCGCTGTCCTGCTGGATGCGGTGGAAGGCGAAGCCGGAGGACGCCTTGACGCGCCCGCCGCGTGTACCGACGTTCATCACGCGCCGGCCCGCCCGCCGGGGGAAGGGCCGGTCGGTCATGGGGATCAGGTCGTGTTCCTCAGTGAGAATGCGGTAGTCGCTGACGCCCAGTACCTCATGGATATAGGTGCGCAGCGCCTTCTTGTAGTCCGCGCGCGGCAGAAGTTCACGGGAGAAGAGCGTGTACTCGACCAGCCCGTGGCGCTCGTCGGTGGGCAGCACGTAGACGAAGCGCATGGCGCCCTTCTGCGGCGTGCGGAAGTCGAAGAAGACCGGTACCTCCGGGTCAAAGACCGGCGTAGTGGTCTCGATCTCCCAGCCCAAGAAGTGCTGGATCAGGTGGTGATGGCGGCGATCCACGGGGCGGTAGTCCGAGGCGCGGGTGCGGCTGTCGAAGACCCAGTCGGCGGTGTACGTGAGCGCGTTGACGTGCACCTCGGCCCGCGCTTCTCCATCGATGACGCGCTCGACGCGACCCAGCAGGAAATCGACGTTAGGCTTGGGCGCCAGCCGCTCGCGGACGTGGCGGTAGAGATCGACGGCGCGCAGCATGCGGTAGCGGTAGGGCGCCAGCGCGAAGGTCTGCTCGAAGTCCGGCGCGACAAAGCCCAGCCGGTCCCAGCTACGGTAGGCAATTTCATCAAAAAGTTCCGGGTCGCGCAGCCAGGAGCACCAGGTGTGGTCGTTGTGGTCCTTGACCTCCTCGTCGACGATGAGCAGGCGGGCGGCGGCGAAGCGCGGGTGTTGGCCCAGC
>CAYVKR010000129.1:0-8703 GCA_964452025.1 uncultured Anaerolineales bacterium
CAGAGCGCGCGAAAGGCCCGCCCCGGCTCGGCCAGATACGCTTGAAAGCGGGCCTTGGCCTCGTCCGCGGCCCCGAAAGTCGCATAGCTCTGCATTCGCTCGGCCAGGTGGCGCGCCAGGCGGGTGAGAAAGGGTTGCCAGGTCGCCAGCAATTGTTGGGCGATCCACGCCTGAGATTGCTCCGTCACCGGTGCGACCGTCAGCGCGTCTTTGGGGACGCGGAACTCGTGCCCACTGACCTCTTCCCGCACCGTCACCGTGTCGTCGCCGTGACTGCACAGCACCACGGCGGGACCCTCATAGCGTTCGGCCTGAACGTGCACGACGGCGTTGATCAGGTTCATATGTCCTCCCCGTTCTCGTCGGGTAGCCAGAGCCAGATCTCGTTGGCCAGACAGCCACCCAGACCGCTCACGGTGATCCCGGCCCTGCCCAGCTCACCCAGCGTCTCGCGCGCCACCTCAACCAGACTGTTGTGCACCGTAATCTGCGTCGGTAGCCGTCCCCGGGTCTGCTGGTAATAAGCTAGGGCTTCGGACAGATGTTCCGGCAATGCGTGTGCATTCCGATGTACCAGGGCTTCCTGCATCTTCATCCTCCTCTATCCGGCTTCACTCTGACCCTCTTCCGCCACTGCTCATCAACGTTCGTGATGAGCAGTAGCCGAATGGGGTCGGCCAACACTATCTCTAGAAGTGGCGTGCTGCCGCTTCTTGGAGAGCGTCTGAAGTTTCCTGCGGCTCAGCACCTTTACCGCCCTGCAGGAAAATGATCCGTCCGGCGGTGATTTCGTAACTGGTCCGCACTTCGCCGTCGCGACCCGTCCAGATGCGGGGGCTTCCGGTGGCTTTATCGGGGTGTAAGCATCCTTCTACCATCACCTGGCGACCTCGGTGCAGGTATTTGGCCGCTATCTCGGCCTGTCGATCCCAGGCAGTGACCCGAAACCAGGTTGTCTCCTCACCAGGGGAACCGTCAGCCTGCGTCCAACGTCGATTCGTAGCCACCGAGAAGTTGGTGACCGGCGTGCCGTCCGGTGTATACCGCATCTCTGGATCGCGCCCCAGGTTCCCGACGATGATGATCTTCTGATATGACATCTCACGCCTCCTGTTCCCAATCTTGTAGTGGGATGTCCAGGCGTGCCTCACGCAAGCGTTGCAGTTCCCGGATAAGGACTTCGCCTTGAGCTTGCTCGACTAGATGAGGGCGAGCGGGGTCTGCCTTGGCAAGTGCCGTTGTTATGAGGGCTTCTTGATATTGCTCGAGGGCTTCTTGATATTGCTCGTCGGAAATGTTGATGCCGGCATGGTCCAATGCGTCTAGCGCTAGAGCAATAACGGGCAGTGTTTCAATTTTGAGGCCTAGAGTCATTAGGGCTATGCCATCACCGAGTGAATTAAAATCTGGCCCTACTTTGATCTTGAAAGGTCCTACAGTTTTGGTGGTGTTTGACATACAGAGTCTCCTTTACTGAAATATAGATAAAGGGTTACTATCATGCCTTTGATTCAGGCATGGTGTACACAGCTACATGACTGCCGGCGAGTGGATACGTGCAACGAGCGCAGGCCCAATGGTGATCCGCGGTCGGCTTCAACTGACCGCGATCATCATAGCAATGATCCCGCTCCGCAACCCAGTAATAGGTGCGGAAGCGGCGACTCCCGCAGGGGCAAGGCTCGGTAGGTACATGGGCGGCGGGCGACAAAGGTAGCACGGTGTAATCGTAGTCGTGGATTTCTTTGTGAGTGCCGCCTAACCGTTTGGTGGCAATGCTCTCCATGTGGAAATGCATGGTACGGCCCTCGGCTCTCACCGGCTCGGTGGTAGGTGGTTTCGCTTCGGGCGCAGCAGGGTGGGGGGAGGCAACCCGTTGTGGAGGCGGGGATGGGCGCGCCCCCACAACGCTGGTCGCGGCAGTGTTACTGTTGAGCAACCCCAATTGCTTGGGCATTACTCGGGATCCTCGGCGAAACTGCCGACTTTGACGACAGTCTGCGAAGACATACAAAAAACCTCCCTTTCATTTGTGGGAGGTATGTGGTAGAATAGTATCTACCAGCGGAGCTATACCTCCCTGGTCATGCTCCCGGTCGTTTGCGCGACGCGGGAGCGATCAGTAGAGGGTGGGGACGCTATCCGCCAAGATGTGTCGTCCCCACCTTCTCTTATTTCAGGCGGTTCCCCCAGGAGCCCGTCTGAGTCCGCTGTATGCTCTCGAGTAAGTGATGTTCAGTGCGTACAGTATAACGGATTTTGTTTCAGATGTCAGGTCTGAAACAAAAAGCCCAAAAAAAAGGCGTTTTTCTCCCATTCGGTTTGTGTGAAGGTGGTTTGGCTTCTCATCCCTCGAGTGCATGCTTGAGAATCCAACCTGCACGAACATGGGAACCTGTTTTCTCCTTGGCGTGGTGGAAAATGGCAGCAGCCAGCTTTACCTCTGCTTCGTCAAGAACCAATAGTTTGGGCCCACGTTCTAGAACGCGGATATAACCGGATTTGACCCACCGGGTTAGGCTTCCGCGAGCTAAGTCATATTTCTCCGCAGCATCGGTGGCCCTTATTGGCTTCCCTTTCAGTCTAGTGTCTATCTCGGGTGAAAAAGAATCAATGTCTTCGCCTGCTACTAGCACATCACCTGCCGGCGTCTTTGCTGCCCGAATTGTACCCTCTTCTATGTTCTGGCGCAACGTCTCTACGGCAACATTAAATTGCTCAGCAGCTTTCTCGAGTGGAATGTAGGTCGGTAGGTCCAAAGCCATGATGCCCTCCTAAGAACACAAGCGCCCGGCAACAAGGCCGGGCCGCTACGTGCTGGGTGAACGACCCGGTAAGGTCGCCATCAACCCTGCTTCTACCAGGTGGGCGGTATAGGACTCGAACCTATGGCCTCCTCCGTGTAAGAGAGGCGCTCTGGCCGACTGAGCTAACCGCCCACACCGCCTAAATGATAGCAGAGGTCAGGTGGAAGTCAACCTCCGACTTGCTTATCGTACTGCCTGATGGTTTCGCGTATGAGATCCTCATCGAAAGAGCCTGCCGGTGATGGGGTTTCAAAGATACGCTCTGGCAGTCGCAAGTCTGCCATTTCAAAGCCCTCGCGGCGTTTAAAAGCGTATTTTTCTCGCAAAATGCGAGCACCTAGATCGACCAATGCCTCCTCGGTTGTCTCATAGCCGACGGCGGCGAGGGCATCTACGATGATGTTCGCTTCGTAAACGCGGCGCGCGAAGAGGCAGATAACCAGACTGGTCAGCACCTGACGCCAGCGCTCTTCTTCCAGTAGGGTCTCGGCCAGTTCTCGCGGCTCAAAAGGTTTTCCCTGCGCTGTGAACGTCTGATCGACGCTGTATCCGGCGCTGTCGAGGTGACTGTGCCGGGCGCCCGTGAGATAGCCCAGGTGGCAGCCGGGGCCGGTGTGGTAGCCGGGCATCTCGTTGCCGCCGAAAGTCAGGGCGAAGGCCTCACCGCCGTAGATCGACGCCGCATGCGCGGCGCCGTGGGCGAGGGCGCGGTAGAGGTCGGTCGGTTGATCCACGATGCGGCGCGTGGCTTCGATGTAGGCTTCGGCGTCTCCCCAGCGCAGCTCCAGCCCGTCGGTCTCCTCGGTGGAGATAAGCTCGCGTTCCAGGGCCTCGGTCGCCCACGCCAGTACGACGCCCGCGCTCATCACGTCTAGCCCCTGGATCTCGATCTCGTCCATCAGGCGCAACATGCCTGGTACGTCCTCCAGGCCCAACATGCTGCCGGTGGCGTAGATCGGCTCGTGGTCGTAGCCCAGCATGGTGGTCTTGTAAAAATAGGGATCGTTGGGGTATTCAGTGCGCAGGGCGGCCAGGTGGATGCAGGCCACGGGGCAGTGGGCGCAGGCCACGCGCCGCCCCAGATAGTCGCTGGCCAGCCGTTCACCTGAGATGGCCTCTGCGCACTCGAACCGGCTCGCCTGCAGATTTCGCGTAGGCAATGCGCCCATGGCATTCATCGGACGCACGTTCATCGCGGTGCCCAATTCGTGATATTTTTTCATCAACTCGGACTCGGTCGCGCTCTTGTAGATAGCATTATACGCTTTGAGGTAGGCGCGACGGTCGGCGACGGGCAGCACGCGCTTGCCTCTGACGACGACGGCCTTGAGCTTCTTGCTGCCGAAGACCGCGCCGAGCCCGAGACGCCCGAAGTGACGGTAGGTCTCGGTGTTGACGCAGGCGTAGCTGATTTGCTTCTCCCCAGCGCGTCCGATGCGCATGATGGTGCGCATCCCGCTGCCCGTCTCGCGCTCGCGCAGCACCGAGCCGGTGGTAAAACTACTGCGGGTGCCCCAGAGCGCCGAGGCGTCCCGGAAGTGCACCGTGTCTTCTTCAATGATCAGATAGATGGGTTGGGTGCTCGCGTTGCGGATGACGATGGCGCCGTAGCCGGCCATGCGGATGGAGACGGCGCTGCGTCCGCCGGCGTGGCTCTCGCCCAGTTCACCGGTGTGCGGGGATTTGAACATCGCCACGGTCTTGGACGCCAGCGGGTAGTGTCCGACCAGCGGCCCCACGCTGAAGATGATGGGATTGTCTTCTCCCAGTGGGTCCGCGCCCTGAGGACATGTTTCCTCCAGCAGCCGGATGGCAGCCCCGGTACCGCCGAGGTTATCCTCAAAAAGTTCGGGGCGCTCTTCAACGGAAAAACTGCGTCGCGCCAGATCGATGGTGAGCACACGCTTGAGGGGGTCATGGGGCAACATTGCGTACCTCCTTGATCTCTTCCAGGGCGATCACGTCATAGGGGCAGTATCTGGCGCAGTAGCCGCAGTAAACGCAAATCTGCGGTTTGTTCTGACTGTCATCCCACTGCACCGCGCCGAATGGACAGGCCTCGGCACAGTTCCCACAGCCGATGCACAGGTTGGGATCGAGCCGCACGCCGCCCTCCTCACGTGGCGTCAGCGCATCCGTCGGACAGACGCTCGCGCACGGTGGGTTCTCGCAGGCGCGACAGACGATGACCACAAATCCATTGCTGATGCCGCCGTCGGACCGCACGTGGATGCACGAGCCCTCGAAGCCGCCGCGCCCTAATCGTCTGGCGCAGGCGAACATGCACGACTGGCACCCGACGCAGCGGTCAGCATCCAGAACCGACAACCTTTTTGCCATGATGATTCCTCCCTCGGCTTTGTGAGAAGAACGGTGATAGGGTGGATGAAGATTTTTGTGCCACGTCAGAAGTATAGGGATTTGCTCCAGAATGTCAACAACCGCGGTACGCGGGCAAACGAAGCAGTTCCAGGGTCGCTCAAACGCCATAGGCGGCTTCCCATCATGTTTCCCTCCCGCATCAACCCCAGTTTCGTTTGCCTTGCTTTCGTCTACGCAGGTTCTACGGTACGGAGGGCATTTTCACCAGCAGACTCGCTTCGAAATCCCACGCTTGAGGGTTGCGGCAAACCGCGAGTCATGAAGCCATACTTACTGCGGAGCGGCAAGTGTTCACTTTTCTCCTCTGGAGAGTGGTATACAATTGGCTAGCTATCCTATCAATCCTGGAGACGAGAATCATGGACTTGCGGCTGATCAAAGACCTCCCGCTTCACGACCTGGTCACTCTATATGACGCAGTCGGGTGGCACGCTTACACGAAGGACCCCCGGAGCCTCGTTGAGGCGGTGCGGAATTCCACTTACGTCGTCTCTCTCTGGGAAGAGGGCCAGCTCGTCGGCCTGGCGCGCGGTCTGTCTGACGATGTCTCCATCTTCTATCTGCAGGACGTGCTTGTGCATCCAGCCTGGCAGGATCAGGGGCTGGGGCGCCGGATGGTCGAACAGTGCTTACAGCGCTTCGCTCACGTCCGCCAGAAAGTGCTACTGACCGATAACGAGAACCGCCAGCGTCATTTCTACACCTCACTAGGATTTCAGGATGTCGCCGGTGTACCTCTGACCGCCTTTGTGTGCCTGGAAACGGGGATGATGGCATGATTGTCCGGCGTTGGCAGGCTGATTTAGCCCTGGTCGGGGTGACCATGGTCTGGGGCTCGACTTTTGTCGTCGTCAAACAGTCGTTAGCCAGCGTGGGACCGCTGGTCTTCGTCGCCGCGCGTTTCTGGACAGCAGCGGTGGCGCTGCTGGTGATCTATCTGGTGCGTCGTCAGCCGGTCGACGCGCGTGTCTGGCGCGACGGCGGTCTCACGGGTCTCTTTCTCACCGCCGGCTTCATCACCCAGACCATTGGCCTGCAGACGACGGAGGCGGGCAAAGCGGCCTTTATCACTGGCTTGAGTGTGGTGCTGGTGCCGCTGATCGCAGCCGTGTTTTTGGGCGCGCGCCCGTCACGTCCGGCGCTGCTCGGCGTGGGCATGGCGGCTATTGGCCTGGGCCTGCTCACGCTCAACCGACAGTTACGCCCGGCATCGGGCGATCTCTGGGTGCTGGCCTGTGCCTTTGCCTTCGCGCTGCACATCATCAGCACCGGGCACTTCACGGTGCGACACGCGATCCTGCCGTTCACGTTGGCACAGCTGCTCACGGTCGCTGGGCTGACGACGGTTTCGGCCCTATTTTTCGAGCGCCACGCACTTCTGCCGCCGACGAACGTGCTGCCTGCCGTGCTTTACATGGGCCTCGTGGCGACGGCACTCATCTTCGGCACGCAGACCTGGGCCCAGCGCCACACGACGGCAACGCACACGGCGCTGATCTTCTCGTTGGAGCCGGTCTTCGCCGCGCTCTTCGCTGCGCTGTTTGCGGGCGAAGTGCTCACCCTGCGCGAGGGCATCGGCGGCGCGTTGGTGCTCGGCGGGATGCTGGCGGCCGAACTGGGCGACGTCGTCGTGCAGCGTCAGGCGCCCCATGAAGCATGACCAGACTACCAGACGATCCGACTATCTGACCACCTGACCACCTGACTAACCTGAAGGAGGCCGTATGAACCGAGATCACAATCGTTCACGTTTTTGGCTTGGATTGGGTGTTGCAGCCGGTGCCTTGACCGGACTCTATATCTGGCTACGTCGCCGTCACGTCGCCGCGCTGCCCGACGTGGCGCTGGCAGAAGAACAGGCTGATCTGGCATTGGTCACTGGCGCGTCCAGCGGCATCGGTATGCGCTACGCCATCCATCTGGCGCAGCGTGGCTACGATGTGGTGCTGGTGGCGCGCCGCGAGCAGCGCCTGCGCATCCTGGCAACTGAGTTGAGAAGAACTTACGGCGTGCGTGCGGAAGCGTTGATCGCGGACCTCTCGACGCCGGAAGGCGTGGCGCGCGTCGAACAGCGCATCGAGGCTTCGGACCGGCTCGATTTTCTCGTCAACAACGCCGGTTTTTCTACGCAAGCGCCTTATGCTGAGGTCGACTTTGACGAACAGCATGCGATGTTGGCCGTGCACGTGCTGGCCCCTATCCGCTTTATACGCGCAGCGTTGCCTGCTATGATCGCGCGCGGGCGCGGGGCGGTAGTCAACGTCTCGTCGCTTATGGCCTTCTATCCGCTGCCCGGTCACGCGATGTACGGCGCCACCAAAGCTTATCTCGTCTCCTTCAACGAGGCGCTGCACGGCGAGTTAATTGACGCCGGTGTGCGTGTCCAGGCGCTCTGTCCCGGTTTTACGCGCACCGAGATGCACGCGGATGTGTCCCGTGGCTGGTTGGCGGATCGCATCTGGATGACGCCAGACGCGGTGGTGCTGCGGTCACTCCACGATCTGAAGCAAGATCGGGTTATCTCCGTGCCGGGTTTAGGATATCGCGCCCTCTATCTGCTATCGCGCCTGCTGCCGCGCCCGTTACTCCATCTTGTCGCTCGCCTTTTCGAGACGGCGCGCTCCTGTCCGACAGCATCGAAAGGGGGCTTTCTCGGTTTCCCCAAACGGACGTATCAAAGTTTTGACGAAGTCAAGGCCGATGTCCGGTTCACGCGTGAGCACGGCGGGGAGATCCGCGAAGCCATGGAGCTCATCGAACCGTCTTTCCGCGAGCGTCTGATGTTGGCCGTCACCCAGGTCAATGGCTGCCGCTACTGCGCCCAGTATCATGCCAAGTTGGCGCTGGAGGAAGGTGTGGACGAAGAGGAAGTAGCGCAACTGCTGGCGGGCGACTTTGTGGACGCTCCGCCGGAGCAACGGACGGCGCTGCTCTATACGCAGCACTGGGCCGATCAGCGGGGCGCTCCTGATCCTGAGGCCAGAGCACGGCTCGTAGACGTCTATGGTGAGGAGAAAGCCGACGCCATCGACGTGCTGCTGCATATAATCAAGATAGGCAACTACATGGGCAATGCCTGGGACTACGTGCTCTATCGTGTCTCCGGCGGAAGATTAGGCGGTAGCCAATTCAAAATTGAAAATGACAAATGACAAATACTCAACTGAAGCAACGAGTTTGTCATTGACCATTCGTTATTGAACGAGGAGGTTGTATGACGGAAGAGAAGCGTCGTATTACGGCGGAGGATTTGTACAAACTGGAGCAGGTCACCTACGCGGAGTTGTCACCCGATGGCGAGCAGGTTGTCTACGCCGTGCAGTGGGTGGACGAAGAGACCGAGAAGAAGTACGCGAATTTGTGGTTGGTGGCGGCCGGTGGCGGCGAGCCGCGCCGTTTCACCGTCGGTGAGCAGGTGGACAGCGTGCCTCGCTGGTCGCCGGACGGACGGCGGATCGCGTTCCTGTCCAATCGCGGGGATGAAAAGCAACCACAGCTCTATCTCATCCCTGTG
>CAYVKR010000130.1:0-8628 GCA_964452025.1 uncultured Anaerolineales bacterium
TCACTGATTATACCACCCTAGATGTGGGGGGTATCCGGCGAAATCCAAAAGAACCCGAATAGTTTGGTGTAATTCATCACAATCTGGGGGACATATGCCTCCATGGCTGAGTCCTCCTCATCAAGAGCCTAGTTTAGCATATTCTGTATGAAAGGAGTCTTAATGCAAATTATATACTTGTCTCAGCAGCGGTCAAAAAGTGCAAAAGTATAGCCTCCATAGAAATGGCAGCAATGACAAAACGCCAGCCACAAGGAAACCGGTAAGCCATCGCCATGCAATGAAACCAGGAACATGCCGCAGTGTAGCAAGTCGATGGGCTTTCGTCAAGTTCTCGACCTTTGGGCCTGGTAGACCCGGTAACGGGAGGTCTCATGGGCCGTCTTAACGTGGGCAAAGTGCGCCTGCAGCCAGGGCCGATAGTTGAGGAAAGCGTTTGCCACAAGGTAGAGCGTGCCCCCGGGCCGCAGCACGCGGGCAGCGTCGGCGACGAACTGCTGCGCAACCTCAAAATCGACGCCCGCGCCTTTGTGAAACGGCGGATTGGTGACGACGACGTCAAAGCGCTGCCGGGCTACGACGGAGGCGCCGATGGAGAGCTTCACGTCGGCCTCTGAATAGCCGTTGGCAGCCCACGTCCGGCGCGTCGCAGCGACGGCGCGCGCCGAGACGTCCACGGCGGTCACCTGTGCGCCCTGTCGCAGCGCCGCCAGCCCGACCAGCCCGGCGCCGCAGCCCAGATCGAGCACGCGCTGACCGGGGGCGACGCGCATGCCCGCGATCAACGCCGCCGCGCCGTCATCCAGCCGACCGTGAGCAAAGACGCCGGGTCGGCTCACCAAGCGCGCAGGCTCCCCGGCGACGCGGACGACCGCCGCCTCGTAGGTTACCTCCGGCAAGGCAACGTCTCCATCCGGGCGCGCCGTGACCGCCGCATGATAACCGCCCTTCTTGACCAGCACTCCGACGCGCCCAAAGATCTCCCGCGCCTCCTCGACGGCACCCTTCACGCCCTCGCGCGTTGCCCCGACAAAGTAGAGACGTCCGCCGGGGCGCAAGAGCGCCGCCGCCAACCGAAGAGATTCTTGCTGTAACGCACGTCCGCGCGGCAGATGGAGCAGCGCCATCGTCTGGCTCTCGAGTCCCAGGCCGACAACATCGTCCTGAAGCAGAAGCGTAGGCAGCTGCAGATGGTTCTCAGCGAAGGTCGCCCGCAGCGTCTCGGCCTCGCCCAGGTGCGACGTCCAGACGGTGACCTCGGCACCGGCCCGCGTAGCCCAGGTCGCCGTTCCCGTCATGCCCGGTCCGGCGACAAAGACGCGCGTGCCGTGGAGCCGACGCGCCGCGCTTAGCAACGCTCCCGTCGCGTCCTCGGCCTTCGGCACGCCTGGCGCCCGCGCCAGTGTCAGCGGCCCATCGGGCAATGTGATCTGCTCACGGATGAACATGGTGCTCCTTCACAGATACTGACGCCGAAAGATCAATCCAGGAGCTCAACGTCCACCTCGCTGTCTTCTTCCAGCGCCTCCACGCCAAGGGGGACGTGGACGACGCCATCGCCGCGCACCAGGGTAAAAATCAGGTTCGATTCGCCAAAGACGGGCACGGCCCAGAGGCTGTCCTCGCGCGCCTCCAGTCGGACGGGCGCGAAGAACTCGCGCGGCCCGGCGCCAGGGATCGGTCCCGTCAGCCGCGCCTTGACGTAGCCAGCGCGCGGTGCCGCGCCGCCCTGCAGGTGCCAGAGCGCCGGTTTGACGAAGAGCCGGATCGTATTGAGCGCCGAGACCGGGTTGCCCGGCAGGCCAAAGACCGGCTTGCCGTTGCAGAGCGCCAGGATCGTCGGCTTGCCCGGCTTGACGGAGACGCCGTGCACCAGCACGCCCGGTTCACCCAGGCGCCCGATGACGTCCACCGTGATGTCGCGCTCGCTGACGGAGCTGCCCGCCGTGATAATCAGCGCGTCGGCCTCGACCAACGCTGGCTCAGCAGCCTTGTAGAGCGCGTCGGCGTCGTCCCGTACGATACCGTGCGGCAGAGGGATCGCGCCGTGTTTGCGGATTAGCGCGCTGACCGAGGTGGTGTTGATATCACGCACCTGGTTCATGCCGGGTGTCTGCGCTGGCGGAACCAGCTCATCGCCGGTGGAGATGACGGCGACACGCGGTCGGCGGGCCACAGCGACCTCCGTCACGCCCAGCGCCATCAGGCCGCCCAACTCTTGCCCGCGCAACCGCGTGCCCGCCGGCAGCACCAGATCGCCGGTCTCCACGTCCGCGGCCGGCGGGATGACGTTCTCGTCCGCGTCAACGGCACGCTCTATCTTCACTTTATCAGAACCGGCCAAGCGCGTGTACTCCACCATGACAACGGCATCCGCTCCCGCTGGCAACGCGCCGCCGGTATGAATCAGCGCAGCCTCTCCCTTGCCCACGGTAAGGCCCGGCGGGCGGCCCATCCGCAGTTCCCCCAGCAGTCGCAACCGAACTGGGGCGTCCTCACGAGCCTCCGCCACGTCGGCGGCGCGCACGGCATATCCATCGACGACGGAGCGCGCAAAGGGCGGCAGCGGATGCGGCGCGGTCACGTCCTCCGCCAGCACACGGTTCAGCGCATCGGGCGTGGGGCGGCGCTCGATCCCTAGCGGCCCATCGGGAAGCGCAGCCAGCAGCCGCGCCAACGCTTCTTCCCTGGGCGTCAGTGTCCACATCTTCTTCACGATAGCACCTCCTGGGTAATTTGGTAGTCGGGTAGTCCAATAGTCGGGTAGTCGGGTAGTCTGATTGTCAGATAGTCAGCCGTAGAAACGATTGATGGTGAGTCTTGACCTAGCTGACCGCTCTTTTGCTTATTATAGTCGCAATGCTATAATTCAAAGGAAGTGTAAGTCTCACGTGGCGTCCATATCCGCGATTTTTCTGATCAAGGATTTAGCACATCCAACTTAGGAGGTTTTATATGGCAGAACGAAAAATGATTACGGTAGATGGCAA
Source organism: uncultured Anaerolineales bacterium (assembly GCA_964452025.1). GTDB lineage: Bacteria > Chloroflexota > Anaerolineae > B4-G1 > SLSP01 > G713. Next base: position 2,991 of record CAYVKR010000130.1, read on the forward strand.
TACCGCGTGCGCCGCTGTTGCGCACAAGATCAACGAGGTCATTGCTATTTATCCCATTACCCCATCCAGCCCCATGGGCGAGTTGGCCGATAGCCTCTCGGCTTCAGACGAGACCAATATCTGGGGCAGCATCCCGCTCGTCGCCGAGATGCAGGCCGAGGGCGGCGCCGCCGGCGCGATCCACGGCGCGCTGCAGACCGGCGCGCTGACGACGACCTTCACCGCTTCTCAGGGCCTGCTCCTGATGATCCCCAACATGCATAAGATCGCCGGCGAGCTGACCTCCGCCGTCTTCAACGTCTCCGCCCGCAGTCTGGCGGCGCAGGCGCTCTCCATTTTCGCCGATCACAGCGACACCATGTCGACCCGCAACACGGGCTTCGCGCTGCTGGCGAGCAACTCGGTCCAGGAAGCGCATGACTTCGCCCTCATCGCACAGACCGCCACGCTGAAGACCCGCGTGCCTTTCCTGCACTTCTTCGACGGCTTCCGCACCAGCCATGAGATCAATAAAATTGAGCAGCTGAACGAAGACGCCCTGAAGGCCATGATCGACGACGAGCTGGTTCGCAAACACCGCGAACGCGCGCTCAATCCTGATAAACCCGTCGTGCGCGGTATCTCCCAGGGTCCCGACGTTTACTTCCAGGCCCGTGAGGCCGTGAATCCCTACTACGTCAAGACGCCCGGCCTGGTGCAGGAGACCATGGATGAATTCGCCGAACTGACGGGCCGTGAGTACAACCTCTTCGACTACGTCGGTGCGCCTGACGCCGAGCGCGTCATCGTACTGATGGGCTCCGGCGCAGAGGTCGCGCACGAGACCGTCGAGTACCTCCTCGATAACGAAGACGCCAAGGTGGGTGTGCTCAAGGTTCGCCTCTACCGCCCCTTCAGTATCGAGCACTTCTTAGCCACGCTCCCTGAGTCCGTGGAGATCATCGCGGCGCTGGATCGCACCAAGGAGCCCGGCAGCGCCGGCGAGCCGCTCTTTGAGGACGTGGTCACCGCCGTCGCCGAGCTCGACCGCAAGATCAAGGTCATCGGTGGACGCTATGGGCTTTCCAGCAAGGAATTCACTCCCGCCATGGTCAAAGGCATCTTCGACGAGATGGCCAAGGACGAGCCAAAAAAGCGTTTCACTGTTGGCATCAAAGACGATCTGACCCATCTGAGCATCGAGTACGATCCGTCCTTCGACGTCGAGTCCGAAGATGTCGTGCGCGCGCTCTTCTACGGCCTGGGCTCCGACGGCACCGTGGGCGCCAACAAGAACTCCATCAAGATCATCGGCGAAGAGACCGATTTGTACGCGCAAGGCTACTTCCAGTACGACGCGAAGAAGTCCGGCGGCGTCACCGTCTCCCACCTGCGCTTCGGCCCGCGCCCCATCCGCCAGACCTGCCTCGTCAACAGCGCCAGCTTTGTCGGCGTGCACCAGTTCATCTTCTTTGAGAAGTACAACGTGCTGGACGCGGCGACCAAGGGCGCGACTCTTCTGATCAACAGCCCCTATCCTGCCGACGAGACCTGGGACAAGCTGCCCAAGCAGGCACAACAACAGATCATCAATAAGGAGCTTGAGGTCTACGTCATCGACGCTTATGAGGTCGCCAAGGCCGTTGGCCTGGGTAACCGCATCAACACCATCATGCAGACCTGCTTCTTCGCGCTTTCCGGCGTGCTGCCCAAAGACGAGGCCATCGCCGAGATCAAGAAAGCCATCAAGAAGACCTACGGCAAGAAAGGCCAGAAGATCGTCGACATGAACTACGAGGCCGTCGACCACGCGCTGGAGAACCTGCACGAGATGGACTACCCCAACGAAGTGACCAGTGAGATCGAGAAACCGCCGGTTGTGCCAGAAGAGGCGCCGGAATTCGTGCACGAGGTGACGGCGAAGATGATCGCCCGCGAGGGTGACGATTTGCCCGTCTCCAAGGTACCTGACGACGGCACGTATCCCGTGGGCACCACGCAGTGGGAGAAACGCAACGTCGCCATGGAGATCCCGGTCTGGGACCCGGACGTCTGCATCCAGTGCGGCAAATGTGCTATGGCCTGCCCCCACGCGACCATCCGCATGAAGGTCTACGACCCCGAACTGCTGGAAGGCGCACCGGAGGGCTTCCGTTCCGCCGACGCCAACGGTCGCAAGTTCAAAGGCATGAAGTTCACGATCCAGGTCGCGCCTGAGGATTGTGTGGGCTGTGGACTCTGTGTTGAGGTCTGCCCGGCCAAGAACCGCGAGGAACCTGGTCGCAAAGCCATCAACATGACAGAACAACCGCCCATCCGCTTCCGAGAGCGCAAATTCTACGAATTCTTCCGCGACGAGCTGCCCTACTTCGACCGCACCGAGCTCAGCCTCAACCAGGTCAAGGAATCGCAGTTGCTGCGCCCGCTCTTCGAGTTCAGCGGCGCCTGCGCTGGCTGTGGTGAGACACCCTACGTCCGCCTGTTGAGCCAGCTCTTCGGCGACCGCGCTGTCATCGCCAACGCTACCGGCTGCTCCTCCATCTACGGCGGTTACATGCCCACCACGCCTTACACCACGGATGAAGAAGGGCGAGGCCCCGCGTGGAACAACAGCCTCTTCGAGGACAACGCCGAGTTCGGCTATGGCTTCCGCCTGACGCTGGACAAGCAGGAACAATACGCCCGCGAGTTGGTGGAGAAGTTCAGCGACGTCATCGGCGACGACTTGGTCAAAGAGACGCTCAACGCCGAGCAGCTTACCGAGGCCGACTACGTGGCGCAGCGCGAGCGCGTCGCGGAGATCAAAGAGAAGGTGGCCGGCGTGGACGATCCCGACGCCGAGAACCTGCTCAGCGTGGCCGACGTGCTGGTCCGCCGCTCCGTCTGGATTCTCGGCGGTGACGGCTGGGCCTACGACATCGGCTACGGCGGTCTGGATCACGTGCTGGCTCAGGGCCGTAACGTCAACGTCCTCGTCCTCGACACCCAGGTCTACTCCAACACCGGCGGTCAGATGTCCAAGGCGACGCCGCGCGCGGCCGTGGCGAAATTCGCCGCTGCCGGTCGCTCGCTGCCCAAGAAAGATCTCGGCCTGATGGCTATGACCTACGGCAATATCTACGTAGCCCAGGTCGCCATGGGCGCCAACGATCGCCAGACGCTAAAGGCCCTCCGCGAGGCCGAGTCCTACGATGGGCCAAGCCTCGTCATCGCCTACAGCCACTGCATCGCCCACGGCATCCCCATGCACTACGGCTTCGATCAGCAGGATAAGGCGGTCAAATCGGGCGCCTGGATGCTCTACCGCTACGATCCCCGCCTCGCCGCCGAGGGCAAGAATCCGCTGCAACTGGACTCGAGAGAGCCGAAGTTGCCCATCAAGGAATACATGTACAACGAGGTCCGCTTCCGCACGCTGACGCAGTCCAAGCCCGACCGGGCCGAACGGCTGTTGAAGCTGGCGCAGCAAGATGCCACCGCCCGCTGGAACTACTACAAGCAGCTGGCAGAGATGGACTACAGCTGGGCAGCAGAAGAGTAAAGGCCCGTTAGATACCAGGCAACGCCCGCAGGCAAGTACCTGCGGGCGTTTTTGGATTTGTGAGTTTGCGGGAAGGTGGCTTATGTCACCAGTTATCACATCTGAGTCACCTCGGAACCGCTTCGTTTGCCCCTGCTCAATTGAGTGTGGCTAAAACGTGTTGGGTTGACCTATCGAGCCCTCTGAATTTCACTGGTTTTCGCGTCTGGCCCAACTCATTTTAGCCAGGCTCTGCTCAATTCGACTTGCTATTTTTCAAGATATTAGTTACCATAATACCAAGAAGTATGTTCACCATCACCGTAATTGAAAGGGGGTTTTAGCATGAGTGATCTTTCGACAACCTACATAGGCCTGGAGCTAAACAATCCTGTTGTTCCTTCCGCATCGCCACTTTCCCGCGATTTGGACGGCATCAAAAAGATGGAAGATGCTGGCGCCGGGGCCATCGTACTCTATTCCCTATTTGAAGAGCAAATTGATCAAGAGGCCGATTTTCTTGATCACATGATCGAAGACGTAAAATACCGCTATGCTGAGATGATCGATCTGTTCCCGCCGCAGGAGCAGTATCGCCGTGACGAGGTCGATTACTTAGATCTCATCCGCGAGGCCAAAAAAGCGGTCGATATTCCCATTATCCCCAGCCTCAACGGCTACAGCCTCGGCGGTTGGCTACGGTATGCTAAACTCTTCGAAGAAGCTGGGGCCGATGGTATTGAGCTGAATATTTACTATCTACCCACGTCGCATCGTCTGACCGGCGCACAGGTAGAGGCGATGTATTTTGACATCATCCGTGAGGTCAACCAGCAGGTTTCCATCCCCATAGCGGTCAAGATGAACCCCTTCTTCAGCTCGATTCCGCACGTTGCGACGCTCCTCGACCGCGCTGGCGCGGATGCGCTGGTGATGTTCAACCGTTTTTACCAGCCGGACCTGGACATTGAGGAGCTGAAAGCCGTTCGCCATCTGCATTTGAGCTCTTCTGAGGAGATGCTGCTGCCGCTGCGCTGGATTGCGATCCTCTATGGGCACTTGGACGCTTCCATGGCGCTGACCACAGGCATCCACACCGTCGAGGACGTGGTCAAGGCAATCATGGCCGGCGCCGACGTCGCCAACGTCTGCTCGGTACTTCTGAAGGAAGGTATTGGCAAGCTCGGCGAACTGACCGGCGGTCTGGCTGAGTGGATGGACGAACACGAATATGACAGCATCCCGCAGATGCGCGGCGTTTTGAGCCACGAGAAGAGCCCGAATCCTTCGGCTTTTGAGCGAGCCAATTACGTCCAGATTGTGGGACAGAAAACACTTTAGGCACAAAAGGGAGCGCGTCGCCATGGCTCACATCGACGACGCGCTCTTTCTCCAGAGGAGAGGCCTGTGAGTAAGGCACCATTCTACACCGGCAAAGGCGACCGGGGCGATACGGCTCGACTGCGTGGGACGGGGCGATTGTCCAAAGCCGACGTGCTTATCGATACCATCGGCACCGTCGATGAGGCGACTGCCGCCATTGGCATGGCACGGGCCCAGGTGAAGTCCCCACATCTGCAAGACGCCCTCCATGAGATCCAGCGACGGCTCTACCGGCTGATGTCACATCTCTCGGCGGTTGCAGAGGCGCGCGCCGAGTGCCCAGGCCTTGCCGACGAGGATGTTGAGTGGCTGGAAGATCAGATCGCGCAATTGGAAAAAGACCTCCCGCCACTCAGGGAGTTTGTGCTACCTGGCGATTCCCCGGCCGGGGCCGCCTGTCATCTAGGGCGGACGGTGGTGCGTCGGGCGGAACGACGGTTGGTTGCACTTTCGGAACATGAGCCCGACATAAGACCCGCAAACCTGGCTTTCATCAATCGCCTCTCCTCCTTCATGTTCGTCGCAGCACTGGAGGAAGATATCCTCAATGGTCGCCCGCTCACTCTAGCGCGTTCACCTTGATGCAGATCCCATCCTGGGATTTCGAAGCGAGTCTGCTGGTGAAAACGCCCTCCGTACCTTAGAACCTGCGTAGGCGAAGGCAAGGCAAACGAAGCCGGGGTTGATGCGGGAGGGAAACATGATGGGAAGCCGCCTATGGTGTTTGAGGTACCCTGGAACTGCTTCGTTTGCCCA
>CAYVKR010000131.1:0-8593 GCA_964452025.1 uncultured Anaerolineales bacterium
AAGAAGTCGCTGTGCACCGTCGTGATCCGGCCCAGGGCGCCCGACGCCAGAAAGTGCTGCAAGCGCCGGATGCCCGGTCGATAGCGGTAGTTCTGTGTGACAGCGCACTGCCGGTCGGCGCATTGCGCGGCGGCCACGATCTCCTCGGCGTGCGCCAGCGAGTCCGCTAGCGGCTTTTCGCCCAGCACGTGGCAGCCGTGTGTCAGCGCCGTCAGCCGGACAGGGTGATGGACCTCCGGCAGGGTGCAGTCGAAGACGATGTCGGGCCGGGCGATCTCCAGCGCGGCCTCCAGGTCTGTGGAGATAAGCGCCTCGTGGAGGCCGTACTCGCCCGCACGCCGGGCCGCTCGCGCTTCATCGAGGTCGACCAGCCCGACGATGCTGAGATCAGACATGGCCTGGGCCGCGTCCAGCCAGACCGCACTGATGCTGCCGCAGCCGACCAGCAAGGCGCGATGTGCTCGATCCATCGGTCCGGTTCAGGCTGACGCGGCGTCGGGGTGAGGGCGCGGCTCGTATTCGGCGATTTCACCTCTCAGGGACAGTGCTCCACGCTGCCCGCGGGTCCAGAGCACGATGAGCAGACTGCCCACGGCGATGGCTGCCAGGCCGATCAAGCCGGCCTCTGGCCCGAAGGCGCCCCCCGTCCAGAGTTTGGGGCCGCCCTGTTCGATGCCAATGAAGGAAACGGCGGAGCCTCCGCCGCTGACGGGAAAGCCAAAGACGTTGCCCTGGAAAAAATTCCAGGTGATGTGCAGGCCGATGGGGATGGCTAACTCCCGCGTCAGGACGTACCCCAGGCCCAGGAACAGCCCGGCGATGATAAGGTTGATGGTGCTGAAGAGGCTGGCGTTGGGATTGGCCGCGTGCAGAATGCCGAACACGGAGGAGGAGAGCACCCAGGCAACGATGATGGCGGCCCGCGATCCCAGAGGACCCTGCAGGCCCTCGGCCATGTTCTGGAGCTGATAACCGCGCGAGAAGAGCTCCTCGTAGATGCCCACGCACAGGTACGTCACCATCTGCAGGAGTATTGCGACAGGGAACGTAAGATGGGGGAGGCGGCTTTCCAGCGTGCCGGTGATCTCAATCCAGCCCAAGCCCCACTCCACGGCGAAGATAGCCGCCATCAGAAGGGCGCCCAGCGCCAGGCCAAAGCCCAGATCACGCCACCAGGCGAGGTTGAGATGAAGACCGAAGTCGGCGAAAGGACGGCGGTCGACGAACCGACCTGCCAGCCAGACGCTCAATAGAATGGCCAACAGGGTGATGATGCTGGACATCCCTAGCATCAGGGGCTGTTGCATGGCCGAGGTCACCGAGGCGCCGTCCGGCGCTTGCTGTCCTATCGCGCCCTGGACAACGCCCAGGATGCCCACGAGAAAGCCCAGACATCCCAGTCCCAGCCCCAAAAAGATGAGCTGGAGAATGAGGCGCCAGACTGCGCGCGGACGCCGCTCCTCTTCGTTCCAGAAGAGGTTTTTGATGGTGTTCATTGTCAGGCGTCCTCATCATCCGTATGGCTCTCTCGGATGGCATAGCCGATGAAGAGCAGGGCTGCGATCCAGATGGCCCACTGAATCTCATCCGCCAGGGTGATAAGTAGTCGGGTAAGGTTGTCGAAGAAGGTGCCAATGACAGGATGGGTGACGTAATCGAACATGACGCTGAGACCGCGCAGACCCAGCAAGATGAGCACAAACGTTGCCCCGGTCTTGGCGATCAGCGTGTCGTCCAGCAGATGTTGAAGGACGCGAGCCAGCGGACGCCGTACCCACAAGATCACGCCAGCGGTCACGCCGCCGGCCAGAATGAAGCCCAGGAAACTTGCTAACAAGTTAAGCCAGTCGAATCGCATGATTGTGTGCCTCCTAAAAGCAGTGTATGTGTTTCTTGAACGGTTAGGGCCCGTAAAAATATAAGTTCCCGTCGCTGTCAAACTGATGCGCCAGAGCATCAAGGAACCTGACGTTTGCGGCTTGTGACAAGGGCCTTAAAACACGAATTTTCTAGATGACATTTGTGAGCTGTTTTGGGAGTCGGGAAGTTATTCTTTAACAAGCCCTTAGTGAATGCCAAGATCCATTGGCGAGGGCGGTTACCCTTGGCGCATGGTACGGAGAATAAGGTAGACGCCCAGGAGGATCAGGAGCGCCGGAACAGCGTACGTCAGAACGTCGGCGGCTGCGGCTGCAATAAAGAGCCCGATGACCGTCATGATCCCGCCAGGAATCAACGCCCACTGTTGTCGATGTTCGCCGCTGGGCAGGAGATAGATAAGGCCAAACGTGAGACCCAGCCCGATCATGAAGATGGCCCCTGTCAGATTGTCACCGGCGCCTTCTGGACGCGCGCCTTCTGCCCAGACCACCGTGGCTAACGTGATCAGCGTGCCACCGGGGATGATGGCCCACCACTCGGACGCCCCGGTGCTGACGTAGATGATCCAGAATGCCAGCCCGATGGCTCCCAGAAAGACAGCCGGGCCCCAGGTGTCAGCCAGCGAGGGGAAGAGGGTCTCCATTGCGATAAGCGCACTCAATCCGAGCAAGGTCAGTCCGGGGATAACGGGCCACCAGTGATCCCGGCTCGCGATGAGATAAGAGAGAAATCCCACGCCGCCCAGGCCAAAGAGTGAGGCCCAGATCAGCGGTTGAGCGGAAGGGATCACGTTGAAGTTCATTAGCAGGAAAAGCAAACCGACTGCGACGAGCAAAAGGCCTAGGATGATGCTGGAGATTCTTGTTTTCATGTCGCCTCCTTAGAAAATCAGTTGAGATTACCAAGTTGAACGTGGGGACGTTTGAATGTTAGTCCTCGTCTTCCCGCAACCCAGCCTTGATGGTGTTCACCACGTCGCCGGCGACGGCGCTGCGGGCCTGGCGCACAGCGTTCTTGATGGCCTTGGCGTTGGAGCGACCGTGGGCCGCAATGACGATGCCATCCACGCCCATGAGCAGCGCGCCGCCGTACTCGGCGTAGTCCAGGCGCTTGCGCAGGGTTTGCACTGCAGGCGTGAGAAGCAGCAAGCCAGGCAGCGCGACGATGAGCGCGGGCAGCATGAGGATCAGCCCCACCGTCGAGAGCGGGGTGCTGAAGGAGCGCTTGATGAGCCGGGGAATGAAGGCGGCGACGGCCTCCGTGGTCTTGATCATGATGTTGCCGGTGAAGCCGTCGGTGACGACCACGTCGGCGGCGCCCTTCGTGACCTCTTTCGGCTCGACGTTGCCCACGAAGTTGAGATCGCTTTCCGCCATCAGGTGGAAGGTGTCGCGCAGCACCATCGTGCCTTTCTCCGGCTCCTCACCGTTGGCGAGCAACCCAACGCGCGGGTTGTCCACGCCCAGCACCTGTCTTGCGTAGGCCACGCCCATCCGCGCGAACTGCATCAGGTATTCAGGTTTGGGATCAGCGGTGGCGCCTATATCCAGGAAGAGCAGCGGCTCCGGCGAGACCGGATAGATGGTGGCGATGGCCGGGCGCTTGATGCCCCGGATGCGACGCAGGTCGAAGATGGCTGAGGAGAGCACGGCGATAGTGTTGCCGGCGGAGACCACGGCGTCGGCCTCACCGTCTTTGACCAACTGCATGCCCACGCGGATCGACGCGTCGCGCATGCGTCGCACGTCCTTGGCGTGGTGCTCCATGGTGAGCACGTTGGGTGCGTGCACAACACGGAGGTTCAGGCCGGCGGTCTCGTGCTTGGCGAGCTCCGCTTTCACCTGTTCTTTCGGCCCGACCAGGATGATCTCGTCGCCCCCCTCGCGGGCAGCGAGCACCGCGCCCTCGACGTCGGGGCCGGGGCAGTTATCGGTTCCAAAAGCGTCAACAACAATGCGCATCATATCCTCCAAAACGTTAGTTTACCATTCCCAGGGTGGTTCTTCCGGCGGTGGGACGTTCCACGGGGCGTCGGCGGTGGGATTGACCTCCGGCGGCAGCGATTCATTGGCAAGCCAGCGCGCCGTGATCTCGGGCAGCCGGTGGCGGGAGCCGGTGCGCACCGTGGGGCCGGGTAGCGAGTCCAGAAAGCGCTTTCCGTACCGTTTGGTCAACAAGCGCCCATCTAAGACGGCGACGATGCCGCGATCAGTGCGGGTGCGGATCAGCCGCCCGAAACCCTGTAGGAAGCGCAGCACCGCCTCCGGCACCATGAAGTCGTTGAAGGGATCATCGCAGACTTCTGACCGCGATTGCACGATGGGATCGGTGGGCACGTCAAAGGGGAGTTTGGCGATGGTCAGGCAGGCGAGGTCGTCGCCGGGGATGTCCACGCCTTCCCAGAAGGAGCGGGTGCCTAGCAGCACGGCGCGGTCGTCTTCGCGAAAGTTCTCCAGCAGTTGGGCGCGCGAGTTGCCCTTGCCCTGCGCGTAGACATTGATCTTGTCACGGGCCAGGGGCTTGGTGATGGCGTTGGCCGTGGCGCGCAGCTGGCTGTACGAGGTGAAGAGCGCCAGCGCGCGTCCCTCGGTGGCGCGGAAGAGCTCGATCATGGTCTCCTGCAGGATCTTCTGGTAGCCGTGCTTGCCCGGCTCTGGGCTGTCGTTCACCACGTAGAAGAGCGCTGCCGAAGCGTAGTCGAAGGGCGAGCCGACGGCGAGTTCCTGCGCATCCCAGGCGTCCAGCCGATGGCGGAGATAGTCGAAGGTGCCGCCCACGCGCAGCGTCGCCGAGGTGAGGATCACGCTCTTTTTCTTTTCGAAGAGCTGATCGCGCACCAGCCGGCCCACGTGAAGCGGCACGCGGTGTAGTGAGAGCGGTCCCTCGTTGCGCCCTTCTTCCAGCCAGTAGATGGCGTTGTCGATGGGTTCGGCGATGAGCGCGTGCAGCTGATTGTAGGTCTCCTCGAGGCGGCGGCTCACCGTGATGAGGCGTGCGCGGGGCGCTTCCAGCTCCGGCATCCTATCGACGTCGACGTTCTCCAGATCGCGCACGAGACGCCCGCTCTTTTTCACCAGCGTCTCGAAGGGTTGAGCCGCACCGTCCCAGGCAATCTCGATGGTGTCCCAGTCGGGCTGTTTGCGCATGGCGTCGTCGAGGCGGAGGCGCGTGCTGTAGTTCGGGTTGCGATTCTTGGCGTGCTCCCGGAGGAAGAAGCCCAGCGCGTCGAAGAGCCGCATCAGTCGGCGTTCCGTCTGCTCGGCGGCGTCTTCGATATGATAGAGCAGCTCCATCAGCCGGTTGCGCTGCTCGCGTCCCAGGCGTGCACCTAGCGTCTCGAACTCGTCGATCAGCCCGTCGTGGCGTCCGTGACCGGAGAGCAGCTCGTTGAGCTGGTAGCGCAGCGCGTACCAGTTGACGGAAAAGTGCAGCGATTCCGTAGCAGCGTGCTCCAGATGATGCGCCTCGTCGATGATCAGGTGGTCGTACTCCGGCAGCACGCGGTTTTCGGCGGCGACGTCGGCCAGCAGCAGGGCGTGGTTGACGATAAGGACGTGTACGGTCTCCGCCCGCTCCCGCGCGCGGTAGAAGAAACAGCCATCGCCCCGGTAGAAGGGACAGTCCATAGGATTGCAGTTCTCCACAGAGGCCGAGAGGCGTGACCAGATGGCGCGATCTTTGCGCGTCGGCAGGAAAAGACCGTCGCCATCCCCGTCGAGCGTGTTGGGTAGCCAGAGCAGGATCCGCGCTAGCACGCGCATCTCGTCCTTGCTGTTTGGTCCCTCTCGGCGCAGGCGTTGCAGCTGGCGGCGACAGAGATAGTGGGAGCGGCCTTTCAGAATCATGGTACGGAACTCAGTGGGGAAGAGTTGGTGGAGCAGCGGCAGATCGTTGTCGATTAGCTGCTCCTGCAGATTGATGGTGTTGGTGGAAACGACGACGCGGTCGTCATTCTGGTCGGTCCACTGCACGGCGGGGATCAGATACGCCAGCGACTTACCGGTGCCCGTGCCCGCCTCGACCATCAGGTGCTGATTCTGGTTGAAGGCGCGGGCCACGGCTTCTAACATCTGTCGCTGCTCGTCGCGGTGCTCGTACTGGTCGTAGACGTCGTCGACGGCGCCGCCCGGCTCCAGCATGGCGCTCAGCGCCTCCACGTCCAGCGGGATGGGGCGCGGCCGCGGCTCCAGCGGGTCGAACTCCACTTCCGGGATGAAGAGTGGTCCGCTGGCTTTCTTGCCCAGTTGTGCCGCCAGCTGGGAGCCAATCCCACCCTGAAAGCTGCGCTGCGCGCGCTGATAGAGCGCGTTCTTGAAGAAGTAGCGCGCGCCCCAGTTAACATGTTCGCCCAGCCGGATGATCTCTTCCAGCAACTCCTTTGGCAGCTGTTTGGCGCGGCTGAAGAGCGTCACGTAGAGCGCATGGGTCATGCGGGCGTCGTCCAATGCGCGATGTGCCTGTCCGGGCAGCTCCAGCCCCAGCTCCTCGCAGAGCGTCGAGAGGCTGTAGCGCCGTGCATGCGGCACCAGAACGCTCGCCAACTCGAAAGTGTCGATGCCTGCGTTGTTGCGCAGGATGTTGTGGCGGCGCAAGAAGTTCAGGTCGAAGCTGACGTTGTGGCCGACGACCAGGTCTTGGTCGACGAAACGGCGCACGTCAGCGAGCACCTGATGAATGGCGGGCGCGCCGGCAACGTCAGCGTCGCTGATGCCCGTGAGGTCGGTGATGAAACTGGGAATATGTCGTCCGGGATTGACGAAGGTCGAGTAGGTATCTACCACCTCCGCGCCGTCAAAGCGTACGGCTCCGATCTCGATAATATCGTCGCGGTCAACGTCCAATCCCGTTGTTTCCAGATCTAGGGCTACGTAAGTCCTTGGCATAGGATCCTTTCTGTGGTCGACGATGAGCATTATACAATACAAGTGCGAGATTGGGTAATGTGGTGCTCACAGGCGCCGAACCATGTATAATACCTGTAGAAACATAGACGCTGATCCAGGAGGCGAACATGTCGAACGAGGTACTGCTGACGTATGAAGTCGACGAGAGACGAAGAATTGAGGTCGTGCAAGGCGACATTACCCAGGAGCAGGTCGATGCTATCGTCAACGCGGCCAACACGCGATTGGCCCACGGCGGCGGGGTTGCGGGCGCCATCGTGCGCAAGGGAGGGCGGAGCATCCAGGACGAGAGCAGTGCCTGGGTGCAAGCGCACGGCTCACTCGCCGTGGGCGCTGCGGCGATGACCGGCGCCGGGCGGCTGCCGGCGCGCCACGTCATTCACACCGTCGGGCCGGTCTGGCGGGATCAGGGAGACGAGCCTGCGCTGCTGCACAAGGCGGTATGGAGCGCGCTGGCGCTGGCCGATTTTCACGAGTTGCGCTCGATCTCGCTGCCGGCCATTTCTTCGGGCATTTTTGGCTTTCCCAAACCGTTGGCGGCTGAGGTAATTTGGGAGGCGGCGCTCTCATATCTGGACGTGCATCCGGAGAGCAGCCTAGAGGTGATTCGTTTCTGCAACATCGACGCGCGGACGGCGACGCTGTTTCGCGCGGACGGCGAAAGACGCTAAGGCGTGCGGAAGATGTAAAAGGCGAGGTGCGGGATTTCGTGCAACTCTTCGACAGTTTCTACGTATACTAGGGATGAAGGATAACGTGATGGCTTGTCACTTAGATTCCTCTAGGAGGGAAGGCAATGACAGTTGAAGATGTGAAACAAGAAACAAATGAAGAGATGGTGGCGTTGGCGTCTCGTGAGGACGTGCTGGCGCAACTGCGGAAGACACGAGACCTCAGCAATGCCGATTTGAGCGGCATGGATCTGGCAGGGCTCAAGGTTGGCGGCGCGAAGATGACGGGCGTAAATCTCAGCGGCGCTAATCTGACCGAGGCCAAAATCGGCGGCGTGGATATGGAAGAGGCCGATATCTCTGGCGCTGACGCATCCGGCGCCAAAATCGCCGGTATCAGTCTGGAAAAGGGCATCCTCAGAGCGGTTAAACTGGTCGCTTCGACGATTGCAGGCGTCAGTTTCGAGAAAGCCGATCTCTCCGGCGCCGATCTCAGCGAGAGCAAAATCATGGGTGTTAGTCTTGAAGCGGCCAATCTGCAGAGCGCGAATCTGAGCCGCACCAAGATGACAGGCGCTAGCCTGGAGTCTGCGGATCTGACGGGTGCTGATCTCTCGGAGAGTGAGTGGAAGCGCGTCGACGTCGCTGACGCGGACTTCACCGAGGTCAACACCACCGGCGCGCGAGCCGGCGGCGTGAACTGGGACGCGGCCAAGGTCCCGCCCGCCGAACTGCCTGAGGAGATCCTCATGATGCCGGCGTGGTTGCCGCCTTTGGTTGCAGGTCTGGTGATCGTGCTGCTGATCGTGATCCTGCGGAAGAAGAAGCGGAAGGCGTAAACCGTAAGCAAATCTATTGGGGCGGGGTGAGACACCGGCCCCAGCTGTTGTAGTACGAAAGAGGCCTCGATTTCATTGTCGAGGCCTCTTGTGATGATGGGGGTCTACGCTAAAAGCGTGAACGTCGCCCGCGCGCGGATATCGCGCGATGAGCTGCCCACCAGCACCTCGAACTCGCCCGGCTCGGCGACCCAGGCGCCTTTTTGCGGATCATAGAACGAGAGCGCGCGTCGATCCAGCGCAAACTCGACGGTGGTGCTTTCGCCGGGTTGCAGCGCGACCTTCTTGAAGCCCTTGA
>CAYVKR010000132.1:0-8583 GCA_964452025.1 uncultured Anaerolineales bacterium
ATTTTTACCACGGATGGCACGGATTTTCACTGATTTTTCATTTTCTGGGTGAATCTGTGAAATCAGTGGTTAAACTTTCAGTCTGATCATGCGAAGTCCAAAAGAGCCGTTTTTTCTTAACTGCTGACCGAGGTGGAGTGCTCAAGCCGATCAATGGCCCAGGCCGCGTGTTCTCGCACCAGCGGGCTGGGATGCGCCCGTTCAGCACGCCGGAGATAGGGCAGCGCCGCCGGATCGCCTCGATTCCCCAGCACGACCGCCGCGTTACGGGCGATGCCCACCGGCGTCGCCCGCCAGATAGGCGTCTGGCGAAAACGCGCCCGAAAAGCTTCCGGTTCGCTCATCAGCAGGTCAGGCAGATAGAGGCTTGCATGAGGCGGCGACGGTTCCACCGCGTGACGGGTCAGCGGCTTGCGATTCCAGGGGCAGACCTGCTGACAGACGTCGCAGCCGAAGAGCCAATCCCCCATCTTTGGGCGCAGCGACTCCGGGATAGCGCCGCGATGTTCGATGGTGAGGTAGGAGAGGCAACGCCGCGCGTCCAACTGACGGGGGGCGACCAGCGCGCCGGTAGGACAGGCGTCCAGACAGCGGGTACAGGAGCCGCAATCTGGCATCGGCGGGACCGGCGTCGGTTCCAGCATAACGCCCAGCAGCCCCACGCCGAGGAAAGTATACGAGCCCAATTGGGGATGGATCAACATGGTGTTCTTGCCGAACCAGCCGAGGCCAGCGCACTGGGCCCAATCACGTTCCAGAACAGGGGCGGTGTCCACATAGCAGCGCGATTGGAAGGGATTTAGCCCGCCCTTGAGCGACGTCACCAGCGCGTCCAGCCGTTGCTTCAGCCAACGATGGTAGTCCTCGCCCCAGGCATAGCGCGAGACCCGTCCATGGAGCGGCGGCAGCTGCCCGTGCGGCGGGCCGGCGTAGGATGCAGCCACCACCAGGACAGTGCGCGTCTCGGGCAGAATTCGGCGCGGATCGGCTCGTCGGGCCACGGCGTCGGGGCGCGCCAGGTAGCGATCCATCTCTCCGGCGTAACCTTGGTCAAGCCAGCGCCGGTAGGCGTCCCACGTGGCAGATCTCTTCACGGGCACAGCGCCCACCAGATCGAGTTGATGCTTATGCGCCAATGCCTGTAGCGTCACACTGTCCACAAGGTCTCTCTCCATCACCGTGTGATGATCAACCAAAAGCAAACGGGGCGGAGAACGTACGTTCTCCGCCCCTAATGGCTGCGATGTGTAGCCTATTCCTCGCCCTGAAGGATAACCGTCACGGAGGTCAGCTCAGCATCCTCGTCCTTTGAGATCATGACCTGAGCCGAGCGTGTGTCCTTGGTCCACGTCTGCATCTCCATGGTATCGGTGCTCATCGCTCCCTCTTCCATACTCCAGCCAGCAGATTCCATCTCCGAGGTGTAAAAATCGACGACGGTTGCCAGATCATCCTCCGTCTCGAAGGCGAGCATGCCGCTCATCGACGTCTGATTTTGCCGGTTAGGATAGACGGGGATGTCTTCCGGCAGACCGCCCGTCGCAGCAGCCTCGGGCGGCTCAATGGTAAAGTTGGCATTGACGTCCTTGACGTCCATCGTCATATTAACACGCACGATCGCATCCGTCTGCTCCTCCGGCGCGCTGCCGGTGACGTCCACGATCAGCCGAACGGCAAAAGCAGGTAAGTCGGCCTTGTCGGCGATCCAGACATCCATGCTGGCATCTTCCAAGTTTTCAACCATGGATTCCCAGCCCAGAACCTCGGTCTCCAAGACATTAGTGTCCATCTTATAGTGTCGCGTGGGCAAACCATTCATCGTCTCTTTACCCACGAATTTCGCATCCTCCAGGGCCTGAGCATCGATATCGTCCGCCGAAAACGGTAGATCTTCCTGACTGAAGTCAAACGCATCCTCTTCTGCAACTTCAGTCTGCATCCACTCTTCGCCGAACTTGATCCATTGCTGATTGCCGATCTGGATAATCTCCATGCCCCCCGCTTCCCCCTCGACGCCGATGATGCTGACATGCTGGGCAGCAGGATCGCGGGTTGCCGCCATATCCATGATCATCTCTTCAACGGTGCCATCGGCCATTTCCGAGCGAACGACCATGATGTAGCGATAGCTATCCAGACCTTCCAGGGCGTCCGGATCCAGCGCAACTGATTCTGGCAGTTCCTCTTTCTCGGCCGGTTCATCCTCCGCAGGCGCCTCCGCATCCGGATCAGCGGTCTCTTCCGCCATTTCTTCCGCCATTTCCTCTGCTTCTTCCACCAGCTCCTGAGCCTGTTCGCCGACTTCCTGCACCCCTTCCACCAGACCGCCCAGTGAACATCCCAAAGCAACGACCAAGAGAACTGCAACTAACGTCCAACTCCAAGTGCGATTCATATTCCCCTCCTGGGTAAGTGACTCATTAACGTTCTCATTATAACAGGTTCTTTGAGATATTTCACCTTTTTTGCGGATAGGGCAACCGAAGCAGTTCCAGGGTGGCTCAAACGCCATAGGCGGCTTCCCATCATGTTTCCCTCCCGCATCAACCCCAGCTTCGTTTGCCTTGCCTGTGCCTGCGCAGGTTCTACGGTACGGAGGGCGTTTTCACCAGCAGACTTGCTTCGAAATCCCGGATAGGACACGTAAGCGGATGATGGAAAACACGAGGGCCGGATCTTGTTCTTTCTCACAATAATGCTATAGTACATGACGATATGGAAACTGAAGATGAAGTGAGAACACTACCCGATCATCCACCACGCCACTGTCCAGCGTGCGACGCACGTGTCGCAGAAGGCGCGAAGACGTGCTTAATGTGCGGTGCCGCTCTGGATGACGTGCCCTCTCCGCAAGAAGAACCGGCGTCAGAAGTCTCATCCAGACAGCAGCTCAAAGGCTGGAAACTTGTCCTCCTGATCGGCCTGGCCGTGGTGATTCTGGGAGGCGCCGTCTTTATCGGACTCAACCTGGCCCAAACTGCCCCGATACCGCCCACCGTGACGCCGACGCCCACGCTCACCGACACGGCGACGCCTACTGCCCAACCCACGCAGACGCCAACACCTACAAAGCCCCCTACCCCGGCGCCGACGTCCACGCCTATCCCGCCAGAGACCTATGCGGTGCAAACGGGGGATACTCTGCTCTCCATCGCCGCCGACTTTGGGATCACCGTCCAGGAGCTGAAGAGATTCAACAACCTTGCGACCGATAATATCGTCCCGGGTCAGACCTTGGACATTCCACCGCCCACACCCACACCCGGACCCACCGCCACCTTGAACCCCTCCCAGCCCACGCCGACCTTTGCGCCGCTCATCCTGCACACCGTGAAGGCAGGCGAGACGCTCTCCGAGATCGCAGAGCTCTACGGCGTCAGCATGGACGACATCCGCGCCGCCAACGATATGGAGCCGGGCGTGACTGACATTCAAGCAAACCAGGTGCTGGAGGTTCCCCAGTATACGCCGACGCCCGAGGTCACAGCAACAGTTGCGGTGGTGCAGGGAGACGAAACGCCCAGCACCGCCCGGTATGACGCCCTGACGCTGCTCTACCCACCCAATGGCACCACGTTCACCGGCTCGACCACGACCGTGATGCTTCAGTGGATCTCTGCCGGCATCCTCGAAGAAGACGAATTTTACCGTGTGACGTTGAGCGTGCCGACAGCCAACGGGACAGAGACCGTGGAAGACTATCTGAAGAGCACCGCCTGGCGGGCGCCGGAGGACTATGTGCCGGAGTCAGATACCGCCGATCAGACCTTTGCCTGGTACGTGACACTGGTGCGACAGACTGGCACAGATCTGAATCCAGTCTACAATGAAATCAGTCAGCCAAGTGAAACGCGTGAGTTTATCTGGAAGGCCGCGACCCCGTAGAAATTCAATTTCTGCATTATCAATGCATGACTCGACTGAAAAAAGGTCCAAGAAATCGGATTTTTAGGTGGCCAGGCCCTACATCTAGTGATTTTTGTCATGAGAAACCTAGATATAGTATCAAGTCGTAGAAAAATCCGATTTCTGCTAGTTATTTCAGTGGAGCCAATGCATGACTCGACTGAAATAACTGGTTGACTCTACTGAAAACCTTTTTTCAGTAGAGAAAGGGATCCTATATGTTGGGGTTGGGCTACTAAACATCCGACAAAAAGCCAGGCAGTCTTCAGCGCCCAGGGGGAAGGCAGATGAATAAGCAGAATCGCAGTAAGGTACAGGTTGAATTTTTTTCCTTTGGATACCGGCTCTCTGGAACCTACAACGCCCGAGGCCGTTCCTTGGGAGATGGCGTTTACGACACAACGACCGCATTCCTCATAGTGGAAAACGCTTATATTTCTCCTGTGGATCGGCCCAGCGAAATGTCCGCCAATTACGCCGAGGCCATCCTGGTCAAAGAGGAGCTAAGTCTTGCCCTCACGATAAATGAAGAAGCCGCTTTGCGCCGGGATCAACAGTACGGTAGCTATCTGGGGCCGCAGTTGAAGCCCGTTTTCTTGACGCTCCCCTTCTTCGACATCACCGGCCAGCTGCGAATACCCGGACGGTTTGATCCCCGTGTGCTGCTCAGTTCGCAGACCGAGCAGTTTATCACGTTGTTCGATGTCACAACGCGGACGACGTCCAATCCCGACATCACCTACGAAGGGTCTGCGGGTATCATCAACAAATCCAAGATTAGCTTCATGGGCATAAAAGAATTGTAATTATTTGAGGAGGTGAACCATGGCTCGCATCTTGCTGATCGACGATAGCTCTGAAATGTTAGAGATGTTGAAGATGATCCTTGAACACCAAGGAGATCATGAGGTCATCCTCAGCGCCGACGCTAAGAAAGGCTTAGAAGCCGCCATGAAACACGTCCCGGACGTTGCCATCGTGGACGTAATGATGCCAGAGATCAATGGCTACGAGGTGGTCCGGCGTCTGCGCGCTCATTCCAGCACCTCCGACATGGGCATCATCATCCTAACCGCGCGTGGTCAGCCCGTAGACCGACAAGCCGCCATGGATGCTGGGGCCAATCACTACCTATCCAAACCCGTGGACACCAAGGAGCTCCTGTCAGAGATCGAGAAACTCGTCGCGACGACAGAAGGCAAGCGCAAATCGGCCCTGTTTCCGGTGCTCAGTTTGCGAGGCGGGATCGGCTGCACCACCATTGCGGTCAACTTGGCCCTTTTGCTCCAGCAAGTCGGCCCGACGGCCCTGTTGGATCTCTCTCCTAACTCCGGGCATTGCGCGCTCTATCTGGGCATGAAAGCGAGCCGCCATTGGGGCGCGTTGCTGGAAGAGACCGACCTCGAAGAGGCTACCACCATCGGCGGGTTGACCATGAAACATGCGTCTGGCCTGCGCCTATTGGCTGCGCCCACCTCTCCCTTGACCAATGGTGGTTTCACCTCAGAGCAGCTTGATCTGCTGGTAAACGTGTTCCGCCAGTACATGCGGTTCATCGTCGTCGACATGCCTCCCACTCTCACGCCGGCGTCTCATAAAATTCTGAAGGAAGCACGCCGCATCATCTTGATCAGCGGCAACGACGCCCCCGGCATCCAAACCACGCGGCAGACGCTGAAACGGCTGGAGACGTACCAGGAGAAGACCTCGTTGTTGATCAACAACCCGGCGCCTGGACGGCGCCCTTCTTTGGACGCACTACGACGAGCGCTGCGGACTCCCATCAGCATACAGATCCCTTATGATGCAAATCAGAATCAGGCGAGGAACTCGGCAACGCCCTCGGTGTTGAGCCAGCCGAAATCCCCCCTGGTCATCCAGTTGCAGAAGTTGACGCGGCAGCTACTCACCTAATCCTCCCACGATATAACCCCCATCCTGTAAGCGGATGGGGGTTGTGTTTTGACGCACGTTTGCATCACCCTCCGCTTATGCTACAATGAACTTACCGCAAAAAAAGTCGTTAGCGCGCATAAGTCCTGGGACGAATCTACGCGATATGGAAATCGCGGCTACCCTCTAACGGTTGTGCGCGCCAACAAAAAGTCAAGGAACGTCACGGATATGCACCAACTGCCGACGGAGTTCTATGCCCACGCAACGCTGACCGTCGCGCCAACGCTGCTCAACAAACGCCTGGTGCGGCGGCTGGACGGGCACCGGCTTTCTGGGCGCATCGTGGAAGTGGAGGCCTACATCGGTACCGACGACGCCGCCTCACATGCCCGCTTCGGCAAGACCGACCGTAATGCCTCTATGTTTGGACCGCCAGGCCACGCCTACGTCTATCTCATTTACGGCGTCCACCACTGCCTCAACGTCGTCACGGAGGAAGTCGGGCATCCAGCCGCTGTCCTGATCCGGGCGCTGGAACCTGAGGAGGGTATCGAGATCCAACGGCAACATCGCAGCAACCGGCCCTTCAAGGCACTGACCAACGGCCCCGGCAAGCTCTGCCAGGCCTTGGATATCGATTTACGCTTCGACGGCATCGACCTCTGCGCGCCAGAGACCCCGCTGTGGATCGAGGACGCGCTTCCTCTCCCGGCGGACGCCATCGTCGCCACCCCGCGCATCAACGTAACGGGAGATCAGCAAGCGCGCACCGTGCCCTGGCGCTGGCATATCAGAGATAATCTGTGGGTCAGTCGGTAGGTTGTTTGGCAAGCAGTCAGATAGTCAGGTAGTCAGATCATCTACCGTCCTGCAAGTCTGAAAAGGAGAAGACTATGGCACTCAAGGGAAAAGGGCTTTGGGCGTATCGCCGGTGGGAATTGGATCAGGCGCTGCGAATCGCGCCACAGATGAATGTTACCCATATTCTCTATAAAGTTGGCCAGGGGCCGTACAAAGACAAACCGGGGTTCTATATTGAGGACGCGGCGGACGTCGCGCAGGCGATCAAGCAGGCTGGCTACATCCCCATGGCCTGGAGCTTCTCCACGTTGGGTGACCCAGACTTCGCCGCCCAGATGGTGCTCAACGCTTTCCGCGACGGCTACGCCGGCTTCATCTTTGACGTGGAAGACAGCGCCAGCGAGCGCCGCGAGGAGGCGTTAGCCATCGGTCGCACGCTGCGCGCCGCCAACGTCGATGAGAGCCAGCTCTACCTCTGCTCGTACCCCACCCCCATCACCCACCACCCCGATCTGCCCTACAACGAGATGGGGCCGTATTGCCAGGGCGGCCTGATGCCCATGGCCTACGGCACGTACCAGCTGCCGCCGGACATCGTCGTCGACGATTGGACCTACGCCCAGAATCTCAGGTGGATGTCGCAGCAGGGGCTGCGTCTACCCATCCATCCCGTCTTTGGCCCGTATTACGATGAGCACGGCAACGACCGCATGACCAAGGCGGAGTTCCAACAGTGGCTTGGTAACTTCGCAGCGGGCGAACCCAGTTTCCTCAGTCTCTACACCACAGCGGTGCTGGAAGCCGAGTACTTCGCGCCCATGCGCGCTTTTGTGCTCGCGGAGCCGGGGCCGCCCATCCCGCAGCCCTCCCTGCGGGTCAAAGTCGTCAGCCCCGAGTTGGGCTATCTCAACATCCGCAAGGGACCGGGCACGGGCCACGCCATTGTGACGCAAGTGCAACACGAGGGTTTCCTCGACGCGTTGGAGCCCAAAGAGGACGTGCTTGCCAAGGTTGGCGAACAGGATAAATGGCTTTTCATCCGTACGCTAGACGGCAAATTGGGCTATGCCGCAGCCTGGTATCTGGAGGTGCCCGGCGTGCCGCCGACACCCCCCGGGCCGACGCCGCCGCCTCACGGCGACAAAGTCACCCATCCCGTCGTGGAAAGTCCCACCTACGGTCTGCGCGTGCGCAGCGGTCCGGGCACCGAGCACGAACAGGTCTGGTGGGTGCCCCACGGCACGGTGCTGACGTCCCTGGAAGATCCCGAGGTGACGGGCGGCAAAATCGGCCAGCAGGGCCAGTGGCTCAACGTGCGCACCCCATCGCACCACGAGGGCCACGTCGCCGCGTGGTATCTCCGCGCGCCCGAAGTACCGGATAACCGGCAGCCCGTGGAGGACGAGCATCTGCCCTTCGGTCAGGCCGCCTGGCTCTTTGGTATGCACGCCGCCGACCTCAACAGTGACACGCCTGACACGCAGCAGCGTATTCGCGCGCTTTTTGAGAGTCAGAATAGAGGCGGGTGGATCTTCTTCACCGAGGGCATTGGCATCCATCCCAATTTCCCGCGCAATCCCACCCACCGCCAACGTCTCTGGGACTGGGCAGAGTCCGGCTACGGCGTCGTGGTACGGCTGAACCACGGCTATCATCCATCGGGCACGCTGCCCACGTCGGATCAGTATGATGCTTTCGCACAGACCTGCGCCCGCTGGGTTGAACAGCACCTCAAACACGACGAGGTGCCCAGCGATGACTACACATGGATCATCCAGATTGGCAACGAGCAGAACAACGTGAGCGAGCATCCGGGTGATCACGGCGTCATCCGCGAACATATCACGCCGGAGCTCTACGCCGAGGCCTTCAACAAAGTCTACGCAGCCGTCAAGCCCCTCCTGCCCAACGCTCTCATCGCGCCGGGCGCCATCGACCCCTATCACTCCAGCCCCTTCCACTTGATCGGCAACAAGCGCT
>CAYVKR010000133.1:0-8531 GCA_964452025.1 uncultured Anaerolineales bacterium
GGGAAGCCGCCTATGGCGTTTGAGCGACCCTGGAACTGCTTCGTTTGCCCTGATAAAGGATAAGGTGGGCTTCTGTGACGCCTGGCGTATAATAGAGATGGATGTATGAATCAGACGGCAACGTGGAGGTGAGCGTGGCGCAAAGCTTGAAGATCACGGCAGGAACATTTCGGCCCGAGGCGCCGAGATCGATTAAAGAGACGGGACTCAATATCAGCTTTCTAACAGATCTGGCGTTGAAGATCCTTTATTTTGAAAGCAATCTCTCTGGACGAGAGCTATCTAAACGCATGCGGCTGCCCTTTGCCGGGGTCGTGGGGGAGGCTCTGGACTTTCTCAAGCGCGAGCGCCTCTGCGAGGTGCGCGGCGCGGGTAGCACGATGGGTGGCTTCTCTGAATCGACTTACGAGTACGTGCTGACCTCTCGCGGGCGTGATATGGCGCGCGATGCGTTGGAGAGGTCTGAATATGCGGGAGCCGCGCCGGTGCCTCTGGAGATGTACAACACCTCCGTGGTCAAACAGGGTCTGAAGGACGTGCAGGTACACCAACGCCATCTGCGGCAGGCGCTGGCACACCTGGTCTTGAGCGAAAGAGCCTTCGAACAGGTCGGCCCGGCGGTAAATTCCAGCCGCTCCATCTTTCTCTTTGGCAACCCCGGCAACGGGAAAACGTCTATCGCGGAAGCCATCGGCTCCATGCTGATGGAGGGAGATATCTACATTCCCTATGCCGTGGAGGTCGAGGGTCAGATCATCAAAGTGTTCGATAACGTCAATCACGTCTTGTCCGCTGATCCGCCCCAGGATCAGCGTGGTCTCGATCCCCGCTGGCTGCTGATCCGCCGCCCCTTCATCATCGTGGGAGGAGAGCTGACGCTGGAGGGCCTGGATCTGGTCTACGACGTCAACAACAAATACTACGAGGCGCCGTTTCAGATGAAGGCCAACGGAGGTATCTTTCTTATTGACGACTTTGGACGCCAGCAAGTGCGTCCCCGTGACCTCCTCAATCGGTGGATTGTGCCGTTGGAAAAGCGCATCGACTTTTTGACGTTGCACACCGGTCGAAAGATAGAGATTCCCTTTGAGGTACTCATCGTCTTCTCGACGAACTTGGCGCCCAAAGACCTGGTCGATGAGGCCTTTCTGCGGCGCATCCGGCACAAGATTGAGGTGGATGATCCCAGCTGGGATGGCTACCGGGAGATCTTCAAGCGGGTTTGCGAGTCCAAGGGCATCGATTGGGATGACCGCGCGCTGGCCTATCTGATCCAGGAGCATTACATCAAGGCGCACCGCTCTCCACGCGCATGCCATCCCCGCGACTTGTTGGATCAGATTATCGATATTGCCAACTACCTCAACGTGCGTCCAACGTTAAGTAAAGAACTGGTCGACCGTGCGGCGGATTCTTACTTTGTGGAGTTGTAGATGACGAGTTTTCCTGAAGCCTGGTTGCGTACAGATCGCCCGTTGATTTTCGCCCACCGTGGAGCGAGCCACGCGGCGCCGGAGAACACGCTGCCGGCCTTCCGCCGCGCCGTGGAGCTGGGCGCCGACGGCGTGGAGCTGGACGTTCACCTCACCAGCGATGGCGTGCCGGTGGTTATCCACAATGAGACCGTCGACGCGACCACGGATAGCACGGGCCGTGTCACGGAGATGACGCTCGCTCAGGCGAAAATGCTGGACGCCGGCTCCTACGTTGACCCTGTCTTCGCCGGAACGTGCGTGCCTACATTGGAAGAAGTGCTGGCGGAGGTTGGCAAGGAGCTGCTGGTCAACGTTGAATTGAAGCCCGCTGGCGGGCGCAACGCCGGGCTGAGCGCTGCCGTCGTCGGGCTGGTACGGCGCCTGGGCCTGGAGGATCGCGTCTGGTTCTCCTCATTCAAGCCACACCATCTCCACGAGGCGCGTCAGGCGTCGGCACTGATCCCCTGCGGCCTGCTCTACGGCCCGCTCAATCCACTGACTCCGCTCTTCCGCCTCTTTACGCCTCACGAGGCACTGCATCCCTATCATCGGCTGATCACGCCGCACTCCATCGAGCGGGCGCATCGTCACGGACTGCGTGTCAGCGCGTGGACCGTGGATGACGTGACCGTGGCGCGCCGCCTGGCCGATTGGGGCGTCGACGTGCTGATCACCAATGAGCCGGCGCGGCTGCTGCAGGCGTTTGGGGTGGGTTAGGGCAGTCACCGGTATTACTTCTTTTTCAGGGCTGCCAACGGACGTTTCTAGACAAAGCCGCATACGAATGCGCAGGTTTGGGCCCACCCGATTCGTTTTGCAGCTTCCGGGAAGGTGGCGTATGCCACCCAGATGTTGCAGGGAGACTATCCACAGAGCCTGTTTTTGAAAAAGGAGGCACAGCATGAAAATCGCTGTCTGTTCGGATATCCACGATAATCTGGGCGCACTTGACGCTGCGTTGGAGGAGATGCGGGAAGCTGGCGCGGAAGTGCTCTTTTTCTGCGGCGATTTCAACGCGCCCTTCACGCTCAAAGCCATGGCGGAAGGCTTCTCCGGCCCGGTGCACGTGGTCTGGGGGAACAATGACGGAGATCAGTGGCTTATGACCGAAATTGCCCACCAGTTTGACAACGTGACGCTTCACGGCATCTTCGCCGAAGTTGACCTGGGCGGCTATCGCGTTGCAGCGGTGCATTATTCGCGCCTGGCGCGCGGCCTGGCCCACGCGGATCTGTACGATCTTGTCGGTTACGGGCACGACCACGAGGCGCATCAGGAGAGAATCGGCGATACGCTGTTGCTCAATCCCGGCGAGATGATGGGTCGCTTTGGGTCGTCCCGATACGCTATGGTGGAGACGGAGTCAGGGCGGGCTGAGTTGCGGGCGGTGCGCTGAGGCGGTAGTTCCCGCGTTCGACCAGCACTTCTTCATCCAATCGCCCCTCGCTCCAGGCGGCGACGTCCTGCCCGTCAAAGGTTGCGATGTGCCCCTGCGTCGTCAGCGTGCCATGGGCCGTGATCACCATGACGACCTCCGCTGGCGGCGGGCACCCGGTGTCGAAGGCCGCCGGCAGGGCATCCAGCGCCGTCCACAACAACTGCCCGCTGCTTTCTGGCGGGGCCGGTACATCGTACCAGGCCGTAAGGCGCAGATCGAGGCGGTGAGACGTCCAGTGGGCGGTTGGGGAGAGCTGACCCGGTAGGTTTTCCAGAGCCAGGTCGGCGCAGGGGGCAAAGGACAGCTCAAGAGGCGGCGGGGGCTGTTGCGCGCGCCGGACCGTCACGCCCAGCAGACCGATGACGGCCAGATCCAGGAGACCCAACACCAGAAGCACGAGTGTTTGCCATCGTTTCATACGCGCCAGTATAGCACGAACGTGAGATAAGGCACGGTCTTCATTGTTCTTGATGCGTGACGGATGAGTCTTATGTCGAAGGGTGACGAGAACCGCGAGCGCAATCTCGGCATTTACAGTGGCCTGTTAGGCTCCTTTATGCTGGGCTGGGCGCCTATTTTGGGCAAGTATGCCTATCGTGCCGACGTCACCTCACTTACGTTGGCAGCCTTGCGCACCATCGTCGCGGTGATCTTACTGTACCTCGTTTATGGGATCTTGTGGCGTGATCTGATGGCCGTTAGCGTGCAGGGACTCCTCAACTGCCTGCTGGTAGGCATGATCAATGGCATCGGCTCTCTTTTCTATTACAGCGGCCTCGTGCGGATTGACGCCGCGCCTGCGTCTTTGCTCAGTACGCTCTACGCCGTCTGGGTGGTGATCTTTGTCTCGGCGGCCGGCCAGGCCATCAGCGGGTTGACGTTGGCGCGGCTGGGTCTCTCGTTGCTGGGGGCGGTGCTCGTCACCTCTCCCTGGGCCACGACCGATCCCTCGGACTATCTCGGTGCGATGCTTCTCGTGGCGTCGGCGGCGATCAATGGCTGGTACATGGTGATGGGACAGTGGGTGCTGGCCGACGTGCCCGCGCGCTCGGCGACGCTCTACATTCTGACCGGCATGGGGGTCACGGTTGTGGTCGCGTGGCTGGCCGGAGGCGAGGCCCGCGTGACCGGGATTGCGCCATCGGGGTGGTCGGCAATTGTGGCGTTGGGCATCACCACGGCGCTCTCCCGTCTGGCGATGTTCTTCAGCATGGAACGGCTGGGCGGCGTGCAGACGGTCATTCTCAACTTGATGGAGATGGTGGTCAGCCTGGCGCTGGCCATGATCCTGCTGGGTGAGACCTTGACCTTGATCCAGTGGATTGGCGCGCTTTTCCTGGTGGGTGGCGGTTATCTGGCCCGCCGTGATGTGATGAAAGGTGGAGTGCCGCCGCCATCGTTCAATCCCATGGATATGTGAGGCTGGAAAGCACGAGGCTGGATGCTCAAACAGGGCATCCAGCCTCAAGTATCTTCAGGTCCCTAATCGCTGGGGATGTTTCCCACCACACCTTCCACGAGCCAATCGAAGGAAAGCAGCGCTTCATCGGACATCGTCTCGCCGTTTTCGACGCGAACGTTTCCGTCCTGATCCCGGATGGGGCCGGTGAAGGGGTGGAAGTCTCCGGCGGCGATCTCCGCTTTGGCCGCGTTGACCTCGTTCTGTACGTTCTCAGGCACCATATCGCCGAAAGGCGCTAGATCCATGACGCCGTCCGCGAGACCGCCCCAATAGGCGTGTGTTTCCCACTCGCCGTTGTAGGCGTTTTCCACCGTTTCCTTGTAGTAGACGTGCCAGTTCCAGATAGGCGCCGTCAGCACCGCATTAGGTGCAACGTCCTGCGAGATGGCGTTGTAGCCAATGGCATAGACACCGTTCTCCTCTGCTAGCTTGTCTGGCTCTGTGGAGTCACTCTCCCGGGCGATAACGTCGGCGCCAATCTCCAACAGGGCCTGGGACGCCTCACGCTCGGCGGGCGGATTGAACCAGTCGAAGATCCAGATCGGGTGCAACTCGACATCCGGGTTCACGGAGCGCGCGCCCAGAATAAAGGCATTGAGGTTGCGCACCACCTCCGGAATGGGATAGGGGGCGATGTAGCCCAGAACGTTGGATTCAGTCATCCGTCCGGCGGTGATGCCAGCGAGGTACCAGCCCTGGTATCCACGTCCATCGTAGATGCTCACGTTGTCCGCCGTCTTGTAACCGGTGCAGTGTTCGAAGAGCACGTCGGGATACTCCTCGGCGACGGCTATGACGGAGTCCATGTAGCCGAAGGACGTGGCGAAGATCATATCGTACCCTTGTTCAGCGTAATCTCGGATCACACGTTCGGCATCTGGCCCCTCTGCGACGGATTCACTGATGGTGGTCTCGACGTAATCCAGTGCCGAGTCCATGGCTTGCCGCCCCTGGTCGTGCGCGTAACTCCATCCAAGATCACCAACCGGTCCCACGTAGACGAAGGCAACCCTGAACGGTTCTTCCTCGGCGGGGCCTATCCCTTGAGGTCCGCATTGGGTTGTCATCAGCGCCAGCAAGACCAAAAATGTGCTCAACATCCAACGTCTTCTCTTCATCATAATCTCCTCTCTGGGTATGAACAGCTAAGTGGTCATTACATCTTCCATTGTACAGGATTCTGAAAAAGTTGCACCTCACACCTTACGGTGCCCATACCTCTCTGGGGTTGGGCGTGTAGTCCATCCAGAAATCTTGGTTACAATCATCCCGGTCGGTGTAGGCTGGGCTGCGTGAAAGGCTGCTGTCTGAAGGGAAGGGCTCCTCGAATTCGGTGAACGGCACGACGCCGGCGCGCACGCTGCCGCCCCAGGCCACGCTGTCGACCAGGGTGTTGCTCGCGTCTCGTAACAGCACCTCGTCCGCTGTGTTGCCCAGGGCGATGCCAAAGCCGTCCCAGCTGCCGGCGGGCGTCAGATTGGGCACCGTCGCGTCGCACTCCGTCCACTCATAATCGGGGTTGAATCCGTACAGGTCGGAGAATTCTTTGGCACAGGCGGCGACGACCAGCACCTGCTGGTGTACCAGCTTGGCGCCGGAGGGGAAGGCGTAGACGCCATCTCGGTAGTCGCCGTCGTTGAGCGCATCCCCCACCGTCCAACCGGAGATGTCGACTGTCTCGTCGTCGGGGTGGTAGATCTCCAGCCATTCCTGCGGCGACTCTTCGGTGCCGGGCGCATTCTGAGGGTTGACGTAGACCTCGGTCAGCAGCGGGTAATCGACGGGCGCCACGTAGTCCTGGAAGATGAGGGGTAGGTGGAGGCGGAAGACCATGGGACCGTGTCCCCGTGCCCAATCGTGGTCGAAGACCTGGCGCAGATAGGCGTGGGCTGCCTCAGACTCAAATTGCAGCGCGACCTCGCGGTTGACCTTGTTGGAGGTCTCGGTGCCGTTGATGCTGCCCACGTGCGCCCACTGTTCGTCGCCCAGGTCCACCAGGAAGATTTTGGCGTGGATGCTCTCACCTGTGACGTTCGCCAGGCGGCAGGAGAGGCTGAGGTCTTCTGCCCGCGCAGTCTCGTTGAGGAAGAGACAGGTCGCGGTGTTGCCGTTGTCATCCAGCGGATCGTCGTAGCCTGCATCGAGGAGCAGCCGCACGCCCGCGCCGCGTCGTGCGGCCTCTAGAAGCGCCTGCACGCGGGGATTGCGCCCCACCACGCCGACGTCGTGCGTCCACGTGAGCGGCTCGTTGAGCTGCAGCGCCGCGATCTCGTTGCCGCTGTCGGCCTGATTCAGAAGTCCTATCAGGGCATCGGACTCGCGCAGGCTGTGTTCCGGCGCGTGCAGCACCGTGAAGTGCGACGCCGTGGCGACCAGCGGTTGGCTGAAGACGACGGTGTACGTCGTCCAGTCGGGCTGCGGCAAGGGGACGAAGGCATCGGGCGGCGCGTAATCCGGCCCGTAGGGCACCACGTCCACGTGATGGGTTGGATCGCAGTCGCGGGCGAAGAGCGTCTCCAGCCGGGCGACGACGCCGGGCGACTGGGTGACGACGACGGCGCCCCGGTGACCGGCGGTGCCGTTATCCAGCCGATCCGTGGGCATGGAGCGGTCGTTGAAGTTATCCGTGCTGATCAAGGCCGTGGTGCCGTCCACGACGATGAATTTGGCGTGTTGAAAGCGGTAGCGACGTATGTCGTCGGTCTTGTTGTCCATGAAGTTGACGTGGGCGTTAGGCGCGGCGGCGAGTTTGTCGACAATCCACTTCTCGGCGTCCGCCATGCCGCCGGCAACGTTGCTTTCCAGCAGCATCGTGACGGCGACGCCGGACTGCAGCCGGTCGCTGATGACGTCGTAGAGCGCCACGCTCTCAAAAGTGTAGCCCTCAATGAGGATGGACTCCTGCGCTGCCGCCAGCGTCTGCGAGACCACGCCCAGGCTCGCGTCGGGCGCTATGGCTACGGTGATCGGCGCGGACGTCTCGATCTCCGCCGGGAGGAAGAGCGCTTCCAGATCCCAGCCGGGATAGCGGATCTTTCGCCCATCGTGAGGATCGTTGGGATCTTGCGCCCAGTCGATGGCGGTGTCGGTGTCCGACACAGGGAGGCCGGTCTGCTCGTCCAACTTGCGGTAGATCACCTGAGCCGTGCTATTGTACCCGCTGTAAGGGTGGGGGACCGCGTTGCCGATCCATCCGGTGCTGGACGCTCCCTTGCCGTACGCCAGCACGTCAACCACGTTCCCTTGAGCGTCCAGCACATAGACCTCCTCGCCATCGTCGGTGAAGCCGGGCCATTTGCCGTCGAGGCTATTGGTCTGCGTCTGGCTGATGGCCCAGTCGGCGTCGAAGCCCCAGGCCTTTCCAAATCCGACGCCGTTCTCCGCCAGCCAGAGAATCTGGCCGCCGTCGATGGTCGCACCGGCGGGAAAGCAGGCAAAGGTGTCCGAAGCGAGATCAGCCCGGTCGTCCAGACACCACTCCGCCAATGAGACCGGGGTTTGGCCCAGATTGATGAGGGCTGCGGCTTCTCCACTGCCGCTGTAGTTTCCCGGCTGGAGCGCGTAGAGGCGCACGTCGGGCACGATGGTGGTCTCCCACGTATCGGTCGCCTGTTGATCGGCGTTGGCGGTGGCAGTGACGACATTGCTCACCGCGCCCGTCAGCGCTGTGGTCTGGCTGACGGTCAACGTGATCTGTCCCAGCGTCGACGTCGGTAGCGTGCCGACGTCCCAGCGCAGCAGTTGCCCGCTGTCGGTGAAGGTGTAGGGGCTCGTCTGCGCGATGGCGTCCAGGCCCGCCGGCAGCGCGTCAGTGATGACGACGTGGGTGGCGGTGAGCGTGCCGGTGTTGCTCACCGTGATCTGGTACGTGAGCGGTGCGCCCGGCGCAACGGCTGCCGGTCCTCTCTTGACCAGCCGCAGGCGCGGCGCTGGCTCGGACGAGACGTAGCACGAGTTCTGCGCCTTGGGCGTCCCGTTGATGAGCTTGTTGTTCGCGTCCTTGCCGTTGCGCGTCACGCCGTCGTTGGTGCACCAGTTGGTTTCGTCGGTGCCAGAGGCCAGCGGATCGATGCGTTCCATGGTGGCGTTGATGTCCTTGTCTCCTTCGGGCCAACCGGCGCTGGCATCTACGTCGTCGATGATGGTGCCTGAGTCA
>CAYVKR010000134.1:0-8087 GCA_964452025.1 uncultured Anaerolineales bacterium
CGTGGTAAAAATTTAAGATCGTTTTTGGGCCACCCGGCGAAATCCCAGAGACCCGTTATTGTTTCTCGCCACAAGCCGGACAGCGGACGGCGTGGGCGAGCAGGGTCGCCCCGCAGTGTCAGCAGGCTTTCTTCGCCTCGGGGATTTCGAAGCGAGTCCGCTGGTGAAAACGCCCTCCGTACCGTAGAACCTGCGTAGGCGAAGGCAAGGCAAACGAAGCTGGGGTTGATGCGGGAGAGAAACATGATGGGAAGCCGCCTATGGCGTTTGAGCGACCCTGGAACTGCTTCGTTTGCCCCCCTCGGCCCTGTATTGGGCTAGCGTCATCACCTAGTATAATATCTGGAGGCCCTTATGTAGCTTTTTTAGGACTCAGGTGAAAATAGCCTTTGCATTTGGCCAGGTGGACCAAAATGGCACTCTTTTCCACGTCATTTCGAGCGGAGGGTCGTTTTTGCCCGGAAGCCTGCCCTGAGCATGGCCGAAGGGTCGGGGAATCTCCCTGCTCAGACCGCAAAACCACGTTCATTTGCAAGCATCGGGAACATTGGAGGCAAGAGGGGGAGATTCCTCGACTCGCTTCGCTCCCTCGGAATGACGGAGAACAAGGATGGTCTCTTATACCCAGAAAAACTTTGGCTGACCTTTTTTCGGGGCAGCCAATCACTATTTCGGCTCTTTTGGATTTCGCCGGGTAAATATGTCCAAATCCCCACTGAATTGTCACCCTGAGCGCAGCGAAGGGTCTCGTTCCCCACCAACGAGATTCCTCACTACGTTCGGAATGACAAGTTCCCCACCACCCGGCGAAATACCAGAGATCCACTATTTCTTAACAAAAGCGATCTTCTCTTCAAGATTGTACAGCCATTGGACATAGCGACGCGTTAGGGTAGAAACTTCAAAAGGGGGTGTGACAGGCGGATGGCGTCAGGGGACGTGGACGTGGCGTTCCCCTTTGCCCTGCAGTGCGAGCCGTAACTCCGCCACCGTGGGCGCATTCATCTGGAAAAAGGTCATGGTCGTGCCGATGGCGTCCAGCCAGTGAGCGTCGGAGTTGGCGATCAGGGGGATATCGGGCAGAAAGGGGAAGCGTTGGCGGGCCTGTGAGGGACGGAGATTGCAGGATAGGGCGGCCGCGTCGGCTTGTAGGTCGGGCGGCCAGAGCCCCAGCACGCCCAGCAATCCTTTGGTGGGCCGATCAACGTGCGCCGGGATGACCAGGCCGCCCAGTTCGCGGACGGTGCGCGCTGCCTCCGACAGTGGGATCTGCGCCGGACCCTGGTAGAAGTGGGTGTCTTCGGCGACGAAGTCGCCTTTGGCATCGACGACGAACTGGGGGCCAAAGCGTTCCGGATCGTTTTCCAAGGGTAATAGATGCTCGGTCACGATGGCTTGCCACGCTTCGGCCTGTTCCAGCGTCTCGAAGATGCAGAG
The DNA here is from genome assembly GCA_964452025.1 of uncultured Anaerolineales bacterium. Classification (GTDB taxonomy): domain Bacteria; phylum Chloroflexota; class Anaerolineae; order B4-G1; family SLSP01; genus G713. The sequence goes on from CAYVKR010000134.1 coordinate 1,438, forward strand.
CAACTCCACTTCCTCCTGGGCCTGAAATTCCATGCCCGGCAGGACGTGCAGATCCGTGCTCCTGGCTGCTTCCATCACGGCAGCGACATTGCCAATGGCGTTGTGATCGGTGACGGCGATGAGATCTAGCCCTTTGAACAGCGCCTCTTCTACGATGAGGGGCGGGATCATCTCCACCTCCGCACAGGCGGAGAGGACGGTGTGGATATGCAGGTCGGCCCGAAAGGGTCGGACAGCCATCGCCGGTCGCCTGGGGCTAGAAACCGGCTTTGATCAGCTGGGCGAGGGTCTCGAACGTAGGCTCTTGGCTTCGGAGTATGACGACGGCTTGTGTTTCCGCTTTCGCCAGCGTCTCGTCGGCCACGTGCGCGCCTTCGGTGACGACGATGGCGGCCAAGCCCGCCAGTGAGGCGACGGCGACGATATTCAGATGCGTCTGGAGCGTGAACCAGAGCTGATTTTCCTGGGCGCCGGCTATCACGCAACTCAGTAGGTCGGCCACGTACGCGCCTTCGACCTCCGTATCCCCATCGACGGGGCCGCATAACACTTCTAGCTCCAAGATCTCAACGATTTCATTCAGTTTCATCCGTAACTCCTAGGATTCTGTCGCTTGTTTCTGAGGAACGTTAAAGACCATCTCCACGCGGGTGCCGACGCCAACGGCAGACCACATATCCAGGGTGTCCGTGCAGCGTTCGATGTTGGTCAGCCCCATGCCGGCGCCAAAGCCCATCTCCCGCACCGTCTCCGTGGCGGTGGAGTAGCCCGGTCGCCGGGCGAGTTCCACGTCCGGGATGCCTGGCCCATCATCGTGGGCCACCACTGTGATCTGCTGAGGGCGGATCTCCGCGACGATGTGTCCGCCGTGATCGGTATGGATGATCAAATTCATCTCCGCCTCATACGTCGCAATGGCGACGCGGCGGGCCAGTTGTGGAGAGGCACCGATCTGCTGGAGTGCGCGCTTGATATGGGCGGATGCTTCGCCGCCTCTGGCGAAGTTGTCCACCTCGACGCGGTAACGCAGCACCAGACTGGTAGCGTCGGATTCCATGGCCTCGAAGAAACGCGCCGGCTCTTTGGTCTGTTCCATCTTCTCGACTTTGCTGTAGGCTTCTTCCAGCGCCGCCAGCAGCCCGGCCACGATGTCACCTTTGGTGAGAATGCCAGCCAGCGCACCGGCCTCATCGACCACCACCAGACGTCCCAGGCCGCTGGTCTCCAGACGTCTGAGGGCCTCGATCAGCGGTTCCTCGTCCTGCGCGGTGACCAGATCCTCCGTCATGAACTCGCGCACCGAGGCGTCCAGCGCCTGCTGCTCCAGCGCCCGGATCAGATCCTCAATGCTGACGATGCCCATGAGGTCATCGCCGTTCATGATGGGAATGCCGGAAATCCGGTGCTGGCGCATGGTCTCCTTGACCACACGCATGGCGGCATCGACGGGGAGCGTGCAGACGTCTCGCGTCATTGCGTGCGAAACGGGAATCTCGTACGTCAACTCATGGATGATGGAGAGCGTCCGGTCACGCTGCATCCACGAGAAGAGGCTGAATTGTTCGCTCATTGTTGTTGGACGATGGGTAGCTTGCCCAGACCGGGCAGTCCGGCCTCGTAGAGCCGACCACAGGTCTCGTACATCGTATACGGTGTGACCAAGATGCCAATGCCCAGTTTCTCTGCCAGCTCGAGTATGGACTGCGGTGGACGTTTGCCGCGCACGAAGAGAATTACGGGCATATCAGACATTTCAGCGGTACGGACGGCCTGCAGGTTGACCAGCCCGGTGATCATCAACATCTGCGGCTCACCAAGGGCCAGGATGTCACTCATCAAATCGGCGGCAAAACCACAGGTCAGGGTGATATCTCGCAACGGAGAGACCAGGATATCTCCATCAATGGCGTTGGTTATCTCTTTGATATTCATGTTGGACCTCCGATCCGGTGTCGCTTCTCTGGCGGATGCTTTCCTGCGCTATGGACGATGGAGACGTCCCCACTTTTACTATCTCAGGAGCCATGAAGCGGCTCCTGGTTTCCCTTCTGATCCCGGATGATATAGTTCAGAAGTTTGTCAGTTTATTTTACGGCACTCATGCCATTATACCATAACGTGAGCCAAAGCCTGAATAGACTCTAGGGAGCGTATCATGTTAGGGACAACTCCTGGAAAGCTGAGGCGGACCACTGCAGGGCCAGCCCGCGGAAGAGGTGTGCCATTGGTAGCTTGCGTACCTCGTAGCCTGCCAGTTCGAGCGGGCACTGGCCCCGAATCCGTTCTTGAGCATCATCGGAGAAGGGCGTGAAGCGGTAGACTTTCTCGAAAACGGCCAGGTAGACGCGAGCAGTTTCAATCGACTCGAAGCCGCAAAAGGTCTTGTAGTGCTGGTTAAAGATGCGGATCACCTCTTCCGTCGCGTTGTTGGTAGCCGGGATGTGTTGACTCTCGATGGCGTTGACCAAGGAAAGCCAGTGACGGGCAAACGAAGCAGTTCCAGGGTAGCTCAAACGCCATAGGCGGCTTCCAATCATGTTTTCCTCCCGCACCAACCCCAGCTTCGTTTGCCTTGCTTTCGTCTACGCAGTTTCTACGGTACGGAGAGCGTTTTCACCAGCAGACTCGCTTCGAAAACCCTACGTCCCGCTTAGCCTCTTTTGGGCCTTCATAACGAACTGCTTGCCCTCATTACCCGCCTATTCTTGTCCCCTCCGTGTTACGCTCGCAAAATCCGTGGGCAATTTCAAGCTGTCCAGGAGGCTTCCCGCGACGAGAAAGAGGGATAGACCCTCTCTTACGTAACCTATAAGAGCCAAGATTTTACGTGACAGAATACGCCCAGACTAAACCGCCGATCGGTGCTATAATGGAGTAAAGGCAAGGGGGGAGCATGAACGTCCCACGCATACGGTGGCAGAGCCTGATCATTATTGTGATCCTGGGGATCAGCGGAGTCGGGGCGGCGCAGGCCGGGCGTCCAGTACGTCTGCCGGCAACTACGCGCGCCGGCAGGCAGCGTCAGAGGATGCCGATGACCGTCGAGGTCTCACCGACCGAGATGTCGTCGGTGCAAACACTGCTGGAGATCGTGACGCAGACGCTGACGCTGCGCAACACCGGCGCCGAGACGGTGACACTGCGCCTGGAGGAGCAATCGGGATCGGCGCCCGCCAGCGCGGCAACCGGGACGCAGGAGGAAACGCAGGCGCCCGCCGGGATGGGACCGGTCCAGGTCGAAGATCAGGTGCTGACCGCAGCCCGCAGCCAGGGCAAGACCGATTTCTGGGTCCGTCTCGCACCCCAGGCCGACCTCAGCGCCGCCTACGAGATGGACTGGGAGACGCGCGGGCGCTTCGTCGTGGAGACGCTGCGCGCCACTGCCGCGCAGTCACAGGCGCCGGTGCGCGCCTATCTGGAGCGCGCGGGCATCGACTACACGCCGCACTGGATCGTCAACGCCGTCTACGTGCGCGGCGGCGACGTCGCCGCTCTGGAGTCTTTGCAACAGGTGGAAGGCGTCACCCAGATCCGGGCGCCGCGCACCTTGTCGATCCCGGAACCGGAGCGCGCCGTCTCCCTCCTCTCCATCACGCCGGCAGCCACGGACTGGAACCTGGACATCGTCCAGGCGCCGGAGGCCTGGGCCGAGGGCGCGCGCGGCGAGGGCATCGTCGTGGCGAACATCGACACCGGCGTCCGCTACACGCACGAGGCACTGGTGGCGCAATACCGGGGCAACCAGGGCGGCGGCACCTTCGATCACGACTACAACTGGTACGATCCGCAGAACACCTACCTCGCCCCGGCGGACGATAACGGACACGGCACGCACACTATGGGTACCGTCGTCGGCAATGATGGCGGTGCCAACCAGATCGGCGTGGCGCCGGGCGCCCGGTGGATCGCCGCCGACGGCTGCGACGGCACCCAGTGTCCCGACGCGGACATTATCAGCAGCGGCGAGTGGCTGCTGGCCCCCTGTCCGCTGGGCGTGACGCCCGGCAGCGCTGAATGCGAGCCAGATCTGCGCCCGCACGTCGTCAACAACTCCTGGGGCGACTGCGAGCAGGAGACCACGGCCTTCTTCGAAGACGTCATCGACGCCTGGCGCGCGGCGGGCATCTTTACCGCCTTTGCCAATGGCAACGTGGGTAACTGCGGCTACGGCTCCGCCTTCTGCGGGAGCATGGGCAACCCGGCGCGGCATATCCAGGCGGTGGGCGTCGGCGCGACGACCAGCGCCGACGCTATCGCCTCCTTCAGCCTCTGGGGTCCCACCGACGACGTCGATTCCGACCCGCGCATCCCGGAGTTCGCCGCCATCAAGCCCGACGTCTCCGCGCCGGGACAGAGCATCCGTTCCGCCTACCGCAGCAGCGACACCTACTACGCCTGGATGAGCGGCACCAGCATGGCGACGCCTCACGTCGCCGGCGTCACGGCGCTGATGCTCTCGGCCAATCCCGGGCTGATCGGGCAGAACGACGCGCTGGAAGCGTTGCTGGAGACCTCGGCGGACGCCAAGGCCTACGCCACCGGCTGCGGCAACGAGGGGCCGGGCGACGTGCCCAACAACGCCTTCGGCTGGGGCCGCGTCAACGCGCTGCAGGCGGTGGAGGCGGCGCGCATCTGGGCCGACGTCACGTGGCTGGCGACGGAGCCCGTCACGGTGACCGTGCCCGCCAGCACGACCGTTGACGTGAGCGTGCGCTTCGACGCCTCTATCGTGCCCACCGGCGTCTACACGGCGGCGCTCCGCGTCGTCGATACCGGGACCTCGGCGACGTGGGCCACGGCGCCGCTCACTCTGACGGTGGTGAGAGATCGCGTGGTGCGCGTGCCCTACGCATCGCAGGCGGAGCTGGAGGCGCTGGCCTCGGTGCTGGACATCTGGGAAGTGCACACGGACGAGGGCTACGTCGTCGCCTACGCGCGCTTCTGGGCACAGCGCTGGCTGCTGGCGGAAGGATACGCCTTCGAGCCGGAGCCGGCCTACCAGTTCGCGCCGGCGACGCTACCGGACTATCCCTGCTACCGGACCATCGACGAGCTCGACGCCCAGCTGGATGCCTGGGCCGCCACGTATCCGGATTTAGTGACGCTGCAGGAGATCGGAACGAGCTACGAGGGGCGACCGCTCCGCGCGGTGCGCCTCACGCAGCAGGCGACGGCGGGACCGAAGCCCCCCTTCGTCCTGCTGGCGAACATCCACGGGCGCGAGCTCATCACCAACGAGGCCGCCATGGCCTTCGTCGAGCGCCTGCTGACGGGTTACGGCGCCGACGCTGATCTCACCTGGCTGTTGGACGAGCATGAGATCCTCGTCGTGGTCAGCGTCAATCCCGACGGGCACGTCAAGAACGAGCCGGGCGCCACGCCCAGCTGGGCCTACTGGCGCAAGAACACCCAGCCCTACGGCAGCTGCGGGGAATCGGGCTACGGCGTCGATCTCAACCGCAACTTCGACTTTCAGTGGGGCGTTTCGGGCACGAGTTCCTATCCATGCTACGAGACCTACCGGGGACCGGCGCCCGATTCGGAACCGGAGACGCAGGCAGTGCAAGCCTTCGCCCGCGAGGTCTTCACCGATACGGCGCCGGGCGGACTGTTCATCTCCCTGCACAGCTACGGGAATCTGGTGCTCTGGCCCTGGGGCTACACCGACGCCGACGCTCCCGATGCTCCAGCGTTGACCATGCTGGGCGAGAAGTTGACGACCTTCAACGACTATCAGCCCAAGCAGGCCAGCGACCTCTATCGGGCCAGCGGTACCGCCGACGACTGGCTCTACGACGAGCTAGGCGTCCCCGCGTACACCTTTGAGATCGGCACCAGCTTCTACCCGCCCTGCTCGGACTACGACGTGCTGATTGAACCCAATCTGGATGCTTTTGTCTACGCGGCGAAGGTGGTGCGCACCCCGTATCAGACCGCCTTTGGGCCGGACGTCCGAGACATCACTGTGACACTTGAAGGTGAGACACATGTGCAGGTTGAGGCTGTGGTGGACGACGAGGAGAACGGTGGGCAAACCATTGCTGCGGCCGAGGTCTACGTGGACGTTCCCCCGTGGGGTGGCGGCACGCCGACGGTGCTCTCCGCCTCCGACGGTACCTTCGACGCCGCGACCGAAACGGTGAGCGGGCTTCTCTCCATCGCCGGCTTACCCGATGAAAAGCACCTGCTCTTCATTCGAGGTCAGGATGCCGAGGGAGTCTGGGGACCGATTACGGCGAGCTTCGTTGAGCCGACGTTGGCGACCGGCACGCTCCGTGGGACCGTGTATGACGTGATGCATGGCGCTACACTCCCGGATGCTCTGATAACAGCGCAGGCGCCGCAAGCGATCTATACCACCACGACGGATGCCCTGGGGGATTATCTGTTCACCGTGCCCCCGGACACATACACGGTGACGGCCTCACATATCGGGTACTATCCGCTGAGCGCCGCTGCCGTTACTTTGACGAAGGATCAGGTACTTGCGCAGGATTTCGCGCTGACGCCGTGGCCCTATAAGGTCTACGTACCATTTTTCATCTGGAGGGAGGAGGCGGAGCCTTGAGAGTAAAGTCGTCCCACAGATCAACTATTTGACTCCTTCGAAAATAGCGAATGATGAATGGCGAATGGCGAATACTCAAGCA
>CAYVKR010000135.1:0-8052 GCA_964452025.1 uncultured Anaerolineales bacterium
ATCCAATCCACGTAGGTCATCACCGCCAGATAGTCGCAATTTGGCCCCAAAATCGGCCTTAGATTACATAACTTTACATAATATAAATAGTCGGAAGTTAATAATCGTCTGGTTTTCACCGTTTTCCCTAGTTGTACTTTCTGCGCAGCATTGCAGCGTGTTGTTGGTCGCCCCTCCTTCTGGTAAGACTTCGCGATCATTTCAAGACACGGAGAATACAGCATCTGTTTGCTTTACATTCGACGCCTTCAACTCACCACAGAGAGTCCACCGATAGACTCCGTGGATGGCAGCAGACTTATGGGGAATCACCGACAAAACTGCATTCTTGAAACCTACCTTGCTTGTGTTAGAATAGTGTGACGGTAATCTGACATATTCTGACAACGCCAGGCATGCAACTGCTATAAAAATAATTGTGTTAAATAAAATCAGGGAGATATAAATATGCAAAAAGCAATCCTGTGGGCGGTGGGCGTCATGCTCGTGCTGGGCATGGTTATCATAGCGTTTGCCGGCGGTCTTGCTGTGGGAAGCGCGACAGACCTCTTCCAGCAGGCAGAGGAGGTTCCACGTTTGCCAGAGACGCTGGAAGCCCAACCTCAACTAGACGATGCCACGCCACAATCTGAAGAAGAAACCGCCAACGAGGATGAGGGGGCGCCAAAGACACCAGAAGCAACCGACGTCCCGATCGACGAATACGCATCATTGGACCCAGAACTGCTTGAGGAAGTGCTGACGTTGGTGGAGCGTGATTTCTACGGTGAGATCCCCGATAAGCAGACGCTGACCCATGGCGCGATTCGCGGCTTGCTGATGACCCTCGACGATCCCTACACCTCGTTTGTCGAACCGAACATCGCCGATATTCTTCGTGAGGACGCTACCGGCGAGTTTCAAGGCATCGGCGCGACTGTAACCATGCGCGAGGATGGCTACCTGGAGATTGTGCGTCCCCTACCCGAGCATCCCGCCGAGGAAGCCGGACTCAAGGCTGGCGATCTTATTCTTACTGTGGACGGTACCGACATCGTCGGCATGGGCCTCTACGAGGCCATTGGGCTAATTCGAGGCCCTGAAGGCACCGAGGTTGAGTTGGAAGTGGCCCGCCCCGGTGAAGAAGACACCTTCTTTGTCACGATTACGCGCGCCAGCATCGAAATGCCCATTGTCGAGTCGGAGATACTGGAAGATAACATCGCCTATATCAACCTGACCGAATTTGACGCTACCGCCCGCGACCGGGTCGAGAATGAGTTCGAAGAGTTGATGAGACAGAATCCAGATGGGCTGATCTTTGACCTGCGCAACAATCCAGGAGGATTCCTAAATCAGGCTATCCAAGTGGCAGATCTCTTCCTGGACGAAGGTTTGGTCGCTATCGAACGCGACAGCCGGGGCGAGGAGCAGCGCTTCTACTCCTACGATGGTGACGCCGGCGAGGAGATCCCGTTGGTCGTTCTAATCAACGGCGGCAGCGCCAGCGCCTCAGAGATTGTAGCCGGCGCTATCCAGGATCGTAATCGCGCCCCGCTAATCGGAGAGGAGACGTTGGGCAAAGGCTCCGTGCAGCTGCCTCATAATTTAAGTGATGGTTCTCAACTACGCGTAACTATCGCCCGCTGGTTCACACCCAACGATAACTCCATTCATGAGGAAGGGTTAACGCCAGATATTGAGGTCTCCTACTCTGAAGAGACACCGGCTGACGAAGATCCACAGATACAGCGTGCCATTGAGTATCTCCAGGAGAACTGATGACCGACAGCGATATTCGCGTTGTAGCACGAAATCGTAAAGCGCGCCACGACTATGAGATTGAGGATACCTACGAGGCCGGTATTGTTCTCAAAGGTTCGGAGATCAAGTCGGTGCGAGATTCGCGTGTCAGTCTTAAAGAAGGCTACGTTGTACCGCGTAACGGCGAGCTCTGGTTGGAAAATGTGCACATTGCGCCCTACGAGCAATCGGGCCTCTGGACGCATGACCCAAAGCGCGCGCGTAAACTTCTGCTGCATCAGCGGCAGATTGAGCGGTTGATCAAGGATGTTCAACGGCGGGGGTATACCATAGTCCCGCTGCGTATGTATATTCGAGGAAAATATGCCAAGCTGGAAATTGCTTTAGCCCGTGGCAAGCGTAAGTACGATAAGCGACGTGCTATCGCGGAGCGTGATCAAGAACGTCGGGTGCGACGAGCGCTAAAGGATTACGAAGGTCGGCGCTAGCGTCGGTATAGATTTGGAAGAGATCGGATTTCTCTGAGAAATCCGATCTCTTCTTTCGGGACAGAAAGCGGAGGTTTGACATCGAGACTGAGTACGCTATAATGGCGGGCGTGCCATGAAAGCCTCATACCAAGCTGAGCTTGCTATTTCGCTGCCATGCATCTGAAACGATGTAATCATTGAAGATACGATCAAGGAGTAGTTTGATGTCGGAAGAGACAACTATACAGTCAGAACAACTATCGTCTGTTGAAGACCTTGCCCCCAAGATGAAGCTAGAAGGCACGGTGACGAACACGGAACTTTACGGTGCCTTTATTGACATTGGCCTGGAGCGGGATGGTATGGTTCACATCTCACGTCTGGCCCCTCGACGCGTGAACAAGGTCACCGATAAGGTAAACCCAGGTGATAAAGTCACCGTCTGGGTCGTTGACGTCGAGCCGGAGACCAACCGAATTGCCCTTACTATGGTCGAGCCCCCAGATCTCGAGTGGAAAGACCTCAAAGCAGGCCAGATCCACACGGGCGAGGTGGTGCGTCTCGAACGTTACGGTGCCTTCGTCGACGTTGGCGCTGAACGACCGGGGCTTTTGCACGTGCGCGAAATGAGCAAGGGCTACGTGAAGCACCCCTCAGACATCGTCAAGGTCGGGGAAGAGGTCGAGGTCCGCATTATGAAAGTTGACCGCCGGAAGCGCCAGATCGATCTCACCATGAACATGGAAGAGGCGCTCGCCGAGATTCAAGATGAGGAAGAAGAACCATTCCTCTCCCCCATGGAAATTGCTTTCCGCGATGCCCAGCAAGACATTGAACGTAAAAACCGCAGTGCAGCCAAGAAAAGGTCCCCCGCCCGGCAGCAGAACGATTTGGAAGAGATCTTTCGTCGGACGCTAGAGGGCTGATAACTCGCACCACACAAAAAAAGCGTCGCTGGGAGTGCGCACTCCCAGCGACGCTTTCACTTGTAATAGGTTCCCTACTCTCTTCTCAGAAATTGCCTCAGAGGCCATCCCTATTGTCGCAACCGCGCACTTCAGACTCTCCTAATTTCGCATAGCCTTTCTTTTTTTCAAGAAAGGCATAAGGGAGTTTTGGCTTGTTGGCCAAATGACTACGCGAAGTGCGCTTATTCGGTCTTGGGTTCGAACCGAAACCCGTGCCCTCGAACTGTACCTACATAGTTATGATCAGGATCTAACTCCGCCAACCGTTCCCGTAGACGATAGACCAGAGCATCGACAGCCTGGTCAGTCACGCCACCCACCGCGTCCGGCCAGATCTCATTGACAACAGCCTCACGACGCACCACATCCCCATCATGCTGCACCAATAAAGCCAGTAACCTGAATTGCGACGGGGAAAGCGGTGGATCGAGCTCGCGACGTCCCAACAGCACGCGCCGGGCGTCTTCGTCCAGATCCAATGTCCTCTTTGACTGCATCAAACCATCTAGGGGCAATGTGGCATCTCCTGCCACAAACCCCAAACGCACCATGGCTGCCAGCGTGATCTCGTCGCCGTCTCGCAGCCGGTAGGGTTGCCCTCGAACTACATCCTCGTTGACGCGCGTCCCGTTCTTGCTCCCTAGATCCCGCAATAAGAAGCCTTCTTCATCTTGTTCCACACGCGCATGATACCGAGAGATCTGACGTTCCAGGAAGACAACGTCGCAATCAGGCGACCGGCCCAAGGTTACAGGCTGCTTCTCCAGTGACCAACGCGTGCCTGAGAGCGAACCATCATAGATAATGAGCAGTGGTACGTTCTGTTCTTTCATGAGCGACCCCATATAGTAGTATACACAGTTTGACTTTTTGGTCAATCGACGTATGATCGTTTTGCCATGGCAAAACTCTTAGAATCCGGTGTCGTCCTCAAAGAGCGTTATCGCGTCGTCGGCCCGATTGGACGGGGCGGCATGGGCGCAGTGTATCGCTCAGAGGATCTCCTGCTGACCGGGCGCGTCTGTGCCGTCAAGGAGATCACGCCTGCTGACGTCGATGTCTCGGCCAAGACACTCCAGCAACTGCGGGAACAGTTCCGCCGCGAGGCAGAAGTGCTTGCACGGCTCGATCACCCCAATCTCCCCAAGGTCTCAGACTATTTCACCCACGGCGACCGTGAGTATCTAGTCATGGATTTTGTGCCAGGTCACGATCTTCGGGAGATCATCGAACAAACTCGGCAGGACAACCAACACCTTCCCGTCGACCGGGTGCTTACCTGGGCCAATCAGCTCTGCGATGCCCTGACTTATCTTCATCAGCAGGACCCACCCATCCTGCATCGCGACATCAAGCCCTCCAACATCAAGCTGACCCCGGCAGGTTATCTGAAACTGGTTGATTTTGGCCTGGTCAAATTACTCAGCAGCGACGAAGCTCGGACCATCACCGTGGTACAAGGACGTGGAACGGCCGCATACACGCCGCTGGAACAGTACGGTACCGACGACGAGCACACCGATTTCCAGAGTGACGTCTACGCCCTGAGCGCCACGCTGTATCACCTGTTGACGAACAAGCCGCCAGCAACGGCACAGGAACGCTTCTTAGAATCCGAGGTGTTCATACCACCGCGAGATATCAATCCGGAGATACCACAGAGCGTAGCGCAGGCGATTGTGACCGGACTGGCTTTACATCCCAAGAATCGCCCCCAAAGCATCCGGGCGTTCTCTAGACTGCTTCATGCGTCCGAGGATGGAGCGACTCCGACGCCCGACGCAACTACCACGTCAACCACCGCAGTGACTACAGAACAACCGGCGTGGATACCAATGGTACGAGAGAATCTAACTCTGGTCGTCACAGCGCTGATTCTTGCCATTGCTGCCCTGTTGGTCACCCCCTGACCGGCTCCAGGCGCGGCAGTCGTCGCAACTGTACTATCATGAGCGCTGCCCCCCCGCCAAGTAGAGCGACTCCACCCAGCAGCATCTCCCGTCCCGCCAGCCAGTAGAGCCAACCCGGGAAAATCCACCGAATACACGCTATCGCTACAACGTAGGACACTATGCTACCGATAACGCCCCACAACGCGACCTGCAGTGTCTCAGATGCCACTCTCTCCTGTTGACGCGCCCACAAAAGGCCCAACGCGCCCGCCAGCAAGGCCCCCACCCCCGCCCATCCCAACAGCCAAGAGCGACGGGGTAAGGGCAGACGGAGCGGCTCCGGCAACTCCGGCAGGGCCTCGGGCAGCACCGGTTCCACCGTCGGAGAAACGATCTCGGTATCATCCGGTGTCGGCGTCACGGAGATCATCACCACAGATTGCCCCTCACGGATGGTCAACTGAAGGTGGTAAAAAGGAGCGACCGGATCGGATTTGACGGTGATATCCAGCTGCCCCACCCGATCCAAGGTGATAGGCGCAAAGGCCACCCCGTCCTCTGTCTCTGCCGAGATGGTCTTTTCTCGATCTTCTTGAGGATAGGTGAGGATGAACTCAGCCGGTGTACCATCGGGCACCGGATTCCCATTACGATCCATAATGACGCTGGTTCGTAGGTAAATCACGTCATCCTTGCGAATGCTGTTCTTTTCCTCCTCCGTCATCGCCTCTCCCCCCTCTTTCACTACAGAGAGCGAGATCAGCTGATCTGGGTCTGGCGTGGTCTGAACAGCCAAGTCGTAGTTCAAAGCGGGGATGGTCACAGGCGGCGCACCCGATGCCGGCAAATCTCGGAAGAGCGCGCGGACAGCGGCCTGGACCGAAGCTTCTCCGCTACCGTAAAGGGCGTAATAGGCGTCGAGCTTGCTGTAATCGGTGCTTGTCAGGCCGTAGGGCGCCCCAAAGTCGAAGATGATGACGCGGCTGTCCTCTAGCAGGCCTGCTTCCTGTCGAAGAAAGTCTACCAACGCTGTCACGCTGGGATCCGGGGCGTTCAGATCTGTAGCCGCGAAGATGATCCACTGTACCTCATTCAGAGCGAGACGAACCGCGAGCGGCAGCGGGATCTCTTCTGGCTCGGTCGCCTCTGGTGCCTCTTCTGGCGCCTCTTCCGTAGGCTCCGCCGTCGCCTCAGGCAGGGGGACCTCCAGCGCATCTAGCAGATCCTGGAAAGTGAAAGAACGCACCGCGCCCGGCTGCACCTGACCGGTGCCCCCTACGCCGTAGAGCAACTCAAGCGCCTGCTGCACGGCCTCACGCCTCAAGACGACTCGCTCTCCCTCCTCGCCAAGCATGATGGTCTCCTGCTGAGTGAAGATAAGGAACTGATCTCCTTCTCGGGGCGCTGGCGGAAGCAAATCTTCCGTGGCAGGTACCAGCCGGGAGATGGCATTCATGGCCACCTGAGTTTCAACGCCGACATTCTCATTGGGACTGAGCGCCTCCGGGAGTGCCTCATGACTGCGCATCACATCGTCAACGACCAGGGTAGGATACAATCGCAACTTGAGACTCAAAATCCGATAAAGCGCCTCATCAACCCGTGCCTGAAACGTCGGATCGGTCTCGTAGCTCTGGGCGAGGAAATCCAGGGTGTCCTGCACGTTGAGAAGATGATCTTCCCAGGTGCGGCTGATGGCAAAGCGATCCAGGATCAGTAGGTCATTGCCGGCTAGCAAGGCGTCACGAGCTAGCCGACGCGCGTTGAAACTGAGACCCTCTGGGTCGTCAAAGCGCAGCAAGGATTGCATCCCTAGGTTGTCAGCCACCAGCAAGCCGTTCGCGGCGCGCCACTCTTCAGCCTCACCAGCTTCCAACGCAGTCGCCAGAGCTTGTGCGTCAAGGCTAAGGGGCCGCGTCGACGAACGAATACTTCCCTGCAATCCACTATACCGCACGTGTGGAACGAGTACCCCATCGGCCGCACTGACGGATCCGGGCACACCGTCTACCACCGGAGAAAAGGCGGCCAGATCGGTCTGCTTGAGCTGTTCGAGCGTTCGCTGCACCGTGGGCACTTCCTGGCTCAAGGGTCGGTCAATGCTCCCGATACCGGGAAAATACTTCGGTACAACAGCCAACCTGCTGGCGCTCCCCTGGTGCAAACCGCGCAGATAAGCCTGACCGAGCTCACCAACCCAGTAGGGATGGCTGCCAAAGACCGAGGTCCCCAGGCTGGCGGGATCGATGCGTTGTGGATCGAGCACGTCAACATCTGGCCCCAGAAAGAAGTTAACGCCCAGACTCGTCAACTCCCGGCCCATGGCTTGACCGGCGGCCTCGGCCAGCGCGCGGTTCCAGGTGCCGCCCAAGGCCATGGATGAAGGCAGGGCTGTAGTGCCCGACACCACAGCCGAAATTGGCAGGCTCTCGACCTCCGAGTCCACTGCCACCAGGAGCGGTACATAACCCGTCAGGTAGGGATTCAACCCCATGGGCGGCAGCATCGCTTCCTGTGCGCCGCGCCACGTCGTCTGCTGTAATTGGTTGGTCATGGAGAGGAACGTTGTGGCATCGACGGCGCCTTGCGTACCGAAATTGCCATTCTGCGGGCGTAGTAACACCCCCCCCACGCCATAGTCTCGCACCAACTCAGCGATCAGCGAGTCTTCCCCGACGTTTGTGCCAGGATACGAGACCAGGACCAACTGACCGACTTTTCGGCGGGTTGGCAACAAGTCCATAAGCTGTAGCACAGGATCTGCCACCTGCTGTTGGGCCTTCACCGATGGGACAACGGGTACAACCAGGCCCGCTATCAACAGCAGGAGCAGAGCGCTGCGCCAAAGTCTTGGATACAGCAGCATAATGTTCTCCTCCTGCACCCATTGTAGCGCAGACCATGATTTTCTCAAGCGTTAAGATGAAGGGCAAACGAAGCAGTTCCAGGGTCGCTCAAACGCCATAGGCGGCTTCCCAT
>CAYVKR010000136.1:0-7996 GCA_964452025.1 uncultured Anaerolineales bacterium
AGGAAAACATGATGGGAAGCCGCCTATGGCGTTTGAGCCACCCTGGAACTGCTTCATTTGCCCCGCAATCGATCCTCTTTGATTCTCGAACGCAGGTAGGTTATAATAGAGATACTTAGTGATATGTAGTCGAGGAGGAGTCTTGGATGAACGTGACCCTGGAGGAGCGAACTCGACGGTTGCTGGAAGAACCATGGCTTGAGGGGCAGGATCTAGATACCAAAATACGACGTCTGCTGGAGGCGGAATACCTGCGGCGACTGAAACAGTATCGGCGTCTGGATCAGATGTTGAGTCAGAAGTATGGCATGACGTTTGAAGAATTTATCGACCGTCGCATCACCCGACAGGCGGGGTACACGTGGGACGTCGAGAAAGATGCTATGGACTGGGAGACGGCTGTGGGAGGGATTCAGACGTTGGAGCGCAAGCTTCAGGATTTGGAGCATGGTCGGGAAGCGTGAGCTCCGCTGGGAGGCACAGCAAGCTGTTGAAACGCTGTGGTTTGTGCGCTCCGTGGAGGAGATGGAGCGCACTGATTTCACACTCTCTTTGCGGCTGTATATTCGTCCAGCACTGTTTGTACAAGTGTTTCTAGGGGAACGGTCGGGATCCTTGTATTTCGCATTGGTTGAGAGAGAACGCCGGATCTTCGGCATAGATCGCGAAGGTGATATATGGCATCTGCATCCTTATGAGTCCCCTGATCGACACGAGTCCTTTGATGAGGGGCTAGGGCCGAAGCCGCTGATGACGTTCCTGACGAGGGTGGAAGATCTCTTGTTACAACATGATCTGCTGTAATTCGTGAGAAATCTCCTTGCCGGATAGAGACGCCGTCCGGTTGGCATTTGAGGCCGCAATGGCGCTCTTTGAGGTGACTCGCTCGTAGCCCCCGTCTCGGGGGCGTTTCCGCGGGAAACTATTCTTTTACAGGCCCTTAGCTGTGGCAGGTCCTTGGCTTTGGGCCTCTGGCCCAGGGCTCTCCGGCACATCCATTGCTTGCCAGGGGCTGAACCACAGCCGGGACCCCGGCCCCAGCGATGACGGAGGGATTTCCGCTTTAGCTGTGGTCGGTGTCTGCCGGCGATTTTATTGCTTGTCAAGGACAGAATCCCAGAGATGTAGCCGCGATTTATAAATCGCGCACTCTGAAGCGCGAAATGGATTTTGCGGCTACCTGGCGCCGGTTTGCAAGACAGTGATCTGATTTGTCCCTATATGGGATTTCGAAGCGAGTCTGCTGGTGAAAACGCCCTCCGTACCGTAGAACCTGCGTAGGCGAAGGTAAGGCAAACGAAGCCGGGGTTGATGCGGGAGGGAAACATGATGGGAAGCCGCCTATGGCGTTTGAGCCACCCTGGAACTGCTTCGTTTGCCCATATTCTCTCGCATACTCGTCCCAGCGGGCCCGGTCCAGGGATTGGACTGAGCGGTTACCCGTATGCTGCACTCTACGCTTGCCAAGAGATAGCCCCCCTCTCGCATTTCCCTCATTATGGTACAATAGATCGAAGCCAAGACTGTGAGGTGAACATGTTGTCTGGACGCATCTGCGACGCAATCTATCCTGTCCATACTGGCGCTTCTGCAACCACTACGAGGACATGACATGAAGTATTATGGCAGACCTGGAGGCTTGAACGACGCCCTTATGTTGAGCATCTTCGTCATCGTTGCAGCCTTGCTCATTGGCGTTGGGGTCGCGGTGATGGCCGGGGGAGGCGGGCTCTCCTTGCCGGCTGCGTTGGCTGAGACGACCGCCACGTTGCCGCCTACGCTCACGGCGTCACCGACGTCGACAGCGATGCCGACGTCCACCTCGTTGCCCACCTCCACCCCGACCTCGACCGCTTCCCCTACCCCGCTGCCGACGGCTACACCGACCGTCACGCCTACGCCCGTCCCTGCGGCGACCACGGACGGGGCGGAAGATCTGTTCGACTATCAGACGCTGGCGCCCGTGACCTACACCGTGAGCAGCGCGGATATCCAGGCCGCGTCTTTCGACGGTGCGGGCCGCTGGACGGCGTCGGCGCCGCCGGAGGTGGCTTCTCAGCTCAGCGCCCACACCGAAGGCGAGACCCTGCCGCTCTGGGTCTCACTGCAGGCGCCGCTCCCCATCACCGTCACGCGGCCCACCTATTGGCTCTTTGCGTTGGATACGGATGCCGAGTTGACGACGGGGCGCCCCGTGGGCGATGGCGCGATCAATCCTGATATGGGCGCAGAGCTGACCGCCGGCGTCTATTGCGATCCGGCGAACGGGATTCAGTTTGAGCCCTATCTGCTGGTCTGGGACGTCGCCACGGAAGAGATGGCGCGCTACGATGTGAGCGCTGACGTGACGTTTACCTCGGATCGCCGGACGCTTATCTTGATCCTCCCTCGCGCCGCGTTGGCCGATGCCCTGGTCGAGCGCGCGCAGGTGGAGCCACAATGGGAGCGCGTGGTCGGGCGGGCCGCTGCCATGACGAGCGCGGACACCGGGATGATCATCGACTTCTGTCCTGATCTGCCGCAACCCTAGCGCTGGTGTGTGATGGCCCGCTCCATGTTGGCTGATCTCAAGGCGCGCGGCCCCCGGAGACGCATCGCGCACCTCCGTTCCCACGTGGGCCTGGCGCAGTTGGTCGGCAGGTCGTCTGCCTGCCGCCGTTGATCTTCCCCCATCAGCTGCCGGACTGGACGATTCCCACCGCGATTCTGGGACTGGCGCTGATCTTCGGAACGGGTCGGTGGCTGGCGGGCCGCGCCTTCGTCCATACGCCGCTGGATCTTGGGATTTCGAAGCGAGTCAGCTGGTGAAAACGCCCTCTGTACCGTAGAACCTGCGTAGACGAAAGCAGGGCAAACGAAGCTGGGGTTGGTGCGGGAGGGAAACATGATGGGAAGCCGCCTATGGCATTTGAGCCACCCTGGAACTGCTTCGTTTGCCCTTTACTAGTTATTTCAGTGCAGCCAAGGCCTGTGGTAGAATACAAGCGTACAACTGTCTGGTCAGACCCATGGTCGTTTCTAAGGCCACGTTGGCGTGAGGGATAGATATCGAGATGAACACAGTGGATGGCATGCGGGCCCTGGTGCGAGAGCGACGACGTGTTCACCAGCAGAAGGTATGCGATGAACTGCGGCGTCTCGTGGACGCGGCTATTGAATTGGGCGTGGAGCAGGTGATCCTCTTTGGCTCGGCTGCGCGAGATCAAGTCGGGTTGACCAGCGACCTTGATTTGCTTGTGGTTTGGGATACAGCACTGCCTTTTCTAGAGCGCACAGCGACTCTATATCGTGCCCTACAGCCAAAAGTAGCGGTAGATTTGGTGGTCTATACGCCAGCGGAGATGAAACAAATGGCCGATCGGCCCTTTGTACGCCAGATATTGCGGGAGGGGAGAGTCCTATATGCGACATAATGCTGAGAAACAGGGATTGCGTTGGCTGAGGCAAGCCGAAGCGGATCGGGAAGGCGCCCAGTTGCTGTTTGACGGCGGGAGTTATCATCTGGCTTGTTTTGTCAGTCAACAGGTGGCGGAGAAAGCGCTAAAGGCCTTTTTGTACGCGCAAGGCGAAGAGTTGGTCATTGGACACTCGGTGGAAGCGCTCTGTCGTTGGGCTGCGGAACTCGATGAGGATTTCACATCGTTGTGTGAGGAGATCGCCCCATTGGATGGTTACTACATTCCCACCCGTTATCCCAACGGGCTGCCAGGTAGCATACCGGCTCGTGTGTACACACGTCCGGTTGCGGTGGAGACGTTACGCATGGCCGGTCGTGCTTTAACTGTGGCGCAGATCAAATTGGGGGATGAAGGCTAGCACAGATCTTCAAACGGATGGATCATCAACCTTAAAGTGTGAGTTGGTTACACGATATGTCAATCACATCTGATCAACATAATGCATCCGATCTCCGGAGGTGCATCAAGCACCTCCGGTTGCACGTGGGCCTGGTGCAGTTGGTCGGCATCGTCCTCTGCCTGCCGCCGTTGATCTTCCCCGATCAGCTGCCGGACTGGACGATTCCCATCGCGATTCTGGGACTGGCGCTGATCTTCGGAGCGGGTCGGTGGCTGGCGGGTCGGGTTTTTGTCCATACGCCGCTGGATCTTCCGCTGCTCTTTCTCATGCTGCTCATGCCGCTGAATATCCTGATCTCGGCCGATCGCGCGCTGACGTGGCCGCACGTCTACAAGATCATCGCAGGAACGGCGCTTTTCTACGGCGTCGTGGGTCTCTTGCGCGAGAAGCCCTGGTTCGATCTCAGCGCGCTGGGCATCGCCCTGCTGGGCCTAGGCCTGGGCGGGGTCTTGCTCTTCGGCACCCGGTGGTCGGGCGCAAAACTCTCCTGGTTGCCCTTCAACCTCGCCGGGCGTATCCCGCGCTTGGTCAACCCTTTCTGGAAGCCAGAGGGGTTCGCCGGGTTCAACGCCAACCTGGCGGGCGGCACCGTGGCGCTGCTGCTGCCGGTGCCCCTGGGCTATGCGCTCTTTGGGCGGCGCAGGGGCGCGCGGGTCGGCGCGGCGCTGGAGACGATGCTGCTTGGCGCCCTGCTGCTCCTGACCTTTTCACGCGGTGCGATCCTGGCCTTCGGCGCTGCCACATTGGTCATGCTGGTGGCGCACGACCGGCGTTGGTTGGTGCTGATGGCGGCGGTCCTGGTTGCGGGCGCGATACTCCTGGCGACCGGACGATTGGACTCGCTCATCGAACCCATTCGCAACGGAGACGTGAGCACGACGGTGCAGGGTCTCGATAGTCGTCTGGAACTCTGGTCGCGTGGCATCTATATGATGCAGGATTTTGCCTTCACCGGCGTGGGCATGGGCATGGTAGAAAAAGTCCTGCCCCTGCTCTACCCGACCTTCTTGATCCCACCCAGCGCGGGCATCGAGCACGTGCACAACCTCTACCTGGAGTTTGGCGCGCAGTTGGGCTTTCCTGGGCTGATCATCGTGCTGGCGCAGCTGCTCTTGCTCTTCTACCTGGGCTGGGATGCGGTACAGCGGGCCAAGGGTACGGTTCATAAGCCGTTGGCTGCCGGGCTGTTGGGCACCGCTGTGGTCCTGGCGGTGCACGGCTTGGTCGATACCATCCCCATGTCGCCCAAGGCCTATCTCATTATCTGGGCGCTCTTCGGTATGGCTGTGGCGCTGGCGCTGCATCTTCGGTACGAACGGCCTTCTATCGCCAACGCCCCTCTGCTTGCACCGGGGGGCGACTCAGAGTCGCAGCACCGCCCGTGAGCATCCCGTCCGGTAAGCGCGCTCGGTGGACGGCTGTCTGGGCCACGCTGTTGGCCTGGGCGCTGCGTCTTTCGTGGCTGGGAAGCAAGGCTCTCTGGATTGACGAGGCCGACAGCCTCTACTTCGCCGTGCAGCCGTGGCGCACGGTGCTCTTTGGGCTTTGCGACCCCCATCCCCCCGGCTATTATCTGCTGCTCAAAGGCGTGGTGCAGCTGGGACGCTCCGAGTTCTGGCTGCGGCTGCCTTCAGTGATCGCGGCGACGCTGGCCGTGCCGCTGCTCTTCAGGGTGGGGCGCTTGTTGGCCTTGCACCTGGGTCTCAAGCGACCGCTGCGTGTGGCGGTTTTGAGCGCGTGGCTGCTGGCGGTCGCACCGCTGCACGTCTGGTATGCGCAGGAGGCGCGGATGTACGCGCTGGTCACGACGTTGGGCCTTCTCGCCATGCTCTTGGCCCTGCGGTTCGCACGGCGGCCTACGCCAGCGCACGCAGGTACCTACGTCCTCGTCGCGGCGCTGGCGTTGTTGGTTGACCAATCGGCGGCGCTGCCTCTCATTGTGACGAATCTGCTCTGGTTCTGGATCTGGGTGCGCTACCCGGCGACTGCGGATAGGTGGCGGCGACTGGGCCGCTGGCTGGGTCTACAGCTCCTGGCGGGTGGGCCTTTTCTACTCTGGTGGTCCAACGCGCGGTATCCTGCAGTCTCTGATGGCGGGCGTTTCTACCAGCTGACCATGCTCATGCGCCTGCTGCAGCGTTTGGGACTGACCGTCACTCTGGAGGACGTGCAACGCTTATTTCTTGCCGTGCTGGCCGGCGGCGCGTTGGTGTGTAGCGGTCTCTACTGGGCCGCGCTGCGACGGCGACGGGCCTTGGGGCGCGGATGGGCCACGGGCGTGGCGATCCTTTTTGCGGTCGGTACCGTGGGGTCGGTGGTGCCCCGGCTCTTTACCGTCAAGCGCCTGTTGCTGGGCGCGCTGCCCTACGGGATCTTTGCCGGCGCCTGGGCGCTGGGGCGATTGCGCGTCCGGCGGTGGCAGCGGGCAGGTATCGTGCTCCTCTGTCTGATCCTGAGCGGCGTCAATCTGGTAGCCATCTCCAAGGCGCCGTGGCGTGAGGTGAGCGCCTGGGTCGAGACACGAGCGGCGGCGGCGGACGTGATCTGGGTGGACGCGCTGGCGGTTCCGGCCTTTGATTACTACTACGAAGGCGCTCAGGAGATTCGCGTGCTGCGCGCGGCTGAGTTGGAGAAACTGGACGCGGGTTGGGAAGCGCAGCAGAGCTCCAGCCATGGGCGCCTGTGGATGGTCGTTTTGGTTGATCCCTACCGTAACCTGTTGGACTACGTCTCACCGGCGGCTGAGTTGGCAAAAGTGGAAGAAGCGAGCTGGCCGCGCGTGGTTGTTCAAGCGTACCAGCCTGCGCGTTTGGACGATGCGACCTCGATGGTTGCCGGGGAACCGCCGGAGTGGCTGCTGGCCTGGCCCTCGCCCTTGGATCCGGCTTGTCAGATGGAGCATGGCGATGATGGATTCTGAGATGGCTAAGTCGGTGCTTGACGCCTCGCCCTACGCGCGTTTCTGGCGAACGGGTGAGGTTGCCATCCCCGCAGACGCGCTCATCGCCTGGGCGCGGGCCCAGCGACTGCTGCCCCTCATCGGCTGGCGTGCCGAGCGGGAGGGCTGGACGTTGCCCGACGCGCTGCGAGACGCTACGCAGGGCGCGCGCTACCGGCAGGCGGCGAAACAGACGCTGGTGGATCGGCAGCTGCGGTCGTTGGCGGCGTTGGTCCGCGAAACGTCGCTCAACGTGGCGGTAGTGAAAGGCCCGGTCGTCGCGGAAGCGTATCCTTCGCCGGAGTTGCGTCCTCATGGCGATATAGACCTCTTCGTCACCGAGGCAGAGACGTTGGAGCTTGTGGATCTGCTTCACCGTGCGGGGTATCAAGCGAAAGTTATTGGAGATCGCTCGACCCATCTCCCGCCGATGGAGCCGCCGGATGCCGGGCTTCGTGTGGAGGTGCACGGCTTGCCGTACGCTCACTTTGATTTTGCGCCCTTGCAGCGGTGGACGGCGTATCCCGGCCTATGGCGTCCTGATCCTGTGGCCCACTTCGTCTACCTGGCCCATCATGCGGTGGAGCGGCACGAACTGCATTCGGGCCTGCTGCACCTGATCGATCTCAAGTTCTGGACGGCAGCGTGGACGTCTGAAGAGTGGAGACGCGCCCGCGCGCTGGCTGAAGTGCTGGGCCATCGGCGCATGGTGGGGCTAGCGTTGGCACTTTTGCCGCTTGCATGGCCTGGGGAAGACCTGGCGTTGCCCCATGATCTCTTTCCTGCACCCCCGGAGCAGGTGCTGGCAGCCAGTGCACGGATTGTCTTTGGCCACGAACCAGGGCTTTTGCCCCATCTGGGCCGCGATCTCCACGAGCGTACCCTCCGAGGCTGGCTGCGATACGCGCAGTTGGTGCTGCTGGGCGATCCCCAGGTGCGCCGGGGGCTGCCGTGGACGGAGAAGGTGAGGTTCTACCTGCGCCGCCCCTTCCGGCTGTTGAAGAACTATGCCCCGCTCTTTCTGCGGCTTCTTCGTGGAGACCGCAAGAGCCGGGACGCGCTGCAACGTCAGCGCGATCTCATGGCCTGGGTGCGCGGTGATTAGCCTAGAGCGTGTCAGACATCGGATTTCTCTGAAAAATCCGGGGTCTCTGGGATTTCGCCGGGTGGCCCAAAAACGATCTTAAATTTTTACCACGG
>CAYVKR010000137.1:0-7983 GCA_964452025.1 uncultured Anaerolineales bacterium
GTAGGCGAAAGCAAGGCAAACGAAGCTGGGGTTGATGCGGGAGGGAAACATGATAGGAAGCCGCCTATGGCGTTTGAGCCACCCTGGAACTGCTTCGTTTGCCCCTCCAGCCTCGGCCTTTTCTATAAGATGATAAGGGATTATAATAGCCACCAGGATATCCTCATCAGAGCATCGGATTACCCACATTGGTGTTATCTTATCCATATCTGAAGTTACGTCGTAATCACCAAATTCAGCGTTAAATTCAAGCGCTTGAATAAAACCGCAAGGAGTTCTGGTGATACCGAGAGGAATAACCATCGGCGTCCTCGCGGGATGGCAAGTTTATCAGACAGCAACGCCCCTCAGTTTCCTGGGCCCGTTATTGGACGGCATCTGCGTAGCGGCCCAGGATCGCGTATGCAATGTGTTTCTGGCCTGCGGCATGTCAACCGCCCCCGATTATAGTGGCATCACGCACCCTGCCTGGCCCATCCCCTCGGATGATTCGGATTTTGTGCCTGTAGGTCCCTGGAACACGGATGGTCTGATTGTGATCAACCCTTTGTTGACGGACGAGCGGGCACGCTACGTGCAGGGTCTGCAAGAGGCCGGTCATCCCATAGTCTTCATAGGCCAAGCTCAGGGAGGGCCGGCGGTGGACATCGACAACGAAGAGGGTATTCGGCAGGCAGTAGCCCACCTGACCGCCCACGGTCACGAGCGCATCGCCTTTGTCGCCGGTCACACCGAGGACAGTCATGGAGACAGTGGGGCTAGACTGAAAGCCTATTGGGACGCAGTCCAAGAACTAAGCCTGGTGGCTGACCCAGCTCTCGTCGCGCATGGGTTCCATACTACTCCGGGCGGGGAGCAGGCGATGCAGGCGTTGCTGCAAGCCGGCGTGCCCTTCACCGCCGTGGTCGCCAGCAACGACGAATCCGCTATAGGCGCTGCAGCGGCGCTCCGGAAAGCCGGGCTACGAATCCCCGAAGACGTGGCCCTCGTGGGGTTTGACGATCGGCCAGAAGCGATGGCCCAGGAGCCTCCCCTGACCACGATCCACGCTCCTACCTTCGAGAGAGGATACAAGGCCCTAGAATTGCTGCTGGAGCGCATCAATGATCCGGAGATCGTACCCAATGTGGTCAAGGTCCCCACACACCTGATCGTTCGCGAATCGTGCGGCTGCCAGCCTGACGAGGATTCTCTCCATCTGTCAAGCGCTCTCTCGGAGTCCATCCCAACCGGAGACCTCACACAACTATCGACAGCCATTGCCGGGATGATGGCTGAACGTGTCTTCGTCGAGGTACGACGGATGAGTTCGAAGATGGTGCGTGCACTATGCGCGCGTCTGTCGGATGCAATCATCTCGAGCCTGGAAGAAGGTACCGAGAAGCCGTTTCGCCACCAGCTAGAGCAGGTCTTACGGCAAGTGGAGGCAGCCGGGGAAGATATCCAGAGCTGGAGAGAGGCAATCCTGGCATGGAAGGAACTGCGGGAAGCAGCACCTCATCTCTTCGATGATGAGCGTTTCGCCATGACAACTCACCAGATTGAGCAGACACTGGCCTCGGCCCGCTCTCTGATTGATGAACGAGCACGCCGACAGTATTGGCGTAACATTGTCGAGCAAAACACCACAGCGGAACAACTAGGTTTACTCACGGCAAAGTTACTCTCAGCCCTAAACGAGTCACAGATATTTACTAGCCTGGAAGAGCACCTCCAGGAACTGGGCATGCGCTACGCTGGAGTTGCCTTCTTCGAAACCCAGGATAAGAGACAAACGCCCCGCTGCTTTCTGCGCTCGCTCCCACAAAAAGAGAACGTCCCCCTGCACTTCCCCACGCACGAGTTTCCACCGCCAGGATTTCCACCCCAGGCCGAACAACCTTTCCAGATCGCCCTATTGCCCCTCAAGATCCAAGACGAGCAGGTGGGATTCGTGGCCTTCGACGCCGTTGACCTGGCCTTGTATTCCACTATCGTGCGCCAGCTTACGGCTGCGTTTCAAAGCGTCCAGCTCTACCGGGAAGCGGACGAGGCACGTCGATTGGCGGAGGAGGCTAACCAACTCAAGAGTCGGTTCCTCTCTATGGTGAGCCATGAACTGTGTACCCCTCTGAACTTGATTACAGGGTTGGCCGAGATGCTGCTCCAGAGGATCGGGGATTCCCCGCCTACCCACGAGGCCTACCGAGACGACGTCGAGCGAATTTACAGCAGCGCACAGCACCTGGACGGCTTGATCCGCGACGTACTCGACCTTTCCCGGGACGAGATGGGGCAGCTGAAATTGACCCGGGAGCCTCTGGATCTAGTGGGGGTGCTGAGAGCGGCGGCGTCAGTGGGGGAAAAACTGGCGGAAGACAAAGGGCTCCATTGGCACGCGGAGATACCGGAGGAACTGCCGTACGTCCAGGGGGATCGAACCCGGCTGCAGCAAGTGGTACTGAACTTGATCAGCAATGCAGTCAAGTTCACGTCCGAAGGGGAGGTGAGCCTGAAAGCACAGGTCGATCACGGGAGAGTCAAAGTAGCCGTGCGTGACACGGGGATGGGCGTGCCGGTGGGGGAACAGGCGGCAATCTTCGACGAATTTCGGCAATCAGAACGCTCGATAGCGCGAGGGTATGGCGGATTGGGGCTGGGGCTGACGATCTGTCAACGACTGGTGGAGATGCACGGTGGGCAGATCTGGGTGGAATCGGCTGGAGAGGAGGGGGCAGGCTCGACGTTCAGGTTCACACTACCGGTAATGAAAGAGCCACCCATCGGGCGTACACACGATCGGGCACGCCGGGCAGAGCAAGGAGCAGCGGTGCTGCTGGCGGAAGAGCGAGAGCAGGGAGGACAACTACGCGAGCATCTTGCAAAGCTGGGAAGCCCAATAGAAGTGGTATGGTTAAGTGAGGAAGAAGCCTGGCTGCAACGTGTATTGGATACACGCCCGGGAGCGATCATACTGGATACGCAGATCGCGGCGGAACGGGGGTGGAAAATAGTTCAGAAATTGAAGAGACATCCCGAAACACAGGATACACAAATACTATTTTATTCTCTGGAGAGAAAACAGGATCGTGGGGCAGTCGTAGCGCTTGACTACCTGACGAAGCCCATGGGCACCGTGGAACTGGCGGAAGCCATGAGACGACAGGGATTGGAGGGGGAGCAAGAAAAGACCATCCTGATCGTGGACGACGATGTGGGCATGCTCGAGATGCACGCTCGCATTGTGGAGCAACAGATGGACCCCTGTCACGTGATCAAGGCGCGAAACGGAGTTGAGGGATTAGAAGCCATACAGCAGAAGCTGCCTGATCTGGTACTGTTGGACTTGATGATGCCCGAGATGGATGGATTCGAGGTCCTGCACGTCATGCGCGAGCAGGAGACCACTCGTTCTATCCCGGTAGTAGTGTTGACCAGCAAGGTCCTGTCAGAAGAGGATATGCAACGACTCAATCAAGGTGTGGCGGTGATTCTAGAAAAAGGGCTCTTCAGCGTGGAAGAGACCCTGACACAAATAGAAGATGCCTTAGAGCGTAGCCAGATATCGAGTGATCCGGCTCAGCAGTACGTTCGCAAGGCAATGGCCTACCTTCACGAACATTATACGGAGTCTCCGTCACGGGCCGATGTGGCCGACTATGTGGGGGTGAGCATGAGCTATCTCAACCGTTGCTTCCGTCAGGAAATCGGATTGACGCCCATCGCCTACCTGAACCGCTATCGCATTAACCAGGCCAAGAACTTGCTGCTAACTAGTGAACAAACCATCACCGAAATCGCTATGGCCCTCGGCTTCTCCAGCAGCAGTTACTTCAGCCAGGTGTTTCGTCGGGAAACTGGTATGTCACCCAGTGAGTATCAAGAGTATATGTCGGAGACCGGCCCGCTGTAAGGGCTCAGGGGAAATAACTTGAGTGCGTTTCAAATGAGAGGCACCAAAAGTCGTTATCTTCTGCGTTTCTCAAGACCCTGCGTAACGGGTGGTAATAGTTTTGGGATTTCGAAGCGAGTCTGCTGGTGAAAATGCCCTCCGTACCGTAGAAACTGCATAGGCGAAAGCAAGGCAAACGAATCTGGGGTTGATGCGGGAGGGAAACATGACTTGTTTGCTGGAAGACTCTGGTGCGGCTGGCTCTGTCCGGCGGCCGGCATGGGCGAAGCGTGTTTCATGATCAACGATAAACCGGCGCGCGTCGAGCGCTTCAACTGGATCAAGTGGGGCATCTGGATTCCGTGGGTGGGCATCATCGCCTAAGGCGCACTCTCCGCCGGCGGCTATACCAGGATCAACCTGCTGCACATGACGGAGAACGTCATTTCTGTCGATGCGCCCAGCAGATACATCATCTACTACATCGTGGTCGGTACCATCTTCTTGCTCTCAATCACAGCGGGGAAGCGCACCTTCTGTCACTACGGCTGCTGGATGGCACCCTTCATGATCCTGGGGCGCAAGGTACGCAACACGCTGAAAACACCGGCGCTGCACCTCACCGCCAACACTGACGCCTGCATCCACTGTAAGACATGCACGCAGGCCTGCCCTATGAGCCTGGATGTCCACGCGATGGTACAGTCCGAGAGCATGGAGAACAGCGAGTGCATCCTCTGCGGCAGTTGTGTGGACACCTATCCCAAAGATGTGATTCACTACGCGTTCGACCGCCAGGTCTAGGAGCCATCATGGACGAAGCACGCTACCAGATCACCGTGGAAGGCCACCTGGATTGCAGCCACTGGCAACGCTGGTTCACTGGCATGGACGTTAGCCTGAAAGCGGATAGGACAACCACGCTAAGCGGTCGGGTGCCCGATCAGGCCGCCCTGCACGGCCTGTTGGAGAAGATCCGCGACCTTGGGCTGGTCTTAATTGCCGTAGAGCGTTTAGAACCAAACACGTAAGGACCTGACCATGGCTTTGATTCCGCCCTTTCACCTCGGCTGGCTGAATCTCTGGATCTGTACGGCGCTCCTCTACGCTCGGCCCATCGTCATCGCCCGCCTCACAGACACAGACTGGGAGCGGGCGCGTGACCAACCGGAGATGTCGCAGCGCGAGCGCGTCATCTACACGCTCTGGATCGGGGCGCAGACGGCACTCTGCGTCTACGCTTTCTTAGTCCCCCTGGCGCTGACGAGCGTCTGGTTTCCTGCAGGCTTGATTCTCTTCGCCGCCGGTCTCGCCTTCTCCAGTCTCGCCATCTACACCTACCAGACCGCACCGCGCGACGCACCCATCACCCACGGCCTCTACCGCCTCTCCCGCAATCCCGGCTACTTTGGCGCCTTCTTGATGTACGCAGGCATGGGCCTGATGGGCGCAGTTTGGCCCATCCTGGCGCTGGCGCTGGTGCACTTTGCGTTCTACCAGATCACGGCGGCCTACGAGGAGCGCATGTGCGCGGAACGCTGGTCAACGGCTTATGCGGTGTACAGACAACAAACAGCGAAAAATTTCTGGTTTTTCTAATCCAACTCTGGAGGATAGACTTGCAGGCAACGATTTTGAATGGCATGCGCAAAACCGACTCGCCGACGGAAGCCGTACATACGGCCCTGGTCGAGGCGCTGACCGCGCGCAACTGGCACACCGTCCCTTTTGTATTGAAGGACGAGGAGATTCGGCCCTGTCTCGGCTGCTTCGGCTGCTGGGTACAGACGCCGGGAAGGTGTGTGCTGCCCGACACCCACGAGATCACTGCCAGTGTTGTGCAGAGCGACCTGGTGATCTTTCTCACGCCCGTCACCTTTGGCGGCTACTCCTCGGAGTTGAAAAAAGCCGTCGACCACCTGATTCCCAACATCCTGCCCTTCTTCACCCAGGTGAACGGCGAGACCCACCACAAACCGCGCTACGAGCGCTACGCCAAGCTGCTTTTCGTCGGCGTGACGCCGGAGCCGGACGCGGCGAGCGAGGTCATCTTCACGAAACTGGCGGAGCGCAACGCCATCAACATGTGGGCGCCGGCGTGGCACGCTGACGTGCTGACGCACGCGCAGATCGCCAACGGCTTAGAGACGACCGTGACCACCTGGCTCGACAGCCTGGAGGTGCACACATGAACGCTCTGTTACTGATCGGAAGCCCGCGCATGAAGAGGAGCGCTTCGTTCACACTGGGCCGGTATCTGCTGGATCAACTGGCTGAACACGACGTCGCCGGGGAGACGCACTTCGTCAAAAAAGACCTGCGCAGCGACGAAGCGACAGACGAGCTTATCGATGCAGTGATCCAGGCCGATTTCGTCATTCTGAGCACCCCGCTTTACGTGGACAGCCTGCCCGCGCCGGTGACGCGAGCGTTGGAGATCCTGTCGCAGCATCTCGACCAGAGCAACCACCCGGCGCGTCAGCAATTCGTCGCCATCTACAACAGCGGCTTCCCAGAAGCAGAGCACAACGACATCGCGCTGGCTATTGCTGAGCAGTTTGCGCGGGCAACAGGCTTCGCGTGGGCCGGAGGGCTGGCGCTCGGCGCTGGTGAGGTCGTCAAAGGCCGCCCACTGGCTGAGAATGAAGGCATGGCGCGCAACGTCATCGCTGCGTTGGATCGGGCTGCAGAGGCGCTGGCGCGGGGTGACGCGGTGCCTGAAGAGGCGCAAACACTGATGCGAAAGTCCCTGATCCCATCGTGGATGTACCGTGCCATGGGCCAGGTCGGCTGGGTGATGCAATCCCGCACATACGGACAGTTTGGTAAATTGCGGCAGCGCCCGTGGGCAGCATCAACGAAGGATTGACCCGACCTGAGACAAAGCTTTGCCACTTCCTAACGCCACGTTAACATGAGGTTAACATTTCCACGCAATAATTGAGACCACGTATGCTGGCGGAAGGCCCGAGCCCGGCCTCATCCGCGGTGTTTGCGCTAGACCTGGGCCCAACGCAAAAGCGAGGGGCACGGGTGCCCTTGTCTAATGAAGAGAGGATATTGAACCAAAGGTATGCCATTTTGAGTGTTGTTGCCCCGCTCTGTTCTGTTAGATGCGTGCCATATTCCTCGGTGGTCTTCTAAAGCCCGGCTAGAGCCATCTTCGCCACACGATCAGCAAGATTTCTACGGCGCTGCTAGGCAGGTGGGAGCGTCGATCATCGGCGCGTTCTTGATATGCATCTTCACCTTGGCAGAGAGGGTGTAAAGCCATCCACTGTAACCGTTTGCATAGGAGCTACTGTGTGAGAAAACCGCAAGACTTGAAACCGTTGCCTTTTTTGTCATCGTTGTTGTACTTTGGATTACCGGCATTGTTGTTCGTGGTTGGATTCTGGGTTTTGATGCCCTGGTTCATCCGCCTGGGAATGCTGCCTTACTATGCCTATCTGTTGGGATTGGGCCTTCCGCTCGTTCTCTTGCTGCTGCTTTCGGTCCTCTGGCTCCGGCTTGAAGGGCGGGAGATTACCTGGGATACGCTGAAGGCGCGCTTTCGCCTCCACCCTATGGATCGCAAGGCCTGGCTCTGGTCGGTGGGTGCGCTGCTCCTGGGCAGCGTTTTCGGCTATGGGATCATGAGTCTGTTAAGCGGCCTTATGATCCGGCAGGGCATCATCCCGATTCCGTCCACGGTCCCCGAATTCATGAATCCCACGTCTATGACAAATCCGATGGTCGCTTACAACGAAGCGGTCGGTGGACTGCAGGGCAACTGGCTGCCGTTTATCGCCATGGTGAGTGTGTTGGTCTTCAATATCCTGGGTGAGGAGTTCTGGTGGCGCGGCGTGGTATTGCCCCGGCAGGAGCTGGTCTTTGGAAAATGGACGTGGGTGGTGCACGGTGTCATGTGGGCCTTCTTCCATATTTTCAAGTGGTGGGATGTTCTGAATCTGTTTCCCATCTGCCTGGCGCTGTCGTTCGTCTGCAGCAAACTGAAGAACACGACGACAGGCATCGTCATCCACGGCGTGACCAACGGCGTGGCCTTGCTTTCGTGTGTGCCAGGCATGTCGTGTAACTAGAGGGTGAAAGACCCTTGCGGGCCGTAATGA
>CAYVKR010000138.1:0-7935 GCA_964452025.1 uncultured Anaerolineales bacterium
GACGGTTCTCGTAGTGCCAGTCGCCCTCACCATCGTCCACCCGCACCCGCTCCGTGCGGACATCGACGATCTGCCCGGACCAGCGGGAGGAGAGGTTGGCGAGCATGAGGATCAGGCTGAACAAGGCAGCCAACGCGACGCCACCCAGCACCATAGGCGCCTCGCGACCCCAGATGAGATAAACGACGACAGCAATGACCGTCCAGAGCACGCCCCACCCTACCAGATAGAGCAGCGTCTTGCCGCAGCCGCCGCTCTTCTCCGCAGAAGGTTGCGGCACAGATCCGGACTGCGTCGCCGGTCGTTGCTGCGGAACATTAGACATCAGCGGTGGAGGTGGCGCTGCCGGGGCAAGATGCGGCGGCTGGGCTGCGACCCACTGACCGTTCTGATAGACGTGCCACTGCCCCGTCTGCTCCTGGGGCATCCACACCCGCCCGGCGTCATCGGTCACCCGCAGTTTGTGCACCTCGGCGCGATATTGCTCAGGAGAAAGGGCGCCGGCGGCGAACTGTTCTCCCAACCATTGAAAACGACGTTCAGCTTCTGAGAAATTCATGACTTGACCTCGACTGAAGATAAGATAGGATGAAAGTATACTCACAATCTTGCAGTAGTCAATAACCTGAAATGACCGGGGACGGATGACCGGAGAGCGCAGCAAGCACACACCCCGGTCGCTCGTCTCCGGTCTGCGGTCAGGTAGAAAACCAATATCATGGGAGTCACAGATGAAAACGTTGGGATTTGTCTTCAAGTACACGAAAAAATACACGGGCGCGCTGATCATTACCGTGGTGAGCATGTTGCTGCTGGTTGGCACGCAGCTGGTCGCGCCGTGGCTGGTGCGGGAGATGGTGAGCATCGTCACCGACCCGACCTCGGGGCCGGACGCCATGCAGACTATCACGCGCCTGGCGTTGATCGCGCTGGGCGTCTACGTGGCACGCGGCGGACTGCGCTTCGCGCGCAGTTACGTAGCCCACATCGCTGGCTGGGGCGTCGTCGCCGACGTGCGCCAGCACATCTACGAGCACCTGCAGCAGCTCTCGCTGCGCTTCTACGAGGACAAGCAGACGGGTCAACTGATGTCGCGTCTGATCAACGACTCCGATAAGTTCGAGCGGCTGATCTCGCACGCCGTCCCCGACGTCATCGTCAACGTGATGACCTTCTTCGGCGTCAGCGCCATCCTCTTCTCCATGAACCCGCGCCTGCTCCTGCTCAGCATGATCCCCATCCCATTTATCGTGCTGACCATGCAAGGCTTCTCCAAGTACGTGCGGCCCGCCTTCCGCATCAGGCAGGAAAAGCTGGGCGATCTGAACGCGCTACTTAACGACAACATCTCTGGCATCCAAGAGATCAAGGCCTTCACCCGCGAGGAGATCGAGGCCAACCGCATCTGGCGGCGCATCGCCGGCTACCGCGATTCCCTGCTAAACGCACTGCGGCTGATGGCGACGGTTCATCCTTTTGTCGAGTTCGCCTCGTCGCTGGGCACCATCGTGCTGATCTACTTTGGCGGGCGGCTCGCTCTGCAGCAAACGCTGCCCATTGAAGACCTGGTCGCCTTCTTCCTCTACCTCGATATGTTCTACCAGCCGGTCCGCCAGCTGAGCACAGCCTGGGAGAACGTGCAGGAAGCGCTGGCGGGCGCCGACCGCGTCGCTGAGCTACTGGACGAGGAGCCCGACGTGGTGGAGCGCGCCGACGCCGTCGAGTTGAAGGAACGGGCGCGGGGCGACATCGTGCTTCGCGACGTCACCTTTGCCTACGATGAGGGCAGATGCGTCCTCGAGAACATTGACCTGGAGATCCCCGCCGGGCATGTCGTGGCGCTGGTTGGACCGACGGGCGTCGGCAAGACGACGCTGGCGAGTCTCATCCCCCGCTTCTACGACGTGGATGAGGGCGAGATCCGGCTGGACGGACGCGATATCCGCGATCTGACGCTGCAGAGCCTGCGCAAGCAGATCAGCATCGTGCTGCAGGACGTCTTCCTATTCCACGGGACGGCGGCGGAGAACATCCTCTTCGGCAACCCCGACGCCACGGAAGCGGAGATGGTCACGGCGGCGAAAGTCGCCAACGCACATGAGTTCATCACCCATCTACCGGAAGGCTACGGCACCATCATCGGCGAGCGCGGCGTGAAGCTCTCCGGCGGGCAGAAGCAGCGTCTCGCCATCGCGCGGGCCGTCCTCAAGGACGCGCCCATTCTCATCCTGGACGAGGCCACGTCGTCGGTGGACACGGAGACTGAGTTGCTGATCCAGGAGGCGCTGGAGCGGCTGATGGTGGGCCGCACGACGCTCATCATCGCCCACCGGCTGAGCACCATCCGCAGCGCCGACAAGATCGTGGTACTGGAGGGCAGCCGCATCACGCAGACGGGCACGCATGAGGAGCTGATGGAGGAAGAGGGACTGTACAGGCATCTCAACGAGGTACAGGCCAAGGTCGAGCCGCGCTGGGCCATGATCCGCCAGCGCCGACACGAATTGGAAAACGGTGCACTGACCGAGGCGCGGAAAAATTAGGGGAAATGTATTACGTGATGCGTGATGACTTTGGAAACCGATCTATCCGGGGTACAACGTCGTTTTGACACGTTACGGACGGGCAGACAAAAAAAGCAGCACAACGCCCCTGGAACAACCGGGGGCGTTGTCATATAGAACGACTCTTCAAAGCCATCACGTCATTTCGACTGAGTTTATCCTGAGCGCAGTCGAAGGGCGCAGGGAGCAAGGCAACCAGAGCGAATGGAGAAATCTCTTTGTGGACTTCTCGACGATCGCCGGTGCTTTGCAGGGCGAGGGGGGAGAGATTCCTCGACTCGCTGACGCTCCCTCGGAATGACGAGAAAGGATCTCCGCCTTCCGTCCAACCTGGCCCTAAGGGCTTGTTAAAGAATAACTTCCCGACTCCTGAAACAGCTCTACACATGTCATCCAGAGAAGTCGCCTTTGAAGGCCCTTGCCACAAGCCTCAAACGTCAGTTTCCTTGATTCCCTGCCGCATCGGTTTGACAGCGACGGGAACTTATATTTTTACAGGCCCTAAGCGTCCTCTTGCGACTCCTCAAGCGCCTCGAGGTCTGTCGTCTCTTCCCAAGCCTCAGAAGCATTCTCCTTGGGGATATCCTCCATCAGGAAGCGGCGGATGGCGTGCAGCGCGGCGCGGAGCATGGTCTCGCCCAGCGGCACCATCTTCAAGTCGATAAAGAGATTCTCCTCGGGCAGGTCATCGTCCAGCTGCCGCATCTCCTCGCGGAAGATGAAGACAAGGTCCTCCTCGTGGTCATCAAGGAAAGCCGCCAGGTCATGGCGGGCCAAATCAAATGCAACCTCGCGGATTATCTTTCGGAAGATCATGGGCGCTCCTGACAACTATGCGCGAATAGCCTATGGACGATGCTTCATCAACGGAAATCAGTAGATCAGTTCCAGGAACGCTTCGCAATCGACGCCGCCCAGATAGGCGCAGGTATCCAGTCCTTCCAACGCCTCCGCCAGTGCATCGTGATCGTAGCGGATGCCGAGCAGACGCTTCTCGATGTCGGTCACGTCACCGTCACCCAGGAAATCACCGTAGATCTTGACATCCTGGATGACACCCTGTTGCACGTCGATGCGCACGTCCACCTCACCGGTGGAGAACCGCTTGCTGTGCTTCACGTTGAACTGGGGCGAGCGTCCGTAGTTCCAATCCCACTGGTCGTAGCGCTCGTCCTTGATCTGATGGATCTGCGCCCAATCGTCCTCAGTCAGATGATACTGGGGAATCTCCTCCGCCTCCCGGAAGATGCCGCGCAGCAGGTGCGCGCGGAAGTCGCGCGTCGTCATGGGCTCGTCCAGAAACTCGCTGATGTTGGCGACGCGGCTGCGCACCGACTTCAGCCCCTTGGACGAGATCTTGCTCTGGCTGACGTTGAGCGATTCGACCACGTCGCGCAAGCTTGTGTCGAAGAGCAGCGTCCCGTGGCTAAACATCCGGTCAGCGGTGCGGTACTGTGCGTTGCCAGAGATCTTGCGCCCATTGACCAGGATGTCGTTCCGCCCACTCAGTTCGGCGGGCACGCCCATCTCGCGCAGCACGCGGATCACCGGACGCGTGAAGTGCTCGAAGTCCTGCGGCGTCCCTTTGTGATAGGGCGTGATGAAGCTGTAGTTGAGATTGCCCAGATCATGGTAGACGGCACCGCCGCCGGAGAGCCGCCGCACCACGTGGATGCCGTGCTCACGCACGTAAGACTCGTTGATCTCCTCTAGGGTGTTCTGATTCCGACCGATGATGATGGAAGGCTCATTGATGTAAAAGAGCAGAATCTCATCATCGCCTTCGAAGTGGCGAAGCAAGTGCTCCTCAATCGCCAGGTTGACGCGGGGGTTCGTCCAATTCTCGTTATCTACAAATAGCATTCGTACGCTCCTTAGCTCACTCTGAGATGGATCATACCATAATTGAGAATGAAAACAACGAGACATCGGCAAGCACATCGCCGACTTTTAAAAACCCGATGCTTACTGGCTTTCTCTCAATTGACAGGAGGGCGCATTACCGTTATGATGCATTACGATGTTTACATAATGTTAATCGACTCTTGATGAATTCGTAAAGCATCGTTAACGATCACGACCTATACTGGCAACTGGGCGTCAGGCAGACGTGCAGTGTTGGAACACGAGGAGATACAAAATACAGTGACAGCGCTTACGCAGTTTTTACCTTTTAGTATGGACCAGACATGGCAGACAATCTGGGACCATTTCTCACAGAAACAGTTGACGCGGGTCTTTGCAACCGCCCGGGAGATACTCTTTGATGACCAATCTCGCCTGGTCTTCTTCAGCGACAGCCACCGGGGGGATCGCAGCGCTGCCGACGATTTCGCGCGCAACGCACAACTCTTCTTGGACGTATTGAAGCACTACTACCACGAGGGATTCGCTTACATCGAGGTCGGCGATGGCGACGAGCTCTGGAAGAACCGCCATTTCCGCGTCGTCCGCCGGGCCTATGGCACCATCTTCGACCTGCTGCACCGGTTCGACGACCAAGGACGCCTGCACATGCTGCTTGGCAACCACGACATCGGTGGCTTCCGACAGCATCTGATCAAAAAGGACGGCCTCCTGGCGAGAGAGGGTCTCGTGCTCAGACATACCCGCACCGGGCGGCGGATCTTCGCTGTACATGGCCACCAGGCCGATTTCACCAGCTATCAACTCTATTTTGTCGGACGACTCATCATCCGTCGCATCTGGCGTCGCCTACAGATGATGGGAATCTACCAGGATCATTATGCTGGATCATGTGAGAGCATCGAACGAAGGCTTCGCCAGTGGGCCAAGGACCATCGACAGATCCTTATCTGCGGACACACACATCATCCGGTCAGCGCCCGACGCGGTGAAGCACCCTACTTCAACACGGGCAGCTGCCTGAAGCCCGGCGAGATCACCGGTTTGGAGATTGTGGGCGGCGCGATCCAACCCATCCGCTGGACGGCGATGCACCGCACGCCCCGCATCCAGCGCACGCCTGTCGGCGCACCGCAGCCGCTCAGCACGCTCGCCATCTGACACGCCAGGTCGCATTTGCTCTACAAGACAAGTAACGCCGGACATCGGATTTCTTGAAGAAATCCGATGTCTATTGCTGAAACGCGATGGGATTTCAAAGCGAGTCCGCTGGTGAAAATGGCCTCCGTACCGTAGAACCTGCGTAGACGAAAGCAAGGCAAACGAAGCTGGGGTTGATGCGGGAGAGGAAAACATGATGGGAAGCCGCCTATGGCGTTTGAGCGGCCCTGGAACTGCTTCGTTTGCCCGCGGTAACCCTGATTTGCTCCGTGGTTTAGTTCCAGTACAATAGCCTCTAGCAAATCGGGCTGCAGAAGCCCACAAGGAGGAGTGCATGGAACGTCTGACCCCGGAGATGATCACCCAACAGCTCGAAGCCCAACTTCGACCGTGGCATGAGGCGACTGCCAGCCCGGAACACGCCCAGCAGCAGGTGCTACAACGGCTGATCAAGGACTATGCAGAGACGGAGTACGGTGGAGAGCACGGCGCGTCCCAGGTCGAGACGGTGGCTGATTACCGAGATGGGTTCCCCGTCAGGAGCTACGAAGAGTACAAGCCCCTCATCGACCGGGTCATGGCCGGAGAAACCGAGCTACTCCTCAGCGAAGCGCCCATCGGCTGGGCTATTACGCGCGGCACGACGAAGGAAGAATCCAAGTTCATCCCAATGACGCCGGCGGACCTGGCGCTGCGCGTCAGCGCCGGGCGTGCGGTGATGAACTACGTGGCCTCCTCTGAAGACTACGGCGTCTTCGCGGGTGTCAACCTCAACCTGAACTTCCCGTCGGTCGTGGGAACGGTTAAGGCGGGCGACCGCGAGCTGGAGTACGGGTACAGTTCCGGGATCTACACGAAACACGTCTCCACGCGCACGCCGGTGCGCTCTATGCCAGCGCAAGAGGAGATCGACGCGCTGGGCGGCGGCAAGACGTTGAGGGATTGGCACGCGCGCTTCGAGCTGGCCTATGAGACATGCAAGGATCAGAACGTGACGCTAGTGGGCGGCGTCTGTCCCACGGCGCTGAAGTTCGGGCGTTATCTCAAGGAGACCCACGGCGTCTATCCAAAGGATCTCTGGGACGTCAAGGTGATGACATTGGGCAGCACGCCGGGGATCAACACGCGGCACCGCCCGGCGCTGGAAGCGCTCTACGGACCGGCAGCCATCCGCGAGATCTACGGCGCCACCGAGGGCATGTTCGGTCAGCAGCGCGACGACCGCCGTGGCTGGATTCCCAACTACGATCTCTTCTTCTTCGAGGTCAAGACGCTAAGCGGCATCAAGATGTTGCACGAGATGCGCGCCGGCGAGCTCGGTTCCCTCATTGTCTCCACGCCGACGCTGCCGCGTTATCGCATCGGCGACCTGATCTTGGCCGTCCACCCGCCGTATTTCCGCTGCATCGGACGCGAGCACTGGTGGACGCCGCTGCGCTATGCCTGGCAGGAGCTGACGACCTTCAACCTGGGCCGGCTCTAGCGGCGCAGGACCCCCTCGAGCAAAATCGAGACGCCGATGGCGATGAGGATAAAAGGCCAGATCAGGTTCCACTCGCCGAAGGCAAGGGCAAAGAGGACGATGGCCCAGATCAGCGAGCCGAGAATGGGCCGCCGATAGGACGGAACCAGTAGACGCAGCACCACGCCAAGGAGCACCAGCACACCGGCACCCAGGAAGAAGAGCGTCCACGCTTCTGGCTTGACCGGAAGCTCAAAAGGGAGCTCGGCCGTATACATCTGCAACCGATCCAAGTAGTCGAGATTATCCGCCAGGAAAACCAGCCCGGCCCAGATCAACGTGGCGGCCCAGACCATCGTCCCAACGGGATCCTCCCGGTGTTTCTCCTCGTAGGACTTCTCGTCTTCTTTCTCCCTTACCTTCTCTTCAGTCTTCTCGTCGTAGTACTGGGGTGGTTCGTCGCGTCTCTGTTCCTGCGGTTCCTGCGGTTCCGGAAAGCCTTGCTGAAATTGCTCGTTCATTGTTACCTCCTCAGAAAGACAAATGCATGGCTGCCCTGAAAAAAGGGTCAGCCAAAGAAAAATATGAGGCATATGTTGTGGTTGGGCTGCGCCCAACCACAACATATAGTATCTCTTTCTCTACTGAAAACCTTTTTGGATCTCTGGTATTTCGCCGGGTGGTGGGGAACTTGTCATTCCGAACGTAGTGAGGAATCTCGTTGGTGGGGAACGAGACCCTTCGCTGCGCTCAGGGTGACAATTCAGTGGGGATTTGGACATATTTACCCGGCGAAATCCAAAAGAGCCACCTTTTTTCAGCAGAGTCAATGCATGAACTTCTACGGTGAATAGGCTGGAACGCTTATCATCTCATCCTCAG
>CAYVKR010000139.1:0-7932 GCA_964452025.1 uncultured Anaerolineales bacterium
GGTCGGCGTGGTGGACATGCCGCTGGACGCGCGGAACTCGAAGCGCAGTTCGTCGTGCTCGTAGGCGTGGAGCGTCTGCTCCGGTAGGCTGATCTCGATGCGCTTGTCCGGCACGATGGGCTCAGGGATCAGCACGTCGATGGACGGAATC
The DNA here is from genome assembly GCA_964452025.1 of uncultured Anaerolineales bacterium. Lineage (GTDB taxonomy): Bacteria > Chloroflexota > Anaerolineae > B4-G1 > SLSP01 > G713. The sequence continues at coordinate 152 of CAYVKR010000139.1, forward strand.
ACCAGCTCCTGCCCGATGAGAAGATTGCCCGGCTCGATCTCTGGGTTGGCCTCTTCCAGCCGCCACTGGGGAAAGCCGTGATTGTAGGCGATATCGTACAGCACGTCGCCCGGCTGGACGACGTAGCGCTTCTCCGGATGGCGAATGCGGGCATCCGCCGTCGAATGCTGCCGGTTGAGCGCCAGCAGGATCTGCGCCAGCGTCTCACCGACGTCGAGCAAGCGCGCGTCGCCTAACTGCGGCGCCACGCCCCCCGTGAGCCACCGGCGGATCTCGCCCTGGTCGAAGTCCAGGATCATCCGGGCGGGATGGGCCGGGCGCGCGTCCAGCCACGTGGCGACGATCTCCGGCGGCGCGCTGAAGGTCGCCGTGTACTCCGTCAGGGGATCGGCGGCGCGCACGACGAAGGGCTGCGCCAGCAGTGCTCGTGCCTGGGAGAGCGCCGGTTCTGGCTGCGCTAGGCTTGGCGGCAGTTCAATCACCGGCAGGTCGACGGACGGCTCGCCCGCTGCCAGCGCCGCCAGCGCGGCGTCGATTCCAGCCTCCACCTCGAGACGCCGGCCCGCTTTGCCGGGCACGCTGCGCGCGCCCGCTGGCGTGATCTCCAGCTGCGCATCCGCTGCCGCGACGTCGACCTGGGCGGCGAGCCGTTCTACGGCGGCGCGCACCCGCGCCGGGTCAGCGGGCGCGGTGACCGGTGCGATCTCGCGGCCGGCAAAGCGCACGTCCAGCGGGCGGAGCCACCGCGTGAGGTCGCTGCCTTCGCGGCCCTGGGCGTAAGCTGCGTCGACGGTGAGCGCGAGGTCGAAGCCTTTGCCAAGCACAGCCCAGCTGAAGCGCAGCTGCTGCTCACCCGCGCAGAGCACGATGGTCTCCTCCTGTGGATCGGGCAGCTGCTGGCGCAGGTGCGCCTCGGCCTCGGCCCGCGTCATCCCGCCAACGTCGATGTCAGCGAGCGTAACGCCTGGATAGATGCGGGTGGCATAGTGGCGTGCGTAGGCCCAGACGCCCACGATTCCGCAGACAGCGGCGAAGAATATCAACATCCCCAATCGATAAGTCCAACGTTTCACGTTATTGACCTCTTAGGGTTCCTGCGACACCGCTTTCTCATAGCCGATTTGCATGCCCAGCAGTGGCTTCTCGGCGAATTTATCGCCCAAAATCGCAAAAAGTAAAATGGCGATGGCTGCCGCTTGTGCAACCCCTGCGCCCAGGAAGACGACGGGTAGGCCCAGTAGATCGCTGAGCCAGCCGCCCAGCGGCAACGTGATCAGAGGCGCCAGCCCCCAGGACATCGCCGTCATCAGCGACTGCAGCGTCGACGACCAGGATTCGGGCGCGCGAGCGTCGACGAGGGCGATAGCCACGGCGTAGGAAAGCCCAAATCCGAGGCCTTTAAGCACGCCGTAGAACAAGAGCAGGCCCGGCGTGGCGGAGAAGGCATATCCAAAATAGGCGATGACCATGGTCACATACCCGATCAGAATGACGATGGGGCGTCCGATTTTCCGGGCTGCATCTCCACCATACTGCATCGCGGGCAGTTCCGCAAGTGCCGAGAGACCGAAAATCGCGCCGACCAGCTGCTGTCCGCCACCCAGACTGTCCATGTAGATACCGGAGAAGTTTGCATAGAGCGTTTCGCCCACACCATAGAGAAACGTCGCCGCCAGAAGCGCCGTCAGCCCCTTGTCCTGCAAAACGCGCTTGAGAGAGCGACGCTCCTCTGAGCGCTGGGCGCCGCTTTCTTCCAGCGTGAACGCCAGTCCCATGACGGGGATAAAGGCCACCGCACAGGCGACGAACATCGCATCGAAGCCGTGCCGCTCCCAGAGCGCGCCAAAGGCGATGGAGCCCAGGGCGAAGCTCAGCGAGCCCCAGAAACGCAGCTTGCCGAAATCCAGGCTGTGACGTTGAGCCATGCGCGCGATGAGGCTGTTGCTGATGGGCAGAATAGAACTGCTGATCATAGCCAGGAGCGCAGCGATGGGCAGGAGCGTGAGAAACGTCTTGGGCAGGCCGTAGAGTCCCAGCAGCAGTACGACGCCGCCCAACCCATAGATGAGGATGCGCTTGCGCCAGCGACGACGGTCGGCCAGCACGGAGAGGGCTGGAGCCGCAAAGAGCGTCATCGTGGGCGCGAGGACGTTGAGGATGGCAATTTCCAGTCCGGTCAGGCCCAGATGGCTCAGATAGACGTTCTTGAAGGGGGCGAAGATGGACATGGCGGCCCAGAACATAAAGAAGAACCACGAACATCGCCAGGCGGGCGAGAGTCTGATCTGTTGAAGCCTTCCGCGCACGGCCTACCCCTCCTCCCACAACGTTTGATAAACTTTCAACAATTGGCGTCCTGTGCGCGCCGACGAGAAGTGTCGTCGGGCGCGCTCGCGCAGTTGTTCTCCCATGGCGTGCCCCACTGCTGGGTTGCGCAGCACGAAAGCCAAAGCCTGTGCCAATGCGGTCGCGTCGCCGACGGGTTCAGCGTAAACGCCCAAGGTGCCCAGGTACTCCCGGCTCACGTCGGTCTTGTAGACGACCACCGGCAGGCCCATAGCCATGTAGTTCAGAATCTTGCCGCTGCCCTCCGTCGCCGAGATCTTGGGGGCCACGGCGATGTCGCCCAGCGCCAGGTGGTCCGGCGCATCGGCGTATCGTGTGCGCCCGGTGAAGATGATGTCGGGCGGTGTCAGGCCCAGATCGGCGGCAGCCTGCCGGTATTCCAACTCGCCGGGAAAGCCCATGATCAGAAACGATACGGGATAGTCTCGTTCTCGCAAATAGGCCGCCGCCTGAATCAGCTGTGGGATGCCCTGATAATCGGCCAGCAGACCCAGATAGACGACCAGCGCCCGGTCGGATGGAATGCTCAGCGCAGCGCGCCGCCGGACGCGCGTGTCCGCAGGCAGACGATTCGGACGGAAGAAGTCAAGGTTGACGCTGTCGGGCACTGGCGTGACGCTCTCGCTGCGCCCAAAGGCGCGGTCGAGCAGCTCGGTGCTGTGCGTCGTGCTGGTGACCACGGCGTCGGGCATCTGGACGATGCGCTCCTCGAGGCGACGCCACCAGTAGTACCAGAAGGAGTCCGGCGTGATAAAGCCGTGGTCGACCATCTCGCTGGTGAGGCTACCCTGGAAATCGAAGAGCACGGGGGTGCGCGTTAACCATCCCACCACCGACCCGATGAGCGCGCCCTCGTGCAGATGACCGTGGATGACGTCAGGACGCCAGCGCCTCGCTTCACCGAGAGCTTTCGCGAAGAGCAATACGTCGAAGACGATTTTGTGGCGCGAAGAGCCGACCTCGTAATCGGACCGCCAGGGTGTGGGCTGACAGCGCACGATATCCAGCCCCGGCCAGTCGTTGCCCTTGTAGTAGGTGACGACGCGGACGTGCAGGCCCTGAGCCAACAGGGCCCGTGCTTCTTCAAGAATGCGGACGTGACAACCGTAATCCAGAAAGAAGGACGTGGGGGCGATCATCAAAACGCGGCGTCGCCGATCTGACATCGCAGCTCTCACGTTTCATCTAACGTCTGTAATGCCGCCAGTTCTTCATCGTCACCGGGCGGACTGTGGTGCTTGCGGATCAGCTCGACGACGCGCGGCGACGCGCCGGCCTCCTCCGCCATCTCCGCGCCCCACGCCGGATGACAGCGGCGCACGACAAAGCCGCGCTGCCATCCCTCAGGTGCGCTGCGGCTCCACGCTTCGGCTCGCACCGGAAAGAAGTGCTCGCCCAGTACCACCCCAACGCGCTCCCAGAGGCGCGGGACGACGACGGTCTTCCCGACGTCGTGCAGCAGTGCAGCCGCCAGCAGATGGGGATCGCAGTAGTCTTCCGCTTCCAACGCCCGGCAGAGATCAATGCTGTGGTGCTGTTCAACGCGTGGCATGTTAAGAAAGAGGGTTAACTCGTCAGCGGAAAGATGCGCAGCAGCATAGCCCAGATCAATGGGGCGAAGAGGGGCCTGGAGCGTCCGAAAGAACTGCTTGACACGATACCAGATGCGTGCAGGCCTCACCACAAGAGAACTCGGATCAGGAGATTGCTCAACGGGCCTGCCATCCACGAGACCAGATTGATGCCCAGCTGCGGCAGGATGAAAAGCACCGTCATCAGGAGCATGGGGGCGATGGGCTCCAGGCTTTCCAGGAAATCCGCCACCTGGGGTGGGGCGACGCCCGCCAGGATGCGCGAACCGTCCAACGGCGGGATGGGCAGGAGGTTGAACGCGATCAGCCCGATGTTGACGCTGATTGCCAGAATCAGAATCTGGGTGATGACGTTAACCGCGTCGGCGGGCAGCGAGAACATCCACAGCAGTCGAAGGACAAGCGCAAGTAATACAGCCTGGATGAAGTTGGAGAGCGGGCCGGCCAGCGCCGACAGCGCCATACCCACGCGCGGATTCTTGACTCGGTGCATCTGATACGGGTTGACGCGCGCAGCTCTTCCCCACCCGAAGCCCGTCAGCAGAATCATCATCGTGCCAAGGGGATCCAGGTGCGTTATCGGATTCAGCGACAGCCGTCCCTCGCGTTCCGGCGTCGTATCGCCCAGCAGATGCGCGACCCAACCGTGCGCCCACTCGTGAATGGGGATGCCCAACATCACCACCAAAAGCCGCGCCGCCAGAATGTCAGGTGTCAGTCCAAACATAGAAAGCCCTCACTTGCTCTATAGCAGAGAAATTATAACATAGTAAAAAAGAATGAGAAGCAGTGTCACCTCTGACTGTTCCCATTTGGTTCTCATGTCGTATTCTACCACGCTTGGAAAGCATTGGCTGCCCTGAAAAAAGGGGCAGCCAAAGAAAATTATGGGCTATATGTTATGGTTGGGCACAGCCCAACCATAGCATATAGTATCCTTTTCTCGCCTGAAAACTTTTTTCAGGTGAGTCAAGCATTATCTGCAGACAAACAAGCGATGATTAGAGGTTGCCGTGAACATCCGATTTCTCAGGTGAACGCCAGATTCGCCAGAAATCGGTTTCTTTTCTAATTGCTAGGCGCCTCAGGGATGTTATAATCCCCGTAGGAGGTAATGATGGCTCTAACACCAGAAGAAGTCAAGCACATCGCCGAACTGGCGCACTTAGGATTGGACGAGGCGACCCTGATTCACTACAAAGCGCAGCTCTCTGCGATTCTCGACTACGCCGATCAAGTCCAGGCGGTCGATACCGAAGAGATACCGCCCACCGCGACGGTGCTCCCCTTGCGCTCTGTGCTGCGGGACGATGTCGCCGGCGAGCCTCTCGCCCCAAGCGACGCGCTGCGTAACGCTCCGGACGAGCTGGCCAGCTGTTTCTTTGTGCCGTCCATTTTCGAGAAGGAGTAAACCTTGGACGCTCTGCACACACTGACGATGCACGAAGCCCTGGCGCAGTTGGAGGCCGGGGCCATTTCTTCCGTTGAACTGACCCAAGCCCTGTTAGATCGTATCGACGACGTCGATGACCGGCTCCGCGCGTTTCTGCGCACGGCGCCCGAAGCTGCGTTGGCCCAGGCGGAAAAGGCCGACGTGACCCGCGCACAGGGAAAGCCAGGCGCCCTGCTCGGCGTTCCTATCGCCTTGAAGGACAATATCTCCACCGAGGGGATGGAGACCACCTGCGGCTCGAAGATCCTGCAAGGCTACGTGCCGCCCTTTGACGCGACGGCGATTGCCCGCCTGAAAGCCGCCGGCGCCATCATTCTGGGCAAGACAAACCAGGACGAGTTCGCCATGGGCTCCAGCACGGAAAACTCCGGTTACTTTCCCACGACCAATCCCTGGGACCTGGAGCGCGTGCCCGGCGGGTCGAGCGGGGGGAGCGCGGCAGCCGTGGCGGCCTGTGAGGTCCCGGCGGCGTTGGGCACCGATACCGGCGGCTCGGTGCGCCAGCCCGCCTCACTCTGCGGCCTGGTGGGCCTGCGCCCGACCTACGGGCGCATCTCACGCTACGGGCTCATTGCGTTCGCCTCGTCGCTGGATCAGATCGGCCCGTTGACACGGAGCGTAAAAGATGCCGCGTTGCTGACGCAGATCATGGCGGGCGCCGATCCGCTGGACAGCACCAGCCGCACCGAGGACGTGCCGGATTACGTCGGCGCGCTGAGACCGGAGATCGACGGACTGTGCGTCGGCGTGCCCCGCGAGTACGTCGAGGCGGGCGGGCTGCAGCCGGCGGTCAAGCAGGCGGTGGATGAGGCGATCACGACGCTGGAAAGCATGGGCGCGGAGATGGTCGACGTGAGCCTGCCGCACACGGAGCACGGCATCGCCGTCTACTACCTCGTCGCCACGGCGGAGGCCAGCGCCAACTTGGCGCGTTTCGACGGCATTCGCTACGGCTATCGGGCCGAGGCCGACGACCTGGAGAGCGTCTACGCGCGCACGCGGGCCGAGGGGTTTGGTGACGAGGTCATCCGGCGCATTATGCTGGGCACCTACGCGCTGAGCGCCGGCTACTACGACGCCTACTATCTCCAGGCGCAGAAGGTCCGCACGCTGATCCGGCAGGATTTCGACGAGGCCTTCGAAGACGTCGACGTCCTGGTCGGCCCGACGTCGCCCTTCACCGCCTTCCGGCTCGGTGAGCGGGTCGACGATCCGCTGCAGATGTACTTAGCCGACGTCTTCACCATCACGCAGGCGCTGGCGGGCATCCCGGCGGTCAGCGTGCCCTGCGGCTTCGACGGCACGGGACTGCCCATCGGCCTGCAGATCATCGGACCGGATTTAGCCGAGGCGCAGATCCTGCGCGTGGCCTACGCTTACGAGCAAGCCACGGACTGGCAGACGCGCCGACCGGCGTTGGGGGACGTGTAAGCCGTGTCGCGCCGGGCAAAGATGCACGCCTTATGCCGCGAGCATGATCTATGGATCATGTACGCCTTCGGCAGCCGTGCGGCGGAGGTGAAACGCTGGCTGGCGGATGAGAGCGCGGGTCTCTCGACGGGGGTCTCCGACGCGGACATCGGCGTGCTGCCCGCCAAGAAGCTGAGCGTACGCGAGAAGGTGGAGATCGCCGTGGCGCTGGAAGACCTACTCGACGTGCACCGGGTCGATCTCGTCGTGCTGCCGGAGGCCGATCCCTTCGTCGCGGCCGAGGTCATCCGTGGGGAGCGGCTCTTCGCCGACGACGAGGACGCTGCAGACGAGTACGACCTCTACGTGCTGCGGCGCGCCGGTGATTTATTACCTTTTGAGAAAGAAAGGATCACAATGATTCTAGGGAGGTCATCGTGACGCCATCCAATCTGTCCCGACGTATCTTAACTGATCGTCTGGCGTTGGTGGAGGAGATGCTGGCAACGATTCGCGACTTGCCCTTGGAGACCTCCCAGCGCTTTTATGCCGACGCCCGCAATCGCTGGACGGCTGAGGCGTGCTTGCGTCGCACGTTGGAAGCGCTCTTGGATATCGGACGACACCTTCTGGCGAAACACTTTGCCATTGGTACGACCGAGTACAAAGCCATCGCCCGCCAATTGCGGGAGCAGGATGTCCTGACACAGGAAGAAACGCACCTTCTGCGCGTTATGGCAGGCTATCGCAACCGGATGGTCCACTTCTATCACGAGCTGACAAAAGAGGAGATTTACGAAATCTGTCGAGATGATTTGCAGGATATCGAGCGCATGCTTGCCGCCTATCGGCGTTGGATAGACGCAAACACCCAATTGAAGTTGTAGTTGTAGGTGGACTATCGGACGACCTGACTAACAGACGACTGGACTATTATCAAAGGAGAGTACCATGAAACTCGTCATTCCCATGGCAGGATT
>CAYVKR010000140.1:0-7916 GCA_964452025.1 uncultured Anaerolineales bacterium
CATGAGATCCGACGAAATGCAAAATAGTTAAACATGCTATGGATTTTCTCTCGACGTTCTCTGCGCTCTCTGCGGTAAACAGGCTTTTTTCACCAAAGTCAAATATTGCATCCCCATCGAACCGCGCTATACTCAAAGATAGCAAAGTAGCAGATTACCCTTAGACTTCGCCAGGCCCCGAATGAAGGAGACGACCATGGACTTTGAGTACATCGTTGGAGAGGACTTTGACCGCGCGTGGCTCAATTTTGAGTTGGACCTACCGCTGAAACCTCGTGAAGCGGGAGAACCCAATCCTTTCTACGTAGATCGCCCCCACAATCCCGTGGGCGAACTGGAAGACAACCTGCTGGCGCCCTTCTTCAAACCGCCCAAATTCTTCTTCTCCGGTCATCGCGGCTGCGGGAAATCCACGGAACTCTTACGTCTAGGAGCCAATCCTCAGATTAGGAAGAAGTACCTGCCTGTGCACTTCACGATTCGCGACGAGGCTGATATCAACGACCTGGACTTTCGCGACGTGCTGCTTTCCATGGCAGGGCAGATCTACCGAACATACCATGAAGAAGGCGGCGCGTTGCCCGAACAGATGGAAAAGGAACTGACAAGCTGGCAGGGTAAACTCGTCAAGGAAATCGAGAGACTTCAGGAGGGACGGATGAGTTTTGACATGGACGGTGGCCTTGATGCTGTCTTTGCCAAGTTCGGCCTCAAGATGAAATTGGAACCAGCCACCCGAACTATCATCCGGCAGGTTTTCGAGCGTAACATCACGGATCTTATCCAGATTATCAACGAGATGTCAGCCGCTATTCGAGCGGAAACAGGACGGCTACCCTTGGTGCTGATTGACGATCTCGACAAGCCTGATCTCGCTGTAGCCACGGAGATCTTCCACGATCGGCGGGAGATCATGCTGCAGCCGAACTGCGCCATCGTATACACCGTTTCCAGCGCTCTCTTCTACAGTGAGGAGTTCGACGCCATTCGGGACCAGGCGATCTTTCTGCCCAACGTCAAACTGCATCCAGAAGGATGTGCAGGAGAAGAAGACCGACAGGGCTATAACACCATGCGTCTTTTTGCCTACAAGCGTATGGCACGCGACCTTATCGCTGAGGATGCATTGGCGGAAGCGGTGTGCTACAGCGGCGGTGTCTTTCGTGAGATGGCGCGCATCATGCGCGGAGCATTAGGACGCGCGCGGCGACGGGATGCTGAACACGTAGAAATTGACGATGTTCGCTTGACCGTCAACGAAATTCAGAATGAGTACCGCCGCATTCTAACCGCGGAAGATCGCGCGTTTCTCAAGGACGTGCATGGTGATAATCAGTTGGTCAATCATGAGCGCCTGCGTCCCTTGATGCAACTACTGGCAATTCTGGAGTACCGTAACGGGAAGAACTGGTGCGACGTGCATCCCGCGCTGGTCGACCTTCTAAAGGAGCACGGCAACGGTGGAAATGGCAACTGAAGCCTTCGACGCCCGCATCGATCTACTGGCAGGCGAGCTGGAACTGGCGCTCAAGTGGGATCGCCCGTCCATCCTGCTCGCCATCTACGCCTCTGAATTCGTGCGTATGGAGGCCCAGCAGGCGTTGGCGGAGCGTCTCCGCGCCTGGGACGTCACCGTGACCCCCTATACCGTCACGGGTGAGGAAGACGCCGATATCCCCCTGGCCCTGGCCCGCCACCCCGACCGCGAGCAGACCGTCTTCTTCGTCTCCGGCCTGCGCTGGGGCGGCGGTGAAGACGGACGCAACACCTACCGCGCCCTCAACCTGCGGCGCGAGTACTTCGTCGAACACCGCATCCGCGCCGTCTTCTGGCTGACGGAATCCGAAGCGGCGCGGCTGCCCCACGCCGCGCCGGACTTCTGGGCCTTCCGCCATCGCGCGGTGGAGTTCGTGGAAGCGCCAAAGCCGGAGCAAGTTGCTCCCGTGGCGCGAGAGCTGGCGTGGGCAGACTGGTCGGATCGCACGCTACGTCAGGACACCGAGGCCAAAATCGCCCTGCGTGAGGGCTTGCTGCGCGACTTGCCGGAGAGCGACGAGACCCTGGCGGCCCGCGCGGAGTTGCTCTACACGCTAGGCACCCTATATGCCGCGAAGCAAGACTATAAGATGGCATTGAAGCGCTTTAAACAGGCCCTGGCGATCTTTGAAAACCTGTCAGATACAAAAAAACAATCCTGGTGCTACAATAGCATAGGTAACGTCTATGCTGATCTTGGTCACTATAAAGATGCCAAAGCCGCCTACCACCGGGCCATCGATCTAGATCACGACTACGGCTATCCTTGGCATGGTCTGGGTAACGTCTATAGCGCCCAAGATCACTACAAGGAAGCTGAAAAGGTATACAATAAAGCACTGGAGATAGGTGGATTTCCAGATGAAGGAGCCAGGGTTTACATCAGCATAGGCAACGTCTACTACCAACAAGGTCGCTACGAAGATGCCGAAACCACCTACCGCAAGGCCATCGACTTAGATTCGGAGAGTGCTTGGCCTTACAAAAACTTGGGGCTTGTTTACGAGAAACAAGAAAAGTATGAGCAAGCAGCTAAATTCTACAAGCAGGCTATAGAACGGCATAAGAATTCTGAAGATCAGGCCTTGTCTTGGAGAAATCTAGGGGATGTTTACACTATCCTGAGCCGCTACGACGACGCCCTCGCCGCCTTCCAAAACGCCCTCGACCACGACCCCGACTACGCTTATGCCTACTACGGCATGGGCAACGTCTACCGCGTGCTGGGCCGCTACGATGATGCCCTCGCCGCCTACCAGAACGCCCTCAACCGCGACCCGGACGCCGCCATCGCCCACAGTTCGCTGGCAGCCGTGCTGCGCAAATCAGGCCACGACGAGGAAGCCGCAGCGCACCTCGCGCGCGCCCGCGACCTGATGGCGACCGAGAGCGAGTACAACCAGGCCTGCATCGAAGCCATCGCCGGCAACGTCGACGCGGCGCTGGCGCACCTGGAACGGGCGCTGGCGGAAGCACCCGGCCACAGCGACTGGGCCGCCCGCGACCCCGACCTCGAATCGCTCCACGGACACCCGCGCTTCGAGGCGCTGGTCGACGGCGGCGAGACAGGGGATACGGCGGCGTAAGCCTCAGATACGCAAAGAAATCCGATCTCTAGCTGCCAATCCGTTCCATCCGCTGAATCCGTTGATTGCTTCTGTTGATTGACCTCTCCCCCAACTCGACTATACTGCCAGCGTCGCTAATCACCAACAAGAGGCAAACATGCAATCACAGACATTCCCGCCCCCGAACTACCAACCGACCCCGTCGCAAGTTGAAGGCATCGTCGTCTACAAGCCCGCGCCAGAGACAGAGGCGCCCAAAGAAGCGCTGCTCGACTTCAAATGCCCGCGCTGCGGCGCGACGACGGCCTACAGCGTCGCCGACGGCGGCATCCGCTGCGACTACTGCGGCTATTACGAGCCGCCGGAGCGCGAGATCGTCGGCAAGGGCGCCCGCGAGTTCGAGTTCAAGGTGGAGACGCTGGAGCGCGCGGCCCACGGCTGGGGCACGGCGCGCAAGGAGATCGCCTGCCAGAACTGCGGCGCGCGCACGTCGGTGCCGCCCGAAGCGCTGACCCACACCTGCCCCTTCTGCGGCTCCAACAAAGTCATCCAGCAGACCGCCAGCCAGGACGCGCTCCGTCCGCGCTTCCTGCTGCCCTTCCAGATCACGCCGGACGCCTGCCGGCGCATCGCGCGCGAGTGGCTGGGTAGCAGCTGGATGGTACCCGGCGACCTGCAGAAACTGGCCAACGTCGCCGACTTCACCGCCATGTACCTGCCCTTCTGGACCTTTGACGCCGTCGCCCGCGCTACGTGGAAGGCCCAGGTCGGCCACACCAAGACGGAGCGCTACCGCTCCAACGGCGAGTGGAAGACGCGCACCAAGACCGTCTGGCGCTGGGAGTCGGGCCAGGTACGCCGCACCTTCGACGACCTGCCGCGTCCGGGCACCAGCCACCTCAGCGCCGTCTTGCTGAACAAGATCAAGACCTACGACCTCAACGCGCTGGTGCCCTACGACCCCGCCTATCTCGCCGGACTGCACGCGCAGGCCTACGACGTGCTGCTGGAAGAGGCCTGGGATCACGCCCGCCGCCAGATGCGCGAGGAGACACGCGCCGCCTGCCGGGGCCAGGCCAGCACGTCCAAAATCCGTAACTTCAGCATGGCGCTGGACTTCAGCGACGAGAGTTGGCGCTACATTTTGGCGCCGGCCTACGTGGCGGCCTACACCTACGGCGACGCGACCTACCAGGTGATGATCAACGGGCAGACGGGCGCCATCGCCGGGCAGCGGCCCGTGGATTGGACCAAGGTCGGCCTCGCCATCGCAGCCGCACTGACGCCGGGTGCGCTGCTCACGCTGGTCGGCATGATCACAGTGCTGCTGGGCATCGGCGTGCCCATCGCCATCGTGGGCCTGGTGCTGCTGGTCATCGGCGGCATCATCGCCTTCATACTCTTCCAGAAAGCACAGGGAATGGACGATGTCTGACACGCAATCCGATCCAAGACCTGTCCCGACGTCCTCTAAGTTGGCGGATGGATGGGAGCGCCCGCTGCGGGCCGTCATCTGCAACCGCTGCGACTGGGGTTACCTGGTGGGGATCGAGCAGACCGAGGCACGCTGCCCCCATTGCTTTCACCCAGCGCTCGCCCCGCTGCCGGACGCCCAAGAAGCGCGGCCCTACGTCCGCCCGCCGGAACTGGTCATCCCCTTCTCGCTCTCGCAGGAGCTGCTGGCCCGGCGCGTGGAAACCTTCGCGCAGGACATCCCCTTTGCGCCCAAAGACCTCAACGCCGCCGCGCTGCAACAGAGGCTGAAGCCACTCTACCTGCCAATGTGGCTCGTCGACGCGGAAGCGGACGCGCGCTGGGAAGCCGAGGCCGGCTTCGACTACCAGGTGGTCAGCCACCAAGAGCGCTACGCCGATCACCAGGGCGGCTGGGCGACGCGCGAGGTCGAGGAGACGCGGGTGCGTTGGGAGCCGCGCGTCGGCGAGCTGCACCGCACCTACGCCAACGTCGCCGCGCCGGCGCTGGAGGAGGACACGGCGCTGCGCCAGCGGCTGGGCGAGTGGGACTGGACGAAGGTTCAAACGTACGACGGGCTCTTGCTCGGGCCGGTCCCTGGCTTTGGGCCTCTAGCCCATGCTCCTGACCGTGCCCGCACACGTGAGGCGTGGATCCGGCTGCCCAACCGCACGCCAGAAGACGCCTGGCCCGCCGCCGAGCCGACGGTCCGCCAGCAAGCGGCCAAGGAGTGCCGTCGCGCCGCCGGCGCTGACCACGTCCGGCAGTTCCGCTGGACACCGACCTACACCGAGCGCAACTGGACGCTGCTGCTGGCGCCCGTCTACACCACGTACTACGTCGACGACGAGGGGCACGCACAGCCGGTGCTCATCCACGGGCAGACGGGCCAGGTCGACGGCGTGCGGCGCGGCTCGATGCGGCGGGCGCAGCGCACGTCCCTCATCCTGGCGCTGATTGCGCTGATGATCTTCACCGTCAGCCTCGTCGTCGCCGCTGCTGGGCTGGTGGCGCCGCCGGTCGCCGTGCTGGGCGGCATCGGCATCCTCATCGCGCTGATGCTCGGGCTGGGCGCACTGGTGCCCATCGTGCGCGTCTGGCAGTTCAATCGGCAGCAGAGAAAAAGACAAAATTAACAAACATGACTCTACGTAGTGAGGAATCTCGTTGGTGGGAAACGAGACCCTTCGCTGCGCTCAGGGTGACAATTCGGTGGGGATTTGAGCATATTTACCCGGCGAAATCCAAAAAAGCCATTAATATGTTTTACATTTACCTATAACTTTCTCTACACATTCGACATACCCGCGCTCAGGCGCTGCTCAAAGGCCTTGGCCTCCTCGTAGCGAGCAAAGCGACGCTCCGCTTCTCGAAACTCTGATGTGTGCGCGTAGCGCCGCCCGTTCACCACGTTGAAGCCCATCTGCTTGTGGAGCAGCTCGTGATACATGACGAACTCGACCACGTAAGCGGGCACGTCGGGCGAATCCAGCGTGATACTGATCAGAACGGTGTCCGTGGGAAAATGGTAGTGGCCCATCTTGCGGTGGGTGATGGACTTGTTCCAGGTGAGGCGCGGTCGGGGGAGCGCGCCATCGAAGTACTCGGCGTTCACCCGTGTGAAGACCTCGTCCAGATCGTAGTGACGGCCCTCCGGCTGATCGAGTGCCTCCACGGTCGCCAGCTCCAGCGCCTCCACCACCTCGGCAAAGGCGTCGGACTCGGCGTAGCGGCGCATGACGTCGCGAATCTCGGCGCCGACGTCGCCCAGCAGGGCCGCGCAGACCAGCGCTTCGATGACAGCGTCAGGCGCACCGACAAAGCCCTCGTGCACCGTGACCTCCAGCGTCTCCTCACGGGAATAGGCGCGATAGAGCGATGACACGTGCGCCAGCGACGGCTCGAAGGCCAGCTTGCGGCGCACTTTGGGCACCCGCCGTCCGCATCGGGGCTTTTGTGCCGCCGCCAGCAGGCGCGCCACTGTGTCCAGGTGCGCCATGAGATTGGCGGGTTCACTCAGAAAGGTCAGCCACTGATAGACGCGCCGCGAGCGGATCGGGAGATCGCCCGGTGTGCCGCCCTGCTCCTCACAGAGGCGTTCCGTCTCTTTGGACAGATCCTGCAGCCGTTCCAGCCACTGTTGCACCTGCGCCTCATCCACAGAAAAGGTAACGGGAGCGCCCTTCTCCGGCTGTGCCGCAGCCGCAAAAGCAGCATGCAGGTCATTGCCGATGGCGACCAGTCCGCTGATGCGCACTCGCGTCAATTTCTCCGGCGCGTCTTCGGCGATGGGCAGATGGTCCAGATCCAGGTTTTTGAGGAAGCGATAAGCACGATAAGAGGGCGTGGGCAAGTCAGAGGGCGCGACACCGTGGTTGCGACAGATAGCGTCGACCTGGGCCACCGTCTTCCGCACGTGAACGCGGAACGCTTCGGCCTCTGCCGGCGGGATGCCGGCCTTGAGGCGCTCCCGCGCCCAACGCATGGCTTTGACCAGTCCCTGGATACGAAGTTGCTTGCGGGCCACATCACACCTCCTGCAGATAATCCAGACAGCGCGCCACGCACGTCTCCAGTGGCGCGTCGGTATCGATCACCAGTTTGGGCGCGGGGATAGGCTCCCAGCGCGCCTTGACCCGGCGGTAGAGCGCGGCGTCGCGGTCGGCAGCGGGGTGAGCGCCCGTGGCGGCGTCATGAGCCAACCGCGCCAGCGCCGTCGCCTCGGCACAGACACACTCGATGATGCCCAGCACAGCGCCCATCTCCGAGGCCGCCTCTCGCAGCGCCTCCCGCTGTGATCGCGTGGCAAAGGTCCGCCCGTCGATGATCACGGCGCGACTTGGATCTCGCCGAAACAAAAAGGCCGCCGTTTGATAGATCACGTTTAGGCAGAAGTCGTTCTGCGCCGCCGAGTAGTCGACGGCAGCGGAGAAGAGCGCCCCGCGCACGCGGTCTTTATCAAGCACGACAGCGGGCAGCGCCTCGGCGAGCGCGCGGGCCAACGTGCTCTTACCGGTGCCGGGTAAGCCAGCCATGGCGATGAGGGTCATACAATTGCGTATTGCGTATGTCTTCATAAAGCAAGTGCTTTTGTTATTCGCTGGTACTGGGTCATGTCATAAGCGGCCAGAAAAAGCGCCCCCCGGCAAAGAACGCTACGCCGGCATTCTGTTCATCACGTAACACGCAACACGCACCACGTCCGCTAGCACGTCTCTCCGTCCAGAAGCTCATGGATCCGGTCAAAGACCGCGTCGAACATCTCCAGCGTGAGGACGCCGGTACGCGTGTTCTGCTGGCTGGGATGGTAGGAGATCATCAGCGTAGGCAGATCGTCGC
>CAYVKR010000141.1:0-7841 GCA_964452025.1 uncultured Anaerolineales bacterium
AGTTGCGGTCGCCAGGGGCGAGTTGCGCCGGCGACATCTCCTTGATGGCGCAGCGTCGGCCGGGCAGACGGTTATCCTCGGCGAGATAGACTGTGCCCATTCCGCCGCCGCCGATCTGGCGGAGGATGCGATAACGACCCTGAAGCAGTGTGCCTTTGTTCAGCATGGTTGTGTCCTTATGGCGTCAAATGGTGCGTTCGGTGTTGAATCCCAGCTCATTCTTCTGGACACGGCGGCATATCGAGTTCCTGGCCGGGCTCAAGCGGTGGTCCCCCCCCGCCCCAGGGTAGGCCGTTGTGGTCGGCGACGCGGTGAGCGTAGTCATCCAAAACCTGTTCGCCCTCCGGCCCATCGAAACGTCCAGGACAGTGGCGACGGCAGACCTCGTAGAGGCCCTCGCCGGGCAAGACCGTGATGCTATCGCTGCGCGGCGTCGGCGACGATGTGGGCGCAGGTGTCGAGGTCGCCTGGGTCATTTCCTGGGATGACGTCGGCGTCCCGGTCGCCGTGGGCTGAGCGGGCTCACCGGACGATGACGTGACGGTGGACGTGATAGACGGCGTCGGCATAGGCGACCGGCTTCTCGCCACCAACGCGTGGAGACCCCACCCGCCCAGCCAGGCAAGGCCAGCAAGCAAAATTAGGCTTATGCTAAATATCAGGAAAGTCTTTTTTGTCGGCATATTTTTTAGAACAGTGTCTGCCATCTGTGCCAATCTGTGAAATCCGTGGTTCCTTATTCCATTGCTACGACAATGACCGAGATATTATCCTCACCCCCGGCCTGGTTCGCAGCGTGGATGAGTGCATCGCAGGCCTGTTGCGGGGACTGGGCAGTTTCAATGATCCGCTGAATCTCCTCATCGTCGACCATCTCCCAAAGGCCGTCGCAGCAGAGGATCAGTCGATCACCACGCTTAAGGGGAAGGGTGAAGGTGTCCACTTCAACCGTGTCTTCCTGGCCCAGGCTGCGGTAGATCTCGTTGCGGCGCGGGTGCTGCCGTACCTCTTCCGGCGCGATGACGTTGGCTTCTACGAGCCGGGCGACCAGCGAGTGATCCTGCGTCACCTGTTGAAGTCGTCCCTCACGTAGCAGATAGGTGCGGCTATCGCCCACGTTGACCACGGTGACGGCGTTGCCGATGATCAATGCGGCGGTGACCGTCGAGCCCAGATCGCTGCCCTGGGCCTGGGCGCGATTGCGCAAAACCTGATTGGCGCGCTGAATCGCGTCCTGTAAGAGTTCCTCGGTGATGCTTTCTTTCGATAACTTGCGGGTTGTCTTCCTTAGATCGGGCAGGACTTTGCTCTGAAGCACCCATTCGGTGACAATTGCGTTCACAGTGCGACTGGCGATATCTCCTGCTTCATGCCCGCCCATGCCATCAGCCACCAGATAAAAACCGATAGGCACCGACCGACCGTCCTGTTGTTTGTCATACGTGAAGGTGACAACGGCGTCCTCATTGTGCTGATAGCGACGTCCTGGGTGCGTGGCTTGTCCGTGCAGCGGTTTCAGTGCCCGCCGACCGGCTACCGCGCCAAGGTCTCGGATATCTTGGATGAACGCTGTGACCGAAGTATACCGCTGTCGAAGGGCCTGTTCGATTACCGGATACAGAGGTCCTGGCGCCTGTTCAAGGCTGCCGGGGAGTTCGACGTTGGTATTACTTAGGTAGAGTAAGAGTTGGCCGAGGAAGGCGATGTCGCTGCCGATGACCTGTTGCCGGGCGTCCTCATGGATGGGGAGCGGGTGGATGGTAGAAAGATCGGCGATTCGGGCATCGTTACCGGGCAGAACCAGGATGCTTTCCAGCGCCACCTGCCAACTTGCTGTGGTATTCTGCGTGTACGCGAAGCCTTGTTGATGGAGAAAGGTGAAGGCGCGGGCGATTTGCACCGTGATGGCTAACGCATCGTCCAACGAGCGGGCGCGGCGTCCTCGAACCAACACCCCCCATTGTCTGGGATGATCGAGGATGGTGAAGGTGGCCTTGGTGAAGGCGACCATGTCCAAATGGCGAAGGATCTGCGGATGCCCGGCGCGGCCCAGTTGGAACGCTTGCGGTTGCCTGTTGCGCTGCACCGGTTGATGGTGTTCGTGGATAAGCACCGTTTTCAACGGCTGATGGCAGGTGCGGCAGAAGCCTTTAGGTGGCAGTTGACTATAAGCTGTCTGACAGCCGGGACAGACCAGGGCGACAGCGTCGTAGTAGATAGTGTGATTCAGTTGCCGAGGCGTCACGATAAGATAACGTTCGTCTTTAAACAGTGAATTTGTTGGAAGTGGTCGGCTGGGCTGAGGCGGGGGCGCCGCACGTTGTGGAGGGGGCGTCATACACGCTTGTTGCGGCGTCGGAGGCGTGGACGGAGCCTGAGAGACTGCTGGGTGTTGTGGTTGGGGCGTGAAGGGGATGGTGCCCATGCGGAGTGGTTGCTCGGTGTCGGGCGTATGGCGGCCTGTCAGCCGTCCCCACAAGCGCTTCAGACCTGCCTGCAGGGGTTTGAACGGGGAGGCCGCGTTGGACGTTGGTCTCATGCTGTTCTCCGCGGTCGCTCGATGAGCCGAGAGGGGCTCTCCACAGTACTGGCAGATATTGACGCCAGGTGGGTTGGCGTGCCCACAGTTCGAACAGGTATATCCTTGTTGGTTCATAACCTTCTCCTCAGATAACGCGCTGTGAACACCTTGCAAGCCCCGTCACAACACCCCGGCGGCAGTCAGCAGGGAAGCCACGACGCCACCGGCTGCGCCGAGCTCCACAAGTATCGCGACAATAGTACCCAGCCAACCGGCTGTTTGTTGCCCAACCGTCGGTTGGACTTCTACCCTTATGGGACACCGCTCTTCTCCCCCGGTTACAGAACGGATCACCACATCGGTTTGATAGGTCTGCCCGGTGGGCACCAGTTGTGAGGTATGCCAGCCGATCCACCGCTTGAACAGATTCCCCCGCAATTCGAGATGGGCCGGTTCCAGCGTAGCGGTTTTAATGGTCAGATCCACGTCACCGCCTTTCGGTCCTACCTTGGTCGAAGAAAGTGTTACCCACGGCGCACCACTCTTCAAGCGCAAGCTGTCACCGGGTTCGAAATGCAGCGTGCGGGTGATAGCGGCCTGGGACTGACCGCGAATCACCTCAGAGATCATCTCATCTTTGGGGTGAGAGCGCGCATCACCGGAGATTTTACGTGGGTCTTCTTGCTGCCTTGCTTCAGACTTTATCGGCAGGTGTGACCAGCGTGCTGGTTCGCCTGAGAGCGCTTCCCACATCTCGGCCATGCTTTGATGGCGGTCTTTTCGCTCTGCTTCGATGGCTTTTTCAATTGCCTTGGCGACGTTGTGGCTCACCGCACGATTGAGACGACGTACAGGCGTGAGCTGCATCAGGTGCATGTGGGGGTCTTCCAGCGTCAGCAACTGGTGCAGGGTCACGCCGAGAGAGTAGACGTCGGCTCGCGCGTCCGTCTGCTTTCCGCCGTATTGTTCTGGTGGTGCGTAACCTTCCGTACCAAAGGGGATGGTGTCTTTCTTCTTGTGCGGCTTGTAGATCCGTGCGATACCGAAATCGATCAACTTCACGAGATCCGTATCCTGTACAAGCATGATATTGCCCGGTTTTATGTCGCGATAGATAATAGCGCTGGGCTTCTGGTTGTGGAGAAAGGAGAGGACGTCGCACAGCTGCTCGGCCCAGATCAACACTTGCTCCTCTGGAAACGGCTGACTGCGTTGTTTGAGGAGCGTATCTAGCGTCTTTCCTTTAATGAATTCCATGACCATGTAGTGTCGTCCCTGCTCTTCAAAGCGATCGGTGACGCGCGTCAAGTTGTGATGTCGCAGGCTGGCGAGCAGTTCTGCCTCTCGTTCGAATGCGTTGAGAACCTTGGCGCGTTCTTTCTGCGGAATCTTTTCCATCGACATTTCCTTGAGGGCGACGGTTTTGCCATCCAGACGAAGGTCCTTGGCCTGATAAATAGCTCCCATCCCCCCCTCTGCGATTTTTTCGGTGATGAGGTAGCGCCCGGCGATTTTTTCTCGCGGCAGAAGATGGCCGGAGGAGCTGTAATAGCGCTTGGCGCCTTTGTCCACCGGTGGTGTGGGATGCGGCGCTTTCTGGCTCGTGAGAGTATCGGGCGCGACGATGGGCGCGCCACACTGTTTGCAGAACCGTGCGCCCGGGCGAATCGACGTGCCACATTGCGGACAGATGGATCCTGTGTGTAAGGGGACAGGGGGCAGCTGCACAGGGTGGGTCAATGAGAGGCCACATTTGGGACAGAACCGTGCGCCGGGTCGTAGGTACGCACCGCAGTCACCGCAGCGCTTTAGGGTGGACGCCTCCGAGGTTTCGGATGCCAGGAGGGCGCGCCCGCACTGTTTGCAGAAGCGTGCTTCGGCGCGTAGGGTGGCGCCACAGTATGGGCAAGGCTTCAGAAGAGAATCCAGGGGAACTGAAACCGGCAGTGGCTTGCCACAATGCCGGCAGAACTTCACTCCATCTCGATTTTCGGCGCCGCAGTGAGGACATTTCATGGTGTGGATGCCTCCGGCGCGTTGATGAGGAGCGTGTACGCAGCCGGACCAAAACGGACGATGGAGCCGTTCTTGAGCGCGAAAACCCGATCTCGAACCGGCTGTTCCTGCTCTGGATCGCCTTGATAGCTCACAAACGTACCGCTGGTGCTCTGGAGATCGCGCACCACCCAACGGTCGTTTCGTCGGGAGAGCTGGGCGTGCTGGCGGGAGACCGAGGGCGCGGTGATGACCAAGTCGTTATCGGAGGTGCGCCCGACGGTGTAGGTCGTTTTGTCCTTTTGATCCAATCGAAAGAAGGGAATGGAGAGCTCGTGTCCTCGCGCGACCAGTGCTACAAAGGCCTCCGGCGACCATTCCGAAAGCGTCTCCGTAGTGGCAGCCAGTTCCGATGACCGCAACTTCAGACGCTCGGGGATCTCGCCTAGGTGTGCGCGGTCGAGGTGCACGTGGGACGAGGAGCGCACGTGCAGTGCCCTTTCGAAGCGCGGCAGCCCTACCGCACTCACGGGCCACTCGCCAATGTCGATCTGGCTCCCTTCTGGTAGATCTGGGTAGAGCACGATGTAGGTCATCACCTTGCTCCAATCGGTGGTGGGGTAGGGGCCCTCATTCAAATCCCGGAGCACTTTCTGGCACCACGTCTTCCAGCTGTAGTAGTTGCTTTGTGCCTGCTTGAAGGGGTTGAGGCGGTCTGGGTTCAGCGTGACGCGCTTGCCGTCGGCGCGTTGCGCGTACCAGGCCCCCTCGCGGGTACCAAAGATGGGATCCCAGACGTGTTTGAGCTCGGCGAGAAAGACGCCGTCCTTCTTCAGTACGACCAGATCGATCTCGTTGCCGTTCCCAGCGAAGAAGTTGAAGAGCAGGACATAATGCTCCTTTTCGCGGGAGAGATACTCATGGAGCTCGAGCAGTGTTTTCTGTTCGGCAGCGTGGTGGGGCTTGCTGCCGTACCAAACCTCTACAGACATGCGAACCTCTTTGCCCATCACGGGTGCGGCTTTGATGACTGTCAGTTTTGTCCATCACGGACGGTGCTCTAAAAAGTGGCTCTTTTTGGAAATGAGGAGGTTCTAGTATGTTGACGGTCCCCTCATAAAACTTTCCAGTGACTGATTATACCACTATCTTACTCTTTTTTGCGCACAGCACAAATGACTGCTTTCTGTTCTGATACTTCCTTTGTATCATGCACAATCTATGCCTGTGTGTGAAGAGGCCAGGGGAAAGCTTCCGTTACATCGTCTTCGTGCTGTTGTTCTTGTTCCAAGAACGCAACGAGTCCCTTCATCTGGCTGTCCAATGAATACGTGCAATCCGTTGACTCTTGTTAGGCTCAGCGGATTACGTCCTGTTGCCGCAGTGCCCAGAACGTCGCCAGAGCGGTGGCGATGGCGAAGATACCCAGCGTGAACCACGTCTTTAGAAGATGGAACGGGGTCCGCGTGTAATCGATCTGGAAGATCTGGGCATTGCTGAGCTCCTGCGGGTCTGGCGTCACGGTATGCGTCTCCGTCACCGTTTCCGTGACGGTGACGACCTCATTTTCCCGTATCTCCGGCACCTTCATGGGCACCTCGATTTCCCCCGAGGGACAGGCGACGGCGACTTCTTTTGTCTGGGTGACCACGGTCACCGGGTCCCAATCTTCGGCGAGTTTCGGCACGTCCATCGAAATCTCTTCGGTCACCGGATCGGGCCGGAAGCGTGTGTGGTTCAGCTCGTTCAAGTGCTCCACGTTGACCGCTGTCCCTAGCCCTTCCATCGTCCAGCGGGAGAGGGTGAACTTGGAGATGGAGGCGGAGAGGCCCGGCAGCTCAAAGATCACCCCGGCGAAGATAATCTGGAAGAAGAGCGCGAGCAGCACCAGGTAGATGACGGTGTTCTCGTTGGGTGCCAGCGTGGAGAGGAAGAGGCCCAGCATGATGGCGGCAACGGCGCCCAAGACCAGGGTGACGTACATCTCCACAGGAGCTGGGAAGAGCACCCCGTCCTGAGGCAGGGAGACCTTCAGCCCGATGACGAACAGCAAGAGGAAGCACTGCAGCAGGGTGAAAGCGCTCAGCACGGTGACCTTGGAGGCGATATAGGGGATGATCTGCAACGTCACCATCCGTTCGCGCTGATAGATAGAACGCTCCTTCACGATTTCGTAGGCCGCGGCGAAGAGCCCCAGGAGCACCGCCGCCAGGGAGAGCATCAACAGCAGTGTCTGGGTGTTACCCACAATGAGATACGAGGCGCTTTCTGCGCCCTGGGCCAGCTCCGCTTCTAGCTGTGCACTGATCTGGCTCACACTTTCGCCCACCAACCACTTGCGCTCGGAGATCAACAACAGCAGGATGCCGATGATGGGCATGACGGCTAATAGAATTGTCATCAGCAGCTTGTCCCGACGTACCAGCTCCAGATACCGTCGGGTCAGAATGCCGAACTGTCGCAGGGGATTGATGCGGGGGCCCCGACGCTCCGTTCCGCCATTGGGAGACGGTGCCTGAGATTGTGGCTGCGATTGCTGGCGCTGATGGACGTAGGTTTGGTATTGCGAGGAGTGGCGATAGCGCCGTTCCCACTGTTCGGCCTTGTGCTGAGACTCCTCTGGCGTTGGCGCCTCCAGCTGATCGTAGATATCGGCGAAATCCCCACTCTTCACGTTGAAGAAGCGGAATGCTTCCTGAGGTGGCCCGAAATAGACCATCCGTCCCTGGGAGAGGAAGCAGACGTGGTCGCATTGGTTGATGTTAGCCGTAGCGTGAGTTACCAGCAGCACCGTGCGTCCACCGTCGGCGAGGCGTCGCAGCGTATACATCATCTTCTTCTCCAGTCCGGGATCGAGACCGGAGGTGGGCTCGTCGAGAAAGAACAACTTCGGTTCGGCGAGGAGCTCGGCAGCGATGCTGACTCGCTTTCGCTGCCCACCACTCAGGCTGCTGACAGGTTGATCCTTTTGTCCCATCATACCCACGGCGCGCAAGACCTCGTCGATACGGTGTTCGATCTCTTGTGAAGTTGTATCCGCCGGTAGCCGCAACTCGGCAGCGTAGCGCAGCGCGTTATGCACCGATAGGTTCTTGTGGATGATGTCATCCTGGGGCACGTAGCCGATCATAGTACGGTAGAGGTCGAACTGCTCGTAGAGATCGTCCCCGTTGACCTGGACCTGGCCGTCGGCCGGCGTGAAGCCGCTGAGCGCCTTCATCAGGGTGCTCTTGCCCGCGCCGCTGGTGCCGACCAGCGCGACGAACTCCTTGGGCTGGATGGATATATCGATACCCTTGAGGATGCGCTTGCGCCTCTCACCGCG
>CAYVKR010000142.1:0-7779 GCA_964452025.1 uncultured Anaerolineales bacterium
TGGCGACCGTTGGCGCGCGCTTTGGCGCGGGCGGGCTTGGCACCATCCTCTTCGAAGGCGTGACCCAGACCGGCCGCTACGACAAGATCTGGGCCGGCGCCATCTCCGTCTCGGTGCTGGCGCTGGTTATCAACTGGGGCCTGGCGCGGTTGGAAGCATATTTCGATCCTGAGCATCGCATGCAGGCGAAGCCGTCCTCCTGAAGGCAGCGCGCATAGGAGGCCTCAAACCTTGAGGCGGGGCTGGGAAGGTACGGCCTTCCGGTGAATCCGACATCTGAATTCCTTACACAGCTCGGTCTCCCTGGGCGCTTTCGTCAGTTGAGATAACCCAGACCCCGCAGGCGTTCCGTGAGCTCGTCGTCTTCAAGGTCGATCTGTTCGACTTCATCGGTGGGTCGGCGTTCTTTTGATCCAATGACGAAGGTCTCCAGCAGCGTATCCAGTTCGGCGACCAACGCCGGATGCTCCTCCAGTAGATTGTGCCTCTCCCCTGGATCATCGATTAGATCGAAGAGCTCGTCTGGGCTGTCGCCGACCTCGATCAATTTGTAGCGGTCGCGGTAGACGGCGCGGCGCATTTGATGGCACCGATAGGTCTCAATGGCGTCGCTGTCTTCGTTTTTCATCAGCCGGATCAGGGTGTCGGGCACGTACGCCTCCGTCAAGACGCGCCCCCGCTTCTTATCGCTGCCGTTGAGCGCGTGAGTAAGGCTCAATCCCTCGACGTCGATGGGCACGTGCTTGCCGTGCCCGTTTCCGTGGTGGGCCTCGGTGATGCCGGCGGCCTGGAGGGCCGTGTGGAAGACCCGGCGGGTGGAGACCGGCGTCGTGCTCTTCTGCTTCTGAGGGAACTGGCGTGGATAGCGGACGACCAGCGGCACGTGCACCAGATCATCGTAGGCTACCAGCGAATGTCCCACAAAGTCATGGTTGTTCATGCCCTCCCCATGGTCGGAGGTGATCATGACCAGCGTGTTGTCCCGCACCTCTGGATCAGCCAGATGCTCGTAAAGCGGTCGGAGTAGATGATCCAAATAGGCGATTTCCGCGTCATACATATCGTTGAGCACGCGATCCTGGAGTTCAGTCAGCGGCTCGCGCAGCGGCACCATCCAACGGTAATGTTCCAGATTGTAGCTTTGCATGAACTCACGCGCTTCGCGGTCTCGCCGGTAGTAAGGCACGAAGGTGCGCTTGAAGCGTGTTGCTGGTCGTAACGGCAGATGGGTCTCCATCAGATTGAAGAAGGCGAAGAGCGGACGATCCGCTCCTTTCTGCTGACGGGCTTGCAGGTAGCCCACAACGTCGTTGATGGACTGGGTCGTGTTGCCCTTGAAGTTGATGTGGGGGTGCCACAGGGGAACGATCCAGGGATGTAGCGCGATTTTCAGCAGCAGGTCGCTTCTGGCAAAGGCGTTTTGAAGGGGCGTGACGACTTTCCGCAGCTGGCGGGAGATATGTTGCGTGGCCTTGCTGAAGACGCTGGGACGAGATTCGCCGATGGGGGGACGCTCGGGGATCGTCCCGCCGTAGTTGTAAAAGGCCTCAAATCCGCGATCCAATCCGTTATCGACTGCGCCAAGCAGCGGGTTGTTGCAGAATCCCACCGTGGCGTAGCCGTGATCATGAAGTAGTTCGGCCAAGGTCCTCTGGCTCTCTGGGTGCTGATCGTAAATCTGCGTCGTCATGTGCGTGGTGGGATACTCGCCGGTGAAGAGGGATGCATGCGCGGGCACGGTCCACTGGGCGGGTGAGATGGCGCGTTTGAACGTGACGCCTCCTTCTGCAAAGGCGTCTAGATGCGGGCTTGTGGGGCGTGGGTATCCGTAGCCCGATAGGCGATCCGCTCGCAACGTGTCTAACACAATCAACACTATATCTGGTTGTTTCTTCTTCTGCATAACTAGGGTTACTCCTTCTTGGCTTTCTTTAGAATCGGACTTATCCATCCCCCTGATGATGCCAGGATCAGACATTTACGCTTCCATGGATGCCGTGATGTGATCGACTTCCCCTTGAATCTGGCGGCGAATAGCCGTGCGGATCAGCGGGAGGTTGAGGATCAGACGGCCCAGGTCGCGGTCGCTGCCAATGCGCAGGTGGACGGCGGTCTGGTGGTCAGAGATGCGTTCCAGGAAGAAGGTGCCCCAGATGGGCAGTGCAGGACGGAGCAGTTGGAAGCGGAATCGGTAGCGTTCGAGGTCCGTGAGCTCAAAACGTAGGGTCGTTCGCAGGCCGAAGAAGCGTTCTTCCGTCTGAAATCGGGCGCCGATCTCGCCAAAGTCGCCCTGCACAAATTCGAAACCGGCGTGCGTGGCGAACTGGTAACGTTCTGGATGCGTCTTCAAATTCAGAAACCACTGCCGCGCCTCGTCATGGCTCACATCGGCGATGGATTTTGCCCACAATCTGTCTTTCATCTGTGTGTTCCAATCATGTTCTTACTGATCATTTACTATACCTGAAGGCGGCAAAGTCTCAAGTGGACATGGGATTACATTAAGGGCGCTGCTTGCTGTCCTATAGGTTCTCTATCCGGTGGAGGGCCGGGCGCAGAGCCGACGCGTGCCAACGTGACCGTAGGCGCCTCCACAGTCGGAACGCCCAGAGACGCCAGCGCAACCGCCACCAGAGGCTCAGCGCCTGTTGACGGGTGTCCTTTTCGCTCATCTCGGCGGTGTAGTTGAGCCGCACGTAGAGCTCAATGAGCTGGTGGACCTTCTCAATGGTGCGCGCTGCCCAAGCCTGTAGCCATCCCCGGTCTGCCAAAACATGGATTTGGTCGGTGAGGGCCGTTTCAAACTCATGTGGGGTGTCGCCTGATTGCGTGGGCGTGTTCAGGTGCCGTCCATGTCGGCGCAGGCGACTGTACAGGCGCAACACGAGTTGGGAGGGGCTCTGGAGGGTCAGCCATAGATGATCCAGGACTGCCAGGGCCAGAAGCGCCAGCCCAACGCCTGTCAGGAGGCCCAGCAGGGTCAGGTACCAATAGCGGATGATCAGGAACGGCGGTTTTGGGGACGTTTTTGGCACGGACGGCAGCGCTTGGGACGGTTCCCACTGTCGCTGCGGTTCCTCATAAGGGCGCGATAGTTCCGGACGACCGCCTGTCGGCTCGAACTTGATCCAGCCGTAGCCGGGGAAATAGACCTCGACCCAGGCATGTGCCTCGGCCTCACTGACGATGTACTGGGCGTTGAGCGCGTCGTAGCGTCCCGTGATGTAGCCGACGGTCATCCGTGCCGGGATGCCCGCTGCGCGCGCAAGCACGACCATGGAGGTCGCGTAATAATCGCAGTAGCCCCTCTGGAGATCAAAGAGGAAATAGTCGGCGATGTCCTGATCCACCGGGGGCTGCGGTACGTCCAGCGTGTACGGATACGTCCGCAGATATTGCTCGATGGCGGCTGCGCGGTCATAGGGGGTTGGCTCGGTGGCGGTCAGATCTTGCGCCAGGGTCAGCACGCGCTCCGGAATCTCCTCAGGCAGCCGCAGGTAGCGTTCTGTAACCCAATTCGGATACGCGATGCCGGCGCTCTGCAACGCCTCGACTGTCGCCGTGCTGACCAACGTCTGCACGTTGTAGGCGTTGGATTCCGCTCTCACACCAAAGATGTCCTCGCCGGTTCCCTGACGCCAGGCGACTTCAAACGGTTCGTCGACGGTGACCAGCGTCCCTGCTGCATAGAGCATGCGTTGCGTTTCGTCTACCACCCGGACCCTTTGGTTTAAAAGGCGATGTGCAACGCGCTCGGGATCGTGCACCATCTCCTCCGCCTCGTATGAAACTGTCTCCGTGCGACTGGTGGCCCAGCCGCGCCCGGTGTAGAGATTGTAGGTGAGGCTGCGCCAGTAGTGGTTTGACGGCGCTTCCATGAGCGCATCCTCCGGCATAGGCGGTAACTCACCGGTCTCCACGATCAGCGCGATCTCCTCGGAGAGCTCCGGGCCACTGCCAATCAGATGACGGCGGGGGAGGCCGCCGACGGCTACCTCCTCGAAGATGCTGCGCTGGGGGACGATTTGCGGCTGAGGTTCCACGCCCAACGATTCTGCAACTGGATTCGAGCGCGTTCGCCAGTCGCGCCATGAATCCACCCTCTCTTCGACCCAGTCGATGATCTCTACCATGGAGAGAGCGGGCACGACGGCGGCTGTCAACGTCAGAACCAGGGCGATGGCAGCCGCCATGCCGATGATCTCCGTGCTGATGTCTTCGGAGAAGTCGACGCCAAAGACTATCCACCGGCGCTCCCGGCTGTGCTGGTGCACCAAAGCGATTAGCACCAGACCGAAGCCCATGAAGAAGAGCAGCGGAGAGATGCCGGCGCCCGTGTAGGAGAGCACGCTCGCCAGCAGAATACCCATCGGCGTGATGCCGAGAAGCGGGGTCTGTTTGCGCCGGATCATCCAACCGGCCCAGGCAGCCGTTATCCAGAACAACAAGCCCCAGGTCACGGACGCCGCCACCGGGTCGTAGAGGGGGTCTCCTCGCGTCAATGCTGCAAGCCACATGCCCAGCCGGCTCAAAAGCACTCGACTGTCGCCTAACAGGATATTGAGCGCCCCAAGGAATGGTCCGGCCTGGGGGGATGCGGGTAAGGCTGTAGCCCGCTCGACAATCTCCAGGCGCTGGAGCAGCGTCGTGCTCAGGTAGACAAGGCCTCGCGTCAGATAGCCCAGGCCCCAGCCGATGAGACGGGTGCCGCTGACCAGGGTCTGCCAGAGGGCGGTTCCCAGCCGACCCATGCGAATCAAGACCATGAGGGCGCCCAGCAGCGTGCCCAAGCCGGCGGATGCCCACACGTTCAACGCGCGCTGTGCCAGGAACCATCCGATGAGCGTAGCGACTGCTCCGATGAACCAGAGCGGCCGGACGCTGACACTTCGCAGGACAGTCGCCACGCCGCTGGCGGTGCTCAAGAGCGCCAGCATCAAAAAGGCCAGGATGACCAGGTGCTGTGGGCCGACGCGGGTGACGATCCAGCCCAGAGCGCGTTGGATAAAAGGGGCGCGGCGATTCATACCAGCACCCGCCAGCGTTCTTCGCTCGTTCGGCGCACGGGGATGGCCTTGCCCGTACCCAGAATGCGCCATTCCCAGTCACCCTGCTTGCCGGGCCGGGCTTCGGGTTGGTCGAGTAGATCTGCGCTGATGGTCTGGTGGGAGATGCCCATCTGGGTAAGTGTGGCTTCCAGCGGGGCCGTCGTTCGGCTGCCGCCGAAAGAGACAGGATCGAGCAGCAGGACGGTCGGCACTGCGCCGCGCCGCTGCAGCGCAACCAGATTCTCGGCCCAGCGCGGATCGACAGAAGGCGTGATGATGATGACGCTGGTGTTATGTCCAATAGTGCGTTGCACGCGATGCAGGAGTGCGGAAAGCGGGCGGTCGCCCAGAGAGACCAACGCGAGCGACCGCAGGATCTCCCAGCGTTGACCCTCACCGCTGCGGGGCGGTAGCCATTGCAGCTCCTCGCCGTGAGCCATCAGGCCGACTGAGCGCCGGGCGCGTAGGCCCCGGTCAGCGAGGGACGCTGCCAGGATCACGCCCAGCTCCTGCGTCGAGTCTTCGCCTTCTCCTGCCTGTACGTGGCGGTTGAGGTCGAGCAAGATCCACCAGTCGCCGGCGGGCGTACCGTCAAAGGTTCGGACGAAAAGGTCGTCCCGGCGCGCCGTCGTCTTCCAATGAATCCAGCGCTTGCTGTCGTTGGGGCGGTATTCCCGCACACTGGAGGCGTTTACCGTCCGATTGATGGGGTTGGAGCGCAGCGGCCCGCTGCCCGTCCGTCCGCCCGGCGCGATTTCTATGCTGGGCAACGGTACGATAGGCGGCAGTACCAGCAGCGGCATCTGCTGAGGATAGGGGATGGATACAGTGTAAATGCCAAAGGGGTCACCTGTACGCAGTTCCAGAGGCCCCAGATAGAACAAACCGCGACGGGTGCAGATAGCTTCCTTGTGCCAGCGGATGAAATTATCGGCTCCAATCCCCGTCCCGCGACTTGCATTGTAATCCGGCAGCGTTGATTGATCGCGGATTTCTATCCAGGGCGCGGGAAACCTGCTCCCGTTAATCAACGTGAAGCGCTCCACCAGGCGATCTCCTACCTGTGCCCAGCCGAAGCGCATCTCCCGTTTGATGCGCATCTGATGACTGAGGCGCCAGGCCCAGAGCGAGCTCAACGCCCAGGTGCCTCCCAAGCCCACCATTAGCGCCTCCCAGCCCTTATAAGTGGAGAGAATCCGGAGTAGTAGTACAACCCCGAATAGCACCGGGAGTAATTTTGTATTTAACTGCCATTTGACTTTGCGCGATTCCATAGTCTCTGTATGCTCTCAGGGTCTGGAACGAGAGGCTGCGCGCTCTGGGATGCGGGTATCTTCCAGAATCCGGGTGACGATGGATCGGGCGTGCTGCTCACGCAGGCGGGCGCCCGGCGCCAGAATGATGCGGTGCGCCAGAGTCGGAGCTGCCAAAGCCTTGATATCGTCGGGCAATACGTGATCGCGCCCGTAGCTAGCCGCTCGGGCCTGCCCGGCGCGGTAGAGGGCCAGGCTGCCACGTGGACTCGCACCCAAGTAGACGTCGGGATGGTCGCGCGTCTGTCGGGTCAGATCCACGATATACCTCTTGATTGGTGGAGAGACGTACACTTCTCGGATGGCTTGTTGTGCCTCCCGCAACTCCTCCAGCGTAGCGACGGCCTCCAACTCCACGATGGGGTGCTGATAGCGCTGGCGGTCCAGCACTTCAATCTCGTCACCGCGTCCGGGATACCCCAATTTGATCTGCATGAGAAAACGATCTAGTTGGGCTTCAGGCAAGGGAAACGTCCCCTCATATTCAATGGGATTCTGCGTAGCGAGCACCATAAACGGATGGGGTAGCGCATGTGTTACCCCATCGACGGTCACTTGTCGCTCTTCCATCGCTTCCAACAGGGCTGATTGGGTCTTGGGCGTTGCGCGATTGATCTCATCGACCAGGAGGATGTTGGACATGACCGGGCCGGGCTGATAGGTGAAGGTCTCCTTGGCCTTGTTGAAGATGGAGACGCCCGTTATGTCACTGGGTAGCATATCGGGTGTGAACTGAATGCGCCCAAAGATGCCGCTCACGGAACGCGCCAGGGCGCGCGCCAGCATGGTCTTGCCGACGCCGGGCACGTCTTCGATGAGAAGATGGCCTTGGCTGAGCAAGGCAATAATCACCTCGTGCACCGTGGTCTGTTTGCCCACGATGACCTTCTCTACGTTCTTGGTGATGCGTGCTACTAATGCTTGTACGTCACTCATAGTGCTTCTCCTGGGTCGTTGATCAATGTCCACGCAGTCGTTCAGGCAAATTACAAATATTGGCTGCCCTGAAAAAAGGGTCAGCCAAAGAAAAATATGGGGTATATGTTGTGGTTGGGCACAGCCCAACCACAACATATAGTACCCCTTTCTCTACTGAAAACCCTTTTTTCAGGTGAGTCAATATTATTTTAGATGAAATTCTGAAAAAAACAAGTCCAGGATTTAAGGAAAGAGGAGATCATCCCAGAATATGCGGAGTGTTTGCTAAAAAAAGACCCCGGCCTGGCAGCCGGGCTACGTTAATCTCTTGACTCACTCAAGTGGCGAGGAGCAGAGTCGAACTGCTAACCAAGGGCTTATGAGTCCCCTGCTCTACCATTGAGCTACCTCGCCAAAAGAAGAATAGCGGGGGGCGGATTCGAACCGCCGACCTTTGGGTTATGAGCCCAACGAGCTGCCACTGCTCCACCCCGCAACGC
>CAYVKR010000143.1:0-7759 GCA_964452025.1 uncultured Anaerolineales bacterium
ATCCATCGTTTATCACTTTTTCTGAACACGAATGACCATAATTCATCTAGTTCCAGGCTCTTATGGGTTTTTAGGTGAAATGCATTTCGCGTCCTGACTAGCTCTCGGAGATGATGATTCCAAAGACACGACAAAGCCTTGATTTTGGCCTAAAAATTGTGGTTTGAGCCGGTTTAGATTGACTCAAACCGTCATGCCAGACTTTTTCACGTAAGACGGGTTAACGGCTTCACCTAATTCCCAATAAGAGCCAAGATCGTTTTTGGGCCACCCGGCGAAATCGGGCAAACGAAGCAGTTGTCGGGTCGCTCAAACGCCATAGGCGGCTTCCCATCATGTTTCCCTCCCGCATCAACCCCAGCTTCGTTTGCCTTGCTTTCGCCTACGCAGGTTCTACGATACGGAGGGCGTTTTCACCAGCAGACTCGCTTCGAAATCCCAATCCCAGAGACCCTATCAGACATCGGATTTCTTCAAGAAATCCGATGTCTGATCACCTTTTGAGCGGAGACCGTTTAGCTGGTGGTCGATTCTACCTGTGTATTGGAGACAATGTTCGTTTTATTGAAGAGATTGTCTTCCACCGGGCAGCGGCTGGCGATGAAATCGGCGAAGGCTTCGACGTCCGCTGCGGGTGACTCTGACGTGATGTGCAGCGTCATACGAATTTCCTGGAAGCCATTGCGCACGCTCTCTTTGCCCTTTAAGAAACCAGCGGGATCCAGGTCCCCTTCCAATTCTACCCAAATGTCTTGCAGGTCGATACCCTGCGCCTTAGCGAAGGCTGCGCCTACGATGCATTGACAGGAGCCTAGGGCAGCCAAGATTGCTTCCACAGGATTCATGCCGGCGTTGGTGCCTCCTAAAGACTCAGGTTCATCCATGATAATTTTGAAGCCCCGTGCTTCGTTCTCCACAGCAAGCCCTTGGGGCAGTTTGCGTGAGGTTGCCTTAAACGTTGTAACAGCCATCTGATTTTTCTCCCTTAACATATACTTTATTCTATGATTCTGTATAAGTTTGATGGATTGTGGGGCAACAGCTTCATTTCCGACCAGTTTTTGCCCAGCCAGTGGGGAAAACCAGCGCAACCAGGTCATCAAGTGGGGCGCCAGCCCTGAATTTTCACAAACTTATACAAGATCATTCTATATACATGATAATAATATCATAAATAAGTAAGATAACAAGTGAGGATCGTCACGGGCAAACGAAGCAGTTCCTGGGTCGCTCAAACGCCATAGGCGGCTTTCCATCATCTTTCCCTCCCGCATCAACCCCAGTTTCGTTTGCCTTGCTTTCGCCTACGCAGGTTCTACGGTACGGAGGGCGTTT
This sequence comes from uncultured Anaerolineales bacterium, assembly GCA_964452025.1. GTDB lineage: Bacteria > Chloroflexota > Anaerolineae > B4-G1 > SLSP01 > G713. The sequence continues at coordinate 1,336 of CAYVKR010000143.1, forward strand.
TCACCAGCGGACTCGCTTCGAAATCCCGTGTGTTGTACTTCTCTGATCGCCGCGTATACTGGACTCGTGCTTATGGAAACGCTGATCAAAGTGGAAAACGTGAGTTACGCTTATGCGTTGGGCAACGGGACGCAGGTACCGGCGCTGAAGCAAGTCTCGTTGAATATTGATGTCGGTGAGTACGTCGCTGTGGTGGGTGCCAATGGTTCCGGCAAGTCGACGCTGGCGCGTCACCTTAACGCGCTGCTGGTACCAGATGCCGGGCATATCAGCGTCGACGGGCACGATAGCCGCGACCGGGCGGCGCATTCCCAGATTCGGCGCACCGTGGGTATGGTCTTCCAGCGCCCCGAGGATCAGATCGTGGCGACGGTCGTCGAGGATGACGTGGCTTTTGGCCTCGAGAATCTCGGTGTGCCAGCAAATGAGATCCGCGCCCGCGTGCGCGAGACTCTCGAGCGGATGGGACTGTGGGAGGAGCGCCTGCGCCCGCCTCATCTGCTCTCGGCGGGGCAGCAGCAGCGATTGGCGCTGGCCGGGGTGCTGGCCATGCGCCCGCAGTGCATCGTCTTTGACGAGGTGACGGCGATGCTGGACCCGGCGGGACGACGCGAGGTGCGCGCTATGATGCGGCATCTGTATCAGGAAGGCATTACCATTGTCGCCATCACGCACTTCATGGACGAGGTGTTAGATGCGGAGCGCGTTATTGCACTACGTGATGGGCGCGTTGCCGTTGACACGACGCCGGAGGCGTTCTTCGCCGATGGTGTGGGACTGGAGGCGTTGGGATTGGCGCCACCCCCGGCTGCGGAGTTGGGCCGATTTCTGCAGCACCATCTCTCGGATATGGGCCGTGCCCCGCTGACGGTGCCTGCGCTTGTCGAGGCGTTGGACGCGCTGCCGCGCTCGCCCGCAGCCGCAGCGTCGGTGCCGGAACCGGAGCAGCCGGAACGCCCCGCGCATATCGAAGTGCGTGATCTGGGGCACACGTATCTGCAGGGCACGCCGCTGGCGCGTCGCGCGTTGAACGGCGTTGATCTGCGGGTAGGTAAAGGTGCGACGCATGGCTTGCTGGGCGCCACGGGCTCCGGCAAGTCGACGGTGATGCAGCATCTCAACGGCCTGCTGCGGCCCCAGGAGGGCACGGTACGCGTCGCAGACTTCGCTCTCCACGATCCCGGCGTGGACGTCAAGGCGGTGCGTCGATTGGCCGGTCTCGCGTTTCAGATGCCGGAGACGCAGATTTTCAACCAGTACGTGGGCGATGAAATCGCCTACGGGCCGCGCCTACAGGGGCTCGACGGTGTGCCGCTGCGCGAGCGCGTCCGCTGGGCCATGTCGCTGGTCGGCCTGGACTTTGAGGCTTTTAAGGACCGGCTGACCTTTGCGCTGAGCGGTGGGGAGCGCCGGAAGGTGGCGCTGGCCTCGATTCTGGCGTTGCGACCGGAGATTCTGCTGCTTGACGAGCCGACGGCGGGCCTTGACCCGGCGTCGCGCCGCGAGCTGCTGGGCCATCTCCAGGCGCTCTCGGACAAGGGGATGACTCTCGTGATCTCCTCGCACCAGATGGACGATCTAGGGCTGATGGCGGATAGGCTGACGATGCTTGCCAATGGGGAAAGCGTGCTCTCAGGCAGCACGGCCCACGTTTTTGGTCATGGTGAGCGTTTGGGCGCTTTGGGCCTGGATGTGCCGGTTGTCACGGCTGTAGTCGAGGGGCTGCGGAAGCGGGGTTGGGCGCTTCCGCCCGTGCTTGTGTGTCGGGAGGCGTTGCTCTCACACCTGCGGGCGCATCTGAAGGCGGCGGCAAGTATATGAGCAACTTCGAGTTCCAGCGCTTCATCACCATTGGTCAGTACCTGCCCACCGGCTCGGTCATCCACCGATTAGATCCCCGCACGCGCCTCGTTGCCGGTGCTCTGCTGCTCGGGGCGATCACGGCGATACCGCATTTCGCCGGCCTGGGATTACTCCTGCTCGTGATTCTCTTGGCGCTGGTCGTCGCGCGCGTGCCCTTGGGTTATGCGCTGAAGGGACTGCTGCCGCCATTGCCCTTTATCGTGATCCTGGCGCTGCTGCAGATTTTCTTTGGTCCTCAAGAAGACGATGTGTTGCTGATCGCGTGGCGTTTTGTGCACATCTCCTGGGCCGACCTTCGCTTAGGCGCGATGCTGATCAGCCGCTTTGCCACGCTCATCCTGGCGCTCAGCCTTTTCTCCTTCTGCGTCTCCACTCGCGAACTGGTCAGTGGCCTCGACGCGCTGCTCAGGCCGTTGACGGCGCTGGGCCTGCCCACGCATGACGTCGTCCTCATGGTGCAGGTGACGCTGCGCTTCCTTCCGCTGCTGGCGCGAGAAGCCGAGCGCATCGCCAAATCGCAGGCGTCGCGCGGCGCGGAGTGGGGCACCGGACGCGGCGGCCTCTTCAAGCGGACGCGCCAGGCGCTGCCGCTACTCGTCCCGCTCTTCCTGACCAGCCTGCGCCGCGCCGAGAACCTGGCGTTGGCCATGGAAGCTCGCAGTTACACCGGCGGTCAGAGGCGCACGTCGATGACGACACTGCGGTTCCGGGCGGTTGACGGTGTTGTGATCCTGCTCGTCGTGGCGATCGCTGCGGCTGCGTTACTACTCTGATGGGGGGCGGGGGGGCAGCGACCAGACAAGCCGACCCCGGTCGCCCGTCTTCGGTCTCCGGTCAGACTCTGTAGCGCCCTGCCTCACGTCATCCTTGTTTTTCCCGCATCCGGTTGCGCAACGCGCGGTACTGAATAATGTGCAGGTCGCTCTCCTCGAGGTGGCGCTGCATGGCGTCGCTGGTGAAGGCCTCGTAGTCGCCGACGCGCGCCCGCCAGTGCGGCGTGATGGCGCGCAGTTCCGGGGTGTCGACGGCGGGGTGAAGGATGAAGTAGGTGATACCCGGTTCCACCGCGTCCAGCAGCGCCAACGTTGATTCCAGTCGATGCTCGTGCTGATCCAGGGGGACGGTCTTGAGGTCGTCCAGGAGCGGCAGGCCCTTTGCGGCCAGCTGATCGAGGAAGGCCGTTAGCATCTCCGCCTCTTTGCCCTCGATGCCGTGCGCGCGCATCCCCGCCTTGTCTAGCCGGGGAAACATGGGCGGGATGCCGTGTCGTAAACCTGCATTGAGGTAGCCTTCCATGAAGTTGGGGTGGAAGACGGTGCCCATGTGCGAGTCGACGTGGGTGACGTCGAGGCCCGCTGCCAGGGCGCGGTCGACCTGAGCGGTGAGTTCGACCGCGACGGCAGCGGGATCAGCCTCGAAGACGGGCGCGTTGGCGGCGTGGAAGTAACCGTCGGCGTCCAGGAGGCCCGTGTCTGGGTCGCAGGTCGATAGCGGGCCCCAGCGGTAGCCGGTCCACTCGCTGGTCAGCGTGAGATGGACGCCCATGTCGATACCCTCTGAGCGTGAGGTGCACATATCCGTCAGAGCCGGAAACCACGGACAGGGGACCATGGTGGCGGCCGTGAAGGGCAGCCCGGTGTCGAGGAGCCCCGCATAGGCGTCCAGCGTCGCCTGGCACATACCGATGTCGTCGGCGTGCAGGATGACGAGGCGGTCGGTCGGTGCGTAGCCGAGGGCTTCGAGATATGGATTGGCGGTCATGTTTGTCTCCTTGGGATAGGTTAGGTCTGTGAATTGGTAAGGCGGGCGTGTTTTTCCGCGTGCAGGGCCAGCATCTGCGCTTTGACCTGTTTGAGATACTCGCCGCGCAGGGGATACCAGCGTAAAATGAGGGCGCCCAGCAGCATGGCGAGACCGGGGATCAGGCCCAGGATGATGCGGATGCCGAAGAGCGCGCTGGCCGGCTGATCTAGGGTGATCTGGCCCTGTCCGGCCTCGCGCGTGATGAAGCCGGTCGTCTCTAGCACAAAGGGCATGAGCGCCAGGGCCACGGACTGCGCCGGCTTGGTCAGCAGGGCGTTGACGCCGAAGAAGGCGCCCTCACGCCGCACGCCGGTGCGCAGCTCGTCCTCGTCGGCGACCTGGCCGAAGAGCACGTTGGTCAGCGTCTGTGGGCCGGCCAGCCCAAAGCCCGCCAGCGCCAGGCAGACGGGGATGAGCGCGGGCGGCACGACGGTGATCAGTATCAGCGCAACGCCGGCGACGAGCAAGAGGGTTTGTTGCGCTCCTGCGACGCCCCGCCGTCGGCGGATCAGCGACGTGAGGGGCACGCCGATGATCAGCGGGACGAAGAGGCTGGCGACCAGGATCATGGCGTTCATCTGCAGCAGGTAGTCGGCGGCGTAGAAGATGGCGCCTAACAGCAGCGACTGCATCAGGATCGACATGAAGTTCTGCGCGACGAGGATCAGGAAGGATTTGCTGGCAAAGGTGCGCTGGATGGCTGCGCCCAGCGGTAGCGGCTCATCGAGCAGATGAAACTCCTTGCGTTCCTTGACGACCAACGTGGTGACGATGACGAGCAGGCCGCTGATGAGGCCGACGGCGACCATGGACGCCTGCAGCGGCGCGAAGGAGGGGACGGCGCCCGCTTTGGGCCGGAAGAAGTCGGGGATGACGAAACCCAGGATCATGCCCAGCAGGCCGAAGAGCGAGGCGGAGATCTGGAGGCCGTTGCGCTCGGCGTCGGACTCGGTGACTTCCGGCAGCAGCGCGGAGTAGACCAGGCCGATGATGGTGTAGGCGGTGTCGTAGAGTAGCATGGTGCCCAGCATCCAGAGGAAGGTGGCGGTCTGTCCGGCGTCGCCCGGCGCGAACCAGACGAGGATAAAGGTCAGCGAGAGGAAGGGCGCGGTGAAGCGCATGTAGGGAATGCGCCGCCCGCGCTCGGAGCGGGTGCGGTCGGTGATGTAGCCGAAGAGCGGATCGTTGACGGCGTTCCAGATGGCGTAGACGACGGACGCCAGGGCGATCCAGCGGGCGCGGAGGCCCAGGTAGTCCTGGTAGAAGATGGGCAGCAGCGCGCCGTAGGTGCCGGAGACCAGCGAAGTCCCCAGCGCAGCGACGCCCCAGAGCACTTTGTACTTCAGGCTGAGGCGGGTGGGCGCGGTCGGATCAGCAGCGGCGGTTTGTTGGGTCATGTCGTTCTCCTCAAAAAATTAGTTGAAGGTTGCAAGTTAAAAGTTGAAAGTTGACTCTGATGACAAGCCTTTCTTGGTGCTACAGGACACTAACTTAAATTACGGTATTAGAACGTAGCCAGGTGCGGCGCACCTTCGAATGTTTGAAAATAGCCATTTCGTGCATGCTGGCATGGGTTTTTAGCCAGCATGATTGGGTAATCGTAGGTGCGTTGCACCTTATACCGTAATTTCAGGACGCTAAGGGCTTGTTAAAGAATAGCTTTCCGATTCCTGATACAGCTCTACAAGTGTCAGCCAAGGAATTTGCCTTTGAAGGCCCTTGCCACAAGCCTCAAATATCCATTTTCTTGGTTCTCTGGTGCATCGGTTTGACGTTGTGATTTCTAAAGCGTGGGCTACAATGCAGACGCAGTGCCACAGCCCTATCGTATACCCGTTTATGCCAAGCGCAATTGCGAGGATGTGGATGCAATCGGATTTTCTTCAGAGCCAGCAGATATCGATTCAGAAAGGTCGAAAAAATCTGCTACATCTGCTTAATCTGCTGAGTTAAATGCAAGGAGACGACAATGAAAGCGGTTAGCATTCGAGAACCCAATCGAGTCGAGATCGTAGAGCGCCCGAAGCCGTCGCCGGGGCCGGATGAGATGTTGATCGCGGTGCGGGCCTGCGGCATCTGCGGCACCGACGTGCACATCTTTCGCGGTGAGTACATGGGGCACTATCCGGTGACGCCCGGCCACGAGTTCGCCGGCGTCGTCACGGCGGTGGGTGAGCATGTGACGCGTTTTAGACCCGGGGATCGCGTCGCCGTGGAGCCTAACATCGCCTGCGGCAACTGCGTCAACTGCCTCAACAACCGGCAGAACTTCTGCCTCAACTGGGAGGCCATCGGCGTGACGCTGCCCGGCGGCATGGCGGAGGCTGTCGTCGCGCCGGAAAACGCGGTCTTCGACATCGGTCTGCTGCCCTTCGAGCAGGGCGCGTTCATGGAGCCGCTTTCCTGCGTGCTCCACGGCGTACAGAAAGCGCAGGTGCGGCTGGCGGACAGGGTAGCGATTCTGGGCGCAGGCCCCATCGGTCAACTGCTGGTGCAGACGGTACGGCTCCAGGGCGCGGCCGAGGTGGTCGTCGTCGAGCGCAACGCGGCGCGTGGAGAGCTGGCCCAGGCGTTGGGCGCGGATCGCTGGGTCGACGATGTGGACGCGCTGGAAGAGGGGCGCTTCGATGTGGTCATCGATGCCTCGGGCGCGCTCCCGCTGATGGCGCGGGCCATCGACCTGGCGCGCCGGGGCGGGACGGTGCTCTTCTTCGGCGTGGCGCCGGCCGGACAGCGCATGGAGATCGAGCCGTTCAAG